>CAYWHE010000063.1:0-19195 GCA_964458125.1 uncultured Flavobacteriaceae bacterium | reverse complement strand
AAGTTTTATGCTTCGGTCCGGCTGGACATCCGCCGCATCGGGCAGATCAAGGAAGGCGAAAGCGTCATGGGCAACCGCACCAAGGTGAAGGTGGTGAAAAACAAAGTGGCCCCGCCTTTCCGCATCGCCGAATTCGACATCATGTACGGCAGCGGCATCTCCAAAGAAGGTGAGATCGTTGATCTGGGCGTGGAACACAACATCATCAAGAAAAGCGGCTCCTGGTTCAGCTACGGGGATACCAAGATCGGACAGGGCCGTGATACGGTGAAACAAATGCTGCTCGACAACCCGGAGCTTTCCGCTGAAATAGAAGGAAAAATAAGGGAAGCCCTGCTGAAATAAATCCTGTCGCCGGCAAGCGGAACATGACTTCCCCTTGTTCAGAAAGATCATCCCGGATCAGGGGGAAGTTATTACTTTTGCAACTTCCCGGTCCGGGATGACTGTTTTTATTCCAGCCCTTCCTGCTGGTCTGACCGTCAGAAATCCGGCCGGAAGCGGACAACATGATGGTTACGGGTTTACTGAAAAACAAACTGCACTTCCTTACCCTGGCCTGCATCTCCGGCCTGCTGCTGCTGGGTTCCTGCAAACCGAAAACGGCGGAAGAAAAAACCCAGCCTCAGGACACGACCGTTGCGGGCCGGGCCCTGAGCGCCATCACGACCCGTATTCAGCAGGATCCCGGCAATGCTTCCCTGCTTTACCAGCGTTCCAAAATGCTGATGGGCCTCCGCGAGTTTGAAAAATCCCTGGCTGATATACAAAAGGCCTTATCCATCGATTCCTCCAAGGCGGAATACTACATTCTTTTAGCCGACCTGGACTTTACCGCCAACCAAACACACCTGGCCAAAGAAGCGCTGGAAAAAGCCCTTACGCTGGATCCGGCCAGCACGGATGCCAACCTGAAGCTGGCCGAAATATATTTTTACGTGAAGCAGTATGACCAAAGCATCGCTTATATTGACGGTGTGCTGAAATCGGACCAGCACCATGCCAAAGCCTACTTTTTAAAGGGGATGAACTTCAAGGAAAAAGGCGATACCGCCAAAGCCATTTCCAGTTTTCAGACCACCATTGAACAAAACCAGTCTTACTATGCGGCTTACATGCAACTGGCCATCCTCCTGCATGCCCGCAACAACCCGCTGGCCTTGCAGTATTACGATGCCGCCATCCGGCTGGATCCGAAAAGCGAAGAGGCCTTTTACGGACGCGGGCTTTATTTCCAGGATCATAATGAACTCGACAAGGCCATACAGGATTATACCACCCTGTCGCAAATCAACCCGAAAAACAAACAGGCTTTTTTTAACCTGGGATATTTGCATTACACCTACCTGAAGCTTTACGACCAGGCCATTAAGCACTACACGCAGGCCATTGGATGCGATCCTTACTATGCCGAAGCCTATTTCAACCGGGGATTGACCTATGAAGCATTGGGCAATATTGCGGCAGCGAGACAGGATTATGAAAAAGCCCTGAAGATCCGTCCCGGTTATGCCCTGGCCGCCGGCGGACTGAAACGGGTGCAGTAGCCGGAAGCTCCGGTTGTTCTTTCTGCCCTTACCCAAAAGGGCATGAAAATAATTCCGCATCAGTTGCATGGTTGACCCGGAATTGGAGTATATTTACCTTTATTTATCGGTCGCCATGAAAAAATTTATTTTTTTTCAGCGGCATTTTCTCAGGCAGCCAACAGGAATTCGCAACTTCTGCCGTCATAAAATTAATGCCAATGGCAAAAGGAATTTTTTTAACACCATTCGAAAGCAGTAATCAAATCTACAGGTGAAGTTTATGAAACAGTGAAAAACCAAAACCATGAAAAAATTAATCTGCATCCGGAATTTATTTACGATGAGTTTAATTTTTCTGAATGTATGCGCAGCTGCCCAGGAAATTATGTGGCAGAATACCATTGGGGGGAGCAGTGATGATTTTTTAATGTCCATGGCCGGAACATCCGATGGAGGTGTCATTTGCGGGGGATATTCCAATTCCAATAGTTCGGGCGAAAAAACCGAGAACAATCAGGGCGGAATAGATTACTGGGTGGTGAAACTTGATTCTAACGGTATGCTCCAGTGGCAGCAGACTGCAGGAGGCCTGCTTACCGACTACCTGGTTTCTATTGCACCAACTCCCGACAACGGCTACATATGCGGTGGGTCTTCCAACTCGCCTGTTTCCGGTGATAAAACGGAGGATAGCCTGGGCTTGGCTGATTTCTGGATTATTAAACTGGACTCCGCCGGAAATATTCAATGGCAGAAAACAATCGGTGGCAGCGCGAATGATCGGTTATCCTCGGTTTGTCCTGCACCCGACGGTGGTTATATCTGCGGAGGGTCCTCCAATTCAGGTATTTCAGGAAATAAAACCGAAGTCAATTACGGACTGGACGATTACTGGGTTGTCAAACTGGATTCAGCCGGAAATATCCAATGGCAGAAAACCTTTGGAGGTACTTCCTATGACAACCTGAAAACTGTTGCGCCTTCGGATGGAGGCTATATTTGTGCAGGGTCCTCACGCTCTGCTGTTTCCGGAAATAAATCGGAAGGTTGTTGGGGAAGTTTTGATTACTGGATACTTAAACTTGATGCATGGGGAAATATTCAATATCAGAACGTCATAGGCGGCAGCGACACGGATGAATTGAATTCCATCAAGGCCACCAGTGACGGCGGGTATATTTGCGGCGGATCTTCATTTTCCGGAATTTCTGGAGATAAAACCACGCCGGTTTTCGGCATATCGGACTATTGGGTTGTAAAAATAAATGCTGCCGGAACGGTTCAGTGGCAAAATTCCTTTGGCGGCAAACTAACCGAGGAACTCCAGGAGGTGATACCGGTTGCCCAGGGAGGTTATCTGTGCGGAGGATGGTCCAACTCGAACATTTCAGGAAACAAAACCGAAAACAGTAATGGTGAATTTGATTATTGGGTGGTGCGGCTTGATCAGGCCGGGAATATTATGTGGCAGAATACCATCAGGGGTACCAATTATGATTACCTCAGTTCCGTCTTTCAGGATAAGAACGGTGACTTTGTATGTGGCGGCAGTTCAGTTTCCGACTATTCTGATGATAAAAAGGAGAATTGTGCCGGAGGGATGGATTATTGGATTGTCAGTCAGACAAACCGGTACAATGTGGCAAACGGAAAAATATTTATTGACCTTAATTCCAATCAGCTGCAGGATTCAGCTGAGTACAGCGGTTCCTGCAAATTAATCACGGCTATTCCGGGCGAACGGATTTCCTTTACCCGGCAGGATGGCATCTTTAACCTTTCGCTTACTGATAGCGGCAGTATTACCATACTACCTCCTGTAATACCCTGGTATACCCCTTCACCGGCTATACACACGGCACATTTCACCGGTAAGGGTCAACAGGACAGCTTAAATGATTTTGCTTTTCAGCCTGCCGGGTTATTTAATGACCTATACGTCCAGTTGACCCCGTTTGGAAATTTCCGGTCAAATAGCACAGCTTGGTATCAGTTCAATTACGGAAATCTCGGGACAACCAGCCTGAACGGCACGGTTATATTCCATTTTGACAGTCATCTTTCCTATGTTTCTTCAAGTGTTACACCCACATTGGTTACCGCTGATTCTGTAGTATGGAATACCGGATTGCTGGCACCCTTTCAAACCGGCAGCCTGATGCTTACCGTTCACATTCATTCCGGATTGCCCATGGGGACGCTGATTTATCCGACGGTTCATATTGATCCCGTCATCGGTGATGCGGCTCCGCAAAACAATGATGATGCATGGGAGATGTACACCATCGCAAGTTTTGATCCGAATGATGTTATCGTGAACCCCGACACTTTATTTACATCGCAGGTCTTTAACTCCCCTTTTCTCGATTACATCATCCGGTTTCAGAATACCGGAAATGACACGGCTTTTACCGTGAGGATTGTGAACCCTGTGGATACAAATAAACTCGACATCGGCACCCTGGAGTTTATCTCATCGTCCCACCCTGTAAACATGAACTATATCCTATGGGAAAGCAATATGGAATTCAGGTTTGACAACATCCTCCTGCCTGACAGCAACATAAACGAAGCCATGAGCCATGGTTATGTGCGGTACAGGATCCGGATTAAACCCGCCCTGCAGGCAGGGGACGTAATAAAGAATTATGCGGCAATTTATTTTGACTATAATCTTCCCGTTGTTACGAAAAAAGCCAAAACCCGGATTCTTTTGCCGACAACAGCGGTACAGGGGACAGGCGGAGATTTCCAACCGGTGGTTTTTCCAAACCCGGCAGAGGACTGGTTGATTGTTAAACAGGGATGGTTGCCCAGGAACGGACAGGGAGAATTGAAGCTGATGGATTCTTTTGGAAGAATACGTTATTCCTGTCCCATTCCAAATTCATCTGCGGATGTGGGTATTGACATATCCGGTCTGGCAAACGGTCTTTACATGGTACAGCTCGAAACAGGCAAACAGCTGATGCGTGCGAAGTTTGTCAAGCAGTAAGTTGCTTTTACCTGGCAGCCTGGAGCGACGGTGTTATGAAATTCAGAAATAGGCCGTTAGCTGCACCCCGCCCGTATGAATGGTTTTAATGCCTTCCGATTTGCGCCCTTCGTAATTGACATTCAGTTGCAGGCTGCCAGAAAGACTTTGCTGGGCGCTGACGCCCCAGGTGAGGTTTTTTCCCGTTTTCAGTCCTTCCAGCATTTCATAAGCCAGTGACGTATTGTCTGCCGCATTGTAGGTGATGAGAATGTAATTGATCTTACCGGTGATGGCCCCGCGTTTGATGGAACTGTATTTTAACTCCAGGCCCATATCATGCTGGTAACTCTGGGCAGCCGTTTCGGTCACATGGTTTTTTTTCAGCTTGTACTCGTAACTCAGCGTGCCCCTGAAATTGTTGTTGGGCTGAATGCTCAGCCGGGGTTCAATCGAACCGTACCGGATATAAAAATCCCGGACCGAAAAAAATTCGGAGGAACTGCGTTTGAAACCGTTTTCCCCGAAGGCGCTTAACCCCACCAGCTTGCTGATGTTCCAGCGGATGTTACTGTTCCAGGTACGCTGCAGGCGGCTCTCAAAACCGTTGGTGAGCAGGGTTTTTCCGTTTAACTCCTGGAAGGTGATATCCATGCCCAAAACGGTGGAACTCCGGTTGAAGAAGAGGGTGTTCCGGTAGGAGGTATTGGTGCTGATCAGGGAGGAGTCGTTAACGGATCCGGCAAAAGGGTTCAGCACCCTGAGCAGGTTCACCCATTGCACCCCATCCGTGAACCGGATGGCATACATTTTCCCTCCTCCCTCGCCAAACGTAATCTTATTGTCGGTTTTCACCGCCAGCTGATCATTGAAGCGGGCCAGGAATTTCTGAAAGCCCTCCTTCTTCAGGAAGGCTGATGGATTCACGCTGATCACCTGGCTGAACTGGTTCGTTCTCGTTTTAATGTATTCGTTGGTGGGAGTATAAATTTTAATATAGTCTGCTTCACCGGCAAAAGCAGCCACTTCGAATTCATTCAGCTCCTTGACGGCGTTGTTATTATAGTCATTCCAGATATGGGTGCCCGTGCCGGGTGCCACCTGTATAAAGACATATTCCTTCTTCAGTTCCTGTCCCGTCCCGATTTCGTAATAGGAATTGGAAACCAGCCCTCCTTTCAGCAGCACGAAGTCGAATTGCAAATGCCCGAGCAGGGAGTTTTCATCCTGCTGGGAGGTCAGGGTGGTATCGCTCACCCGCAGCGTCCGGTAAATGACCCCTCCTTCCATGCGACTGCTTCCGGTAAGGGGCAGTGCAGCTGAAAGGGAAACATTGTCGGCCCTGGTGGAAGGTTTGAAACGGTTGCTGCGTGGCGTATAGTCATACCGTTGTGTGTAATCGGCCCGCAGGTTTTTCTCACCCGAGTCGGCCAGTGTGATATAGGCCTGCCATTGACGGAAAGCAAAACTGTTGTACAGCAGGGTATCGGCGGAAGGGTGAAGAATGGCATTTTGTTCCAGTTGCCCGTTGCTTCCGATCACCCATTTGCGGATCCGTTTGGAAAGATCGGCATTCCCTCTCAGGTAACGGCTTTTGACGAAGGAACCGCCCGTGAGCAGGTAACTGGCATGGGTGACCAGGGTAAATCCCCTGTAGCCGGTTCCCATGTTCAACTGGTGCATATAACCTTTGTAATAAACGCCTTTCTGAAATGTTTTAAGCTGGTAGTTGAGAAAATGCAGCCTTGCCTTTGAAACCCCCATGGACAGCGATCCGCTGTTTTCATCTTCTGCAACGGTGAGTGTGCCCAGGTTCCAGTCGCGGATAAATTCCACATTCCGGAACGTCTCCACCGGTCTGAACCGCTTATTGACATGCTCGGCTTGCAGGGCAAAGTTGGACGTCCAGCCGTTCATCAGCGCCTGCAGGTGCTGCATGTTGAGCATTCCGGCAAAGCCGCTGTTGTCGCGTTTGTTCTTCCCCGAATACAGGTTCAAATCGTAATTGCTGGCTGCCCCTTCCGCCCTGATGGAGGTGTTTTTGCCCAGGAGGTAGTCTGCGCCCAGCGTCAGCAGCTGCTGCTTTTTAGGCGTGACGAGCAGGGTATAAGGCTCGTAAGAACCCTGCGGAACACCGTTTACCCGAGCCACCCAGGCATAAACCTTCCCGTTGGCGGCCGTCGTCAGGGGAACATAGTTGCCCTTGCCCGGGCCCAGGTAGCTGAAACCGACCCGGTAAAAAGCGCTGTCGGGTGAAACGGAATAAACATATATGGATACCGTATCGTTGCCCGTTACCGTATCGCGACGGGCATAAAGCACTTCGTTGTTGGAAAAGGTCACGCTGTCCACGTTGGGATAAAAAGCCTGCTGGATACTGTCGCCGACATCGGAGAGGAATTTCTTCTGCGCTGCGTCAATCTCCTGCAGGAGGGGCTGGTTTTTGGCATCCTGTTCGGAATACACGTTCAGCCGCAGTTTCAGTTTTTTATACTGGTAGGTGTCGTTCAGGTACAGGAGGGAGCGGGAATAATTTTTATCGGAATACTGAAATTCCGCCGTGATGCGCGAGTCCTTCGTAATTAATCGTTTTGACGTAAACGTCAACTGGGCGGTATTGTAATCGATGACATAATCAAATTCCTGCCCGCGTGTCATGGGCTGCCCGTCAATAAAAACCTTTTCCGATCCCGACAGAATGACGATGAATTGTTCATTATCATTCCCGGTGAGGCGGTACGGACCCTGGTTGGCTTCCGCACCCTGGATGACATTGCGTGCATATTTTCCCTTCGAAAGGGAGGCGCTCACCGTCAGGTTCATCCACTGTGCCTGTGCCGTATCCCGATCCGGATCCAGTTTCAGGCGTGTGGAGAACACCCCTCCCTGCCCCTTTTTATAAAAATTCATAAAATAGCCTTCCGGACGGGTCAGTTCAAAATCACCGGCCAGCAGGCGGCTGTTGCGGTTGGACAGCTGGATGAAAACCTTGTCGAAGTCCTGTATCTGCTGCGTATTGCCTTCGGCCTGTATGGGTACATTATTGTCGGAGACTGAGGCCAGGATTTCCACGTTTTCGTTCAGTTTGCCCGATAGCTGCAGGTTCAGGCTGGAGTTCACCACCACATCCTGGGCATTGCCGAAACTCACTCCCCTGGAGATGCTGCCGCTTCGCTGAAGTCCCTGGAGTTTGAACAGGTCAAAAGTGGATTCCTTTTCATTGTATTCAAACGGGTTGTACAAACCCTTGTACTGCTTTTCAATCCTTCCTGCATCCTTGTGCCGGAACTGCCGGGCGAAGGAAAGAGGAAATACACGGTACACGGCTTTCAGGCTGTCGGAACCCGCATTCCGGTAGGCTTCCGTATTTTTTTTCCAGACCAGGACAGCCGTGGCCAGGTTGAGGGTATACGCTGAGGTATCCACCAGGCCGGCTCCGGCCCAAAGGGAAAATGAACCCGGGATGACGCTGACGGAATCGAGCAATACCGTATCCTGCTGAAGGCTGATGAAACTCATCCGCAGATTGCTGATCTCCTGACCCTTCCCGTTAAATGCGGCCATCAGCAGCATCAACACCAGGGCATACTTCTTCAGACAAACGTCTTGAGTTTCATTCATACCGGTAAAACCACGGAACCTATAACGTGCGGGAAGTCCATAAATTGACAACAGGAAGAGTGAGCCTGTTTTTTCCTGCGCTATAAAAGTAGTATTTCAGGCAATATGAAGGATGGAAACGGCAGGAGCCTGAATACTCCCGCCATAAACGGAATATTGCTACTTTTGACGCATGAATACAGCAGGTACGGATCCCGTTTATGATGTGGTGGTCCTGGGAGGAGGCATTGTCGGGCTTGCGGCCGCCTATAAAATCAACACCGCTTTTCCCGGTTTACGGGTGCTGGTGCTGGAAAAAGAAAAAGAACTGGCCGCTCACCAGACAGGTCATAATTCCGGTGTGATTCATTCGGGACTTTATTATAAACCCGGATCCTATAAAGCGAAAAACTGTGTGGATGGCCGCCGGGAACTGGTGGGCTTTGCCAAAGAACATAAGATCCCTCACGATATTTGCGGCAAGGTGATCGTGGCCACCGCTACCTCCGAACTTCCACACATGAACCGGGTATTTAACAACGGGCTGCAGAATGGTGTGGAAGGGATTGAAAAAATTGGTCCGGATAAGATTAAGGAACTCGAGCCCTTTTGTACCGGTATCGGGGGCATCTGGGTGCCCTGCACCGGAATAATTGACTTTGCCGCAGTCTGCCGTAAATATGCAGAACTGATCCGGGTGAAATTTCCGGGCAGCGAGGTGAGGGTAAAGGAAGAAGTGGAAGGGTTCGAAAAAAATACGGATCATACGCTGATAAAAACAAGGAAAAAGGTTTTCAGAGCCAGATACCTGATCAACTGCACCGGTTTGCAGTGCGACCGCATCGCGAAAAAGGAAGGGGTTGACCCCGGCATGCAGATCGTGGGCTTCAGGGGCGATTATTATGAACTGACGGAAAAGGGCAAGAAAAAAGTTCGCAACCTGATTTACCCGGTTCCGGATCCCGAGTTCCCTTTCCTGGGCGTACACTTTACCCGCATGGTGAACGGAGAAACCGAATGCGGGCCCAATGCCGTGTTTACCTTTAAGCGGGAAGGCTATGGCAAAACGGATTTCAGCCTGAACGATACCCTGCAGGCTCTTTTCTATACGGGCACCTGGAACCTGTTCCGGAAACACTGGCGTTTCGGACTGGATGAATACAGGAGGGCCTTCTCCAAGAAATTATTCCTCGAGCGCCTGCAGCGCCTGGTACCCGCCTTAACCATGGACGATATCCATCCCGGAAGGGCCGGCGTGCGCGCCATGGCCCTCGACCGGGATGGCAACATGATTGATGATTTTAAAATCGTATACCACGGCAATGCTCTGCATGTGCTGAATGCCCCTTCTCCCGCCGCAACGGCTTCACTGGCCATCGGCAATGCCATCCGGGAGATGGCGGAAAAACATTTTCAACTGACCCGTTAAAAGGTGCCTGCATTGGAAATTAACAGGTCCATGACAGCCACTACTCGTCCTGAGCATGAACAGGGAAAAGCCAACGAAGAAAACAGTTTCGCCTGAACTGGCGCTTGAAAAAGCCCGCAGGTACTGCGCATACCAGGAGCGCAGCCAGCAGGAAGTGCGGGATAAGCTTTATGATCTGGGCCTGCACAGGCAACAGGTGGAACAGGCCATTGCCCTGCTGATCACGGAAAATTTTATCAACGAGGAACGTTTTGCCATGGCATTCGCCGGTGGGAAATTCAGGATGAAACTTTGGGGCAGGATCCGGATCAGGCTGGCCCTGGAGCAGAAAAAAGTGTCGCCCTACTGCATTCGCAAAGCGCTTCAGCAATTTTCATCCGCAGAATACCTGCAAACACTCCGGAAGGCTGCCGCTGCACAGAAAAAGAAAACATCTGAAAAAAATCTCCTCAAAAAAAATTACATCATCGCCCGGCACCTCATCAGCAGGGGGTTTGAACCTGAACTGGTATGGGAAGAATTGAAACAGGATGAGGGTGTTTAATGCGGGCTTTTAAAAACCATGACACGGTCCATCCAGGGAAGGTTGGCATCAGTAAGTAATTCCGAATTCCGTTTTTAAGGATTCCAGGTCCTGCTTATAATACGCATTTAGCTCTTCGCGTTCTCCGGAAGACAACTGTACGTTTCTTTCTTTTATCTTCCCTGTGTTGGCGCGATAAATCAGCGGGAACACCTTTGAACGGATAAAAACCCTTGTTTTTTGCGGCATCACCGCGCCCAGCATTTTTCCCAGGGCGCTGTTCCGGTTCAGCATGGCCTTCTGCAATTGCTTCTGGTGAACACCGGAGGCGACATTATACTTTTTAGAGGTGTCCACCTGCCTCGGGCTCACACCCAGAAAATCAAAAACACGCTTCATCAGTTCCTGCGGTTGCTGCCGCAGATCCTCCTGTTTTAAAACCAGGAACTGTTCCGCCGGAAACCGTTTCATCCAGGCTTTCAGGTGACGATGATACAGGCCGTTATAAAAATAGGTCAGGTCATATTCTTCGCTCTTCAACCGGGAAGGTTCCAGGTCCAGCGCCTTTCTGAACGAGTTGTTTTCATCCTCCCATCCGTTTTTGATGGCATACTCATAAGCGGAAACGGCCCTTGAAACTGGTTCCCGCAGCATGACGATAAATTTCATGCGGGGATTGTAATGAAATACGCGGTCAATGCTTTTTTCACAGGGCAACATGTGCACATAGGCGCTGCCCACTGTTTTTTGGTTTTTATACCCGGAAAAAAAGGAATGATAATACTTTTCACCCCTGGCGTAGAGGTTATCAAAAACAAAATACGTCACTTCCTTCACTTCGGAAAAATAAACCTCCGGGTGCTGCAACAGGTATTGAAACAGGGAGGTGGTTCCGGCCTTTTGTGAACCGATGATCAGAAAATCTGCCTTTTTATTCATGTGCATGTGAGTCACCCCGCTTCCTGTCTGCCTGACCGGATGTCCGGTTCAACACCACCGGTCCTTCTACGCAGCCTGCGGGGAAGGGGTTCGGGCACAGGTAAACAATCGTGTTTTTTCATCCGGGTTTGGCAAATATAAGGATATCGCCGTATCCGGCTGAAATTCCTTTCTTAACCTGATTCGTTTACGGCTGTTTATTCGCATGGAATTGTTGATCATTTGCAAGACATTGCCGTTGTTTTCAGCAACTTTTCGAAAGAAAATAAGTAATCTTGCAGGTTCAGTTCCGGAATA
This sequence comes from uncultured Flavobacteriaceae bacterium, assembly GCA_964458125.1. Classification (GTDB taxonomy): domain Bacteria; phylum Bacteroidota; class Bacteroidia; order AKYH767-A; family OLB10; genus CAYWHE01. The sequence goes on along the minus strand of CAYWHE010000063.1, from coordinate 7,904 downwards.
TCCATTGGTTAAAAAAGCAGTCAAAAAAGTTCTTGGAAACAAGGAGGCCATGAGCGTGGCCAAAGGCAGCGGACTGACGTTTGCCCTGAAGATCCTCGGGATGATCTTCACCTATATGCTCATCTGGGTAATGGCCCGGTACATGGGAGCGGGCACGGTGGGGGAGTTTAACCTGATGATGGCCATATGCAGCATCATCGCCATTGTGAGCCGGCTGGGATTCCAAAATTCCCTCATCCGGTTTATCGCCCAGGCCAGGACGAAAGGCAAAAATGTTTACTCCAACATCCTGTTCCTGAAAACCACCTGGATCATTCTGGTGGTTAACATTTTTTTGGGCATAGGCCTTTATTTTGCCGCACCGCTTATCGCTGATGGCATTTTCGGAAAAGGTTTTCTGACACCTGTCATTCAATGGTCCCTGCTTTCCATTTTTCCCATGTCGTTCAGCTACATGGCCGCAGCCTATATGAGGGGTCATAAAAAAGTATGGGAATTTTCCATGCTGCAGGATTTCGGCAATTATTTATTCTGCCTGCTGCTCTTTGTTCCCCTGGTGTTTGTATGGCCCGACCGCCTGCTGCCGGTGATGTGCTGGGATGTGAGCTGGTTTCTGGTGATGCTGGCGGCCCTGGTCCTGATTGCCCGTTTGCCGCATACCCGCATTTTTAAGTTTCGCGGGGCCCGCCTGATTGAAACACTTCCCCTGCTGAAAGTGTCGGTGCCCATGATGATGACCAATTCCCTCGTGTTTTTACTGAACTGGATGGATACCTTCATGATCGGAATGTATAAAACCACGGCCGATGTCGGTATTTACGCTTCAGCTTCCCGCATCGCCATGCTAACTACGCTTATGCTTACCGCCAATTCGGCCATTGCCGGTCCGAAAATCGTCAGCCTGTATACGGAAGGAAAAACCAGGCAGCTTAAAAACCTGCTCACCTATTCCACCCTGATGGTCTCGGCCTTTGCCATACCTGTGGCCCTGCTGATGATTCTTTTCCCGGGTTTTATCCTGGGCCTGTTCGGAAAAGAATTTGAAGCCGGAAGCTGGGTGCTTATTATCCTGGCCGTTGCCCAGGTAATCAACACCTCCACCGGGCTGGTGGGCCTGACCCTGAACATGACCGGGAAAGAAGTGCTCATGCAAAACCTGATGATCATCACCACCCTGGTCAACCTCGTGCTGAACGTGCTGCTGATCCCGCCTTATGGCATTGAAGGAGCAGCCATTGCCACCGGTTTCAGCCTGTCCATGAAAAACCTGGTGAGTTTTTATTATGTGAAGAAACACCTCGGGTTTTATTCCCTGTCCTTTGATTTTATTCTCGACAAACTTAAAAACCGGAAATCTCCCGGATCCTGATTTTTTTATTTCAGCCAGGAGGACAGGTCGCGACCCAGGAACTCCTGCAGTCCGAGGATATCCTGTTTGAAATGATCCCGCACCAGGTTCTGCCGCAGAACAGGATCGGTTTTTTCAAAGACAAAGGGCCTGTCGTTTTTACTGCGTATATAACGGAATATCTTCCGCCTCAGTTCATAGGAGGGGACCAGCCTTTTGGCCACGCTGCGGATGCCGCCCGGTTGGTAAATGACATCGTTGAGCCACCTGAAACGGGGCATGGCCGTAGCATTGGCGTGTTTTTCAAGGACCAGTCCGGCAGGGGCCAGTCCGAGAAAATCAAGCACGGACGAGAGGGTCCGCTCCTTGTTTTTGAGAAAGTCGTCCTCAAACGTAATAAACAACATCTGCTCCCGAGGCCATCGCTCGGTAAACAACCTGATTTGTTTCCGATACAGACCCCGGTCTATGTAACTGTAATGAACCCGGCTGAAAAAATCCTTTTGCAGGCGCTCAGGTTCCAGATGAAGGGCATTTTCAAAGGTTTCCCTTTCATACCCCCTTTTCACATTAAACTTATACTGGGAATAAGCCCTTTCTACCGGATCGCGCAGCATAAAAATAAACCTGAGGCCGGGGCCGAGGTCCTTGTAAATTCTTTCCACCGCCTGCGGGAGATACATGTAAAGCGGGGTGATGTCACCGATGACGGGTTGCCCGCTATAATCTCCGAAAAACGTCCGGCTGTACCATTCCAGTCCCCTGCTGTAGTGATCCTCGTAATCAAAAAAATGGGCTTCCTTGTTTACCCTGGACAAGTATACATCCGGGTGCTGAACAAGTATTTCATACAGGCTGGTGGTTCCGGCTTTGGCGGCACCCGGGCAAATGAAGTTTGGCAATACCATATAGGTTAATCAGTTTTTGAACAGGCCGGGAATTACCCGTTGAGGTTCACAACCAGCCTGCAAAGATACATACATCCGGAAACCGATATACCCGGCTATTTCATATCCTGATTCCCGTGGAAAAGACGATACGAAATTTATGAAGGAATGTTATCTTTACAGGATAAATGCATGAGAACGCAAAATTTATATACATAAACATGAAAACCAACAAGTCCATACCGTTCCGGATGCCGTTGGCCGGATGGCTTCTGACTATGGCGCTATTGTCTGTTGTCCTGGTAGTACTATTTAAAACAGATGCTCTCTTTCCAGCCAGAGAGGAGCCTGTCCGTCGTTTGGAAAACCAGGTAACGTTGGAAGAACCATCAGTTCCCGGCAGTTCAGCAACTGATGCCGGACCCGCAACGCAGGGACCGTCCCGAAGTGTAAAATCTCCGGCTACCGTTTCCACGACCAGCCAACCCACCGGAAATGAATCCCTGATTTTCGGTATTACCATCGGTTTTATGGATATTGTGTTTGATATCCAGGGCAAATCTGTGGTCATTACCCCGGAAGCCGACAAGGCTTTAACCCAGGTGAAAAAGGACGGATTTCGTTATTTGCACATGATGGAACCTTTTGCCCGCGGCTATATGAAAAACTTCCCGGCTTTGTCTGTACAGGCCGTAAAACTGCTCACGGAGCGCGGTTTCAACGTGTTGCTGACCCTCAACGGATCGCCTTTTGTCAACGGGGATACCGATCCTTCAAACCGGTGGGTATACCGTTATTTTCCCGGGAGGGATAAAAACGGCAGTGATGATGACGGAGGATTGACAGAACATAAAAAGCGCCTGAAACAGTTTATGGATGCCCTGAAAGCTGAAGGATTGTTGCCCCACATGCAATTCCAGCTTTTTGATGAGCCCAATTCGGAAAAGTCCTTCTGGGGCACCTACAGCGAATTTGAACAATTGCTGGCAGCGAATATTGAAGTATTGAAAAACCCGGCTTATGGCATTGCCGACCGGGACATACTTGGGCCAGCCTTTACATCCAATCTGGTTTTAAACGGGGATGCGGCTACGGATCAACATAAGGAATATTGGAAACTGGCTAAAAATTATAAAACCAACCCGACACTGAATCATTTTCCTTTTTCCTTTAACTGGTACCCCGTCAAGGGCAGTGGTGAAGCCGGGAAAGATTCCCGGGCCGCGGATATAAAGCTTGCGCAACTTCCCGAAGGCGCCTGGATCACCGGCATGCATGTATCGGCCTTCATGACCCTTAAAAATCTCAGGGGAACGGGAAAAAAGCCGGGATACAGGAAACAGAATCTCTTCCAGGAAAAAGTGACTGATATCATCCAATATGCCGGGCAAAACAAAATGGCGGGCATTTATTTTTTCAACCTGAAAACCCGGAAGGATGAGGCTGATGAACGTGGAAGAGTCAGTTCCGGCCTCTTTAATGCCAAAGGCTGCCCCCGGTATGAATACAAACAGTTGCTTGAAATTTTAAACAGGCCGGTTGATTTTGGCAGCTGCGGTATTCCGGGCATGGATGATTTCTGACCCGGGCCCGTCTCATACAGGTTTCAGGAAAGCTATCCGGTCAGTTTTTTGACCTCAGCTCCTTTAAAAAGAGCTTGAAAAATTCAGAGTTTTCGATGACTACCCGTTTAAAGAGCCTTCGAGGCTCCTGAGCAAAGCGGTACAGCCATTCCAGCCCGTTTTTTTGCATCCATTTAGGTGCCCTTTTAGTATAGCCCAGGTAAAAATTAAAGGCAGCCCCCACAGCGAGTGATACACCGGCCTGGTAAAAGTCCTTGTACCGGTAAATCCACTTCTCCTGCTTGGGTGCGCCAACTCCAACAAACAGTATATCTGCCCTGGAGTCCTTTATTTTCTGTGCAATCCGCCTGCTTTCCACCTCGTCCTGGTCAAACCCGAAAACAGGTGATTCAAACCCGGCAATTTTCAGTCTGGGAAAATCAATGTGCAGTTTTTTAACCGTATCCTGGATGATGGAGGGAGTGATCCCTCCCATTAAAAAAACGGAATACCCCTTTTCCTCGCAGCGCCGGCACAAAAGGGGAAATAAATCAGATCCGGAAACCTTCTCCCGGAGGGGTTTTTTAAGCATATTGGCAGCCCAAAGCAGGGGCATGCCATCCACCAAAACGAGGTCGGCATGGTCGTAAACTTCTTTGAATTCAGGATCATGCTGGACCTTGACAACATGATTGACATTAGGAGTAATGACAAAGGCGTTTTTCCTGAGCAGCAGGAGTTCTTCAACCTTTGACAATGTTTCCTCCATGGTTACATTGTCAATTCTGATACCCATTAAGCGAATGTCCTTCATCATTTTCACCGGATGCAAATGTATTTATTATTTTGGTGGTGAAACATGATGGACGATGGCGGAAAAGGGAAATTTACGATCATGCGGTCCGGATCGCCCATAACGGGAAGGATGCCTGTAAAAAGAGGGATCAGTTGCTCTTCTGTTTCCACCACATCCGCTGAAACAACAGGGTCAGGTAATCCTGCAACCCCTGCGGTTTTGATTCACCTGTTACCGGGTGCAGCCGGATTTCCTTCTCCAGCCGGATCCGGTTACCGTCAAACAACATCCCTTTTTGGAAAGGGCCTCCGGACCGGGCAAGATGAATTGACTGATCCAGTTTAATATCCAGCGCTTTACCAATGACCGTCAGGGTGGTTTCCGGATCAGCAACCAGGTCATGGTAACGTATGGATACCATTTTATGGTTCCTGTTCAGTAACCGGAGAATGGCCAGGCACAGGCTGTTGACAATAAACATGTAGATATTGGCGCTGAGCCAACCCTGACTGGGTTGTTCTATGCCTTTTTTGGCAAAAGACCTGACCACGTCCATCGGGTTTCTCCGGATATAGATAAAAGTCACCTCGACAGGCAGAAATCTGGCCAGGTAATATCCCCGCAACGGGTACTTGGAAGAATCCACGATGACCGGGGCATCGGTCAGGGATTGAAGATACGTAAAAAAATTCTTCAGGTACTCCTGGTATGCCGGCAGTTGCCTGCGTCCGACCGGCACCCATAGCTTATAGAAATTGCTGTGGTACTCAAAGGAATGACAAATCTGGTGCATGGTCCTGAACCTGTCGGCCTGCATTTCCACGGGAAATTTCGATTTAAAGGAGCCCCAAAACCGGGCCGTAGGGCTGTCATCCTCCACCAGCAACGGTGTGCCATAGTATTTCGGAAACCGGTTCAGCTCCCCCGCGCTGAATATGCCCGGATTATTGCCCAGGATGGTGTCCAGCAATGTGGTGCCACTTCGGCCGGCCCCCATGATGTAAATAATTTTATTCATTGAATGCAAACAATACCCGGTAACCTGTCTTTTTCAACATTATTCTTACGTGTGAAAAATGGATTGGCGTCCGGATCATGATGGATGCGAAGTTGTCTTTTCTGCAGGACGAATATTATTTTTAATCAGCTTATACACATAGGATCCGGCCTTCAGCAACCCGTAATCCCTGACATAAAACCGGTACGTCTTCCATAAATCACTTACCTGGTAAGCCAGCTCCTCCCCTCTGGAAAGTCGCGATGGTTTCACCTGGTGTAAAAGTTCATAGCCGAAGTGCGTGATGGCCGGCTGGGTAAGGCTTTCAATCCTGCTCACTTCGGCATCGCTTAATTCGGTCAGGTACTTTTTTGAATTGACAAGGATTTCCGTTGAACCCCTGGCATCCCCATGGAACTCATGCGACTTTTTAATGGTCAGCATGTCATCCACGAACTGGATTCCAAGGAATTCGCAAATCCCGGTCAGCACCTTCCTGGGATGAATGGTCAGTTCTTCATAATATACTTCGAGGTAATCTGTTCCGGGCATTCTGCTGTAGGCAATGGCCTTACTCATCACGGTATTCCAGTTATCGGCTGCCCGGAATATATTTTTGTTCCAGATCTTCCTTTGTGAAAGGCAATAATCGCGTGGATCACGGATGATGTGGATGAACCGCGCTGCCGGGAAAACCCTTTTCAGCAAGGGCACACTCTTCAGGTAACGCGGGGTTTTGTCACCCCAGATCACATCGGGACTGAAATTATTCTTGCTGTAATGAATGGCAATGAACCGGAAAACGGAATTCCAGTCTGTAAAATCACACTGACTGATAAATTCATCCCTGCTGAAGGGACGGCCTTTATTGACATTGTTAAAATAAAATGCGGTGGTTTTAAATTCATCGAAAAAACGTGCCTTGTCTTCCGTGGTTTTTATGGCCAGTTGCTCACCAAATTTCATCACCATACCGGGCAGGAAGTGTGACTCCACATCAGGGATGCTGATCCGGGGATGCTGGTTGAGCAGATCCCGCAGCAATTTGGTCCCGCTTCGGGGCATGCCAACGATAAACAAGGGTCCGGTAAACGATTCCTTCATGGGTTATTCAGTTATTGTTACCGGGCCTGGCAAGGAAATCGGCAATTTTATAAATTTCATCCATCAACAGCTAAATAAACCTATACGTAATAAATTTCTTCTGGTTTCCTTTCAGGTATGTTTTCATCGGACATGTTTTTTACGGATGAGTTCCTGGTACAACAGCACGTGTTTATCACAGATCAGTTTCAGGGAATGCTGCCGGTTCGATTCCGAGGCGTTTTTCGCCATCGCCTGGTAGGCTTCCGGTGTGAGGTCCATGGCCTTCACCAGCATACGGGAAATGGCATCGGCCGAATTTTGGGGTAATACAAAGCCGTTATACCCGTCCTGAACCTGTTCCAACAGGCCGCCAATCGGGGCAACGATTGCAGGGGTTCCGCAATACAGCGCTTCGGATATCACCAGTCCGAAGGGCTCTTCCCTGGACGGCAAGATGATGAACCGCGATTCGTTAAAGACCTCCCGCATGCGGTCCTGGGTAAGATTTATAAATAAATCAAGTGTTACGGTCTTCGACAATTCTTCAATCCGGTTTTGAAATTCACCGGAACCCAGGAAGCAAAAACGCATCCCGGTGACATCCGTTTTTTGAATGGCATCCAGCAAGATATCCAGTCCCTTGCGTTCGATGAAGGAGCCGGCAAAAACAAAATCATATTTTTTCGCGGTTCCGGGCACGGGATAAAAGGTGGTATCATCCACTCCAGCGCTTAAAATCAGGTCCACCTTCCGGCTGAGTTTTTGCTCGGCTTCATCCCCGATATCCTTGCCCACGGCAATGAGGTAATCCAGGCGCCGGGCAGCCTTCGAAAAGATGTACCGGTTCCGCTTGCTGGTGATCTGCCGGGTGACATCGGTTCCGTGAATGGTGGCCATAAATACGGTTTTGGGATGCAGCATTTTATAGGCTGCGGCAAGCAAGCTGAAAGGATAGAAATAATGAACATGGATGAGGTCGTACTTCCTGAAAAAATAAGGAAGGAACCGGAGAAAGCCTTTGGAATATTTAAGGACACTTCCAATAAACCTGGTAAAGGTCCGGTCAATGCCGAACAGATCCAGTTGCTCAATCCGCTGATCCTTCTTCAGCACTTTGTATTGATTAATGACGAATATGCCGCCATAGGGTTTCTGCGGAGATGGGATCATATTCGTAGTTAACAGTACTCTCATGATTTTATATTTTTAATGCCTGGCTGTTCCGGGC
>CAYWHE010000062.1:0-19377 GCA_964458125.1 uncultured Flavobacteriaceae bacterium | reverse complement strand
CCGGTTGCGGGCAGCACCATTCCGGTGCGGATCTGGGCCACCGGCGATTTCGGAAACGGAAGCGCATCACAGGATAATGTCCGCAATGCTTATATGAATTATGCAGGCGCCGGTTCCACCAACCTGTGGTTATGGCTTGGAGATAATGCCTACAACACGGGTACGGATGCTGAATACCAGGCCAATGTATTCAACAAGTACCCGGTTCAGTTAAAACGGTTTCCCCTGCATCCGGCTATCGGCAATCATGATTACGGAAATGCAGGCTATCAAAGCGCTTCGGTGATGGGAACGGCGTTTCCGTATTTCAGTAATTTTTCGGTTTTTGCAGCGGGCGAAGGCGGTGGTGTTCCTTCCAATTCTCCCAAGTACTATTCCTTTCATTATGCCAACATCCATTTTATCGCGCTGGACAGCTATGGTTCGCTGAATACGCCAGGCAGTCCGATGTATGCCTGGCTGCAAACTGACCTGGCGGCCAATACACAACCCTGGACCATCGTTTATTTTCATCACACGCCTTATACCAAGGGTTCGCACGACAGCGATACGGAAACCGAACTGGTCGACATGCGCACCAACATTGTTCCTCTTCTCGAAAGTTACCATGTGGACCTGGTGCTTTGCGGACATTCCCATGTCAATGAAAGAAGCTATCTGATCAAGGGACATTTCGGATTGGCCAATACGTTTACATCCTCTATGAAGGTGAGTGCGGCAACGCATACATTTTCAAAATCTGCCCCCTTTGACGGAACCATTTATGCGGTTTGCGGAACCTCGGGACAAAATCCCGGGACCACGCAGAACGGTTATCCCATGCCCTGCATGTACTTTAACAACAACACCAGCAATTGTTCGCTGGTCCTGGATGTAAACGGAAACAACCTGTCAATGAAATACCTGACCTCAACCGGTGTGGTGGCCGACCAGATCACAATCACCAAAACCGGACCTCAACTGCAGGAACCGGAAAGCCACAATGAGCTGGAAGTCGTCTACCTGGCAGAGGACAACGCCATTTCCCTTCGGTACTTCCTGGAAACGGGAGCCGAACCTGAATTTGACCTCTTCAACCTGTTGGGAGAACGGGTTCCTTTACTTGGAATTTCAAGAACCTATCATGATAAGGGATTTTACAGAGCCGACATTCCATTTGCCGCTTCACAAGCCGGAAGCGGACTGTTTTTTGTCCGCATGAAAACGGGTAACCAGGTTCTGAACAGGAAGGTGCTTATTGCCAGATAAAACAAATGACAAGGCTGAAAGCCCCTTACTCCGGCGGGCTTTGCTCACCATGCCACTTGTCTTCATCAGAAGTTTCCTATAAAGGATTGATTGGAACCGGATCAGTTGCCGCTGGCCTGCCTTGTTTGCAATCATCGCAAACCGGCCGGATGATTCAGACCAGCTCCATTCAAGTCCCCGTAAAGGCAGCAATGGTATGGATTTTCAGGATTATTCTTCAGCTATGGAGCATACCTGGCCGGAAAAATAAAGGATATTAAAAGTTAAATTTTAATGCCGGTATTTTGCGAATAGGATCATTGTAATCTTTTTTTATTATTTTTGTGTAGGATGTATGGAATATGCATTCAGGCCAGGGATACCTTTAGCGTTTCACCGGTCCGATTCAATGACCCATGAACAGCCTGTTACAATATTCCAATTCCAGTCTCTCTGAAGCCTGCGGACAGAGTCACACCACCGTATTGGCACGGGCATTATTTTTATACTGAAAAAACCAAATTCAACCGCTATGAAAAAACCATTACTTGTTTTAGTATTCGTTGCAGCAGCGTTAAATGTAACGGCACAACGGGCCGGACTCCCGTTCCCTGCAACCCGGAATGTACCCGCTTTTCACCCTCCATTTGACCTGAAGTCATTTTCCTCCGGAAAAAACGTTCAGCAGTCTAAAAACGCACTGGTGGATGAATTCTGGCTGAGTTATGCGAGCAGCATCGATCAGCTGAATGGAGGAGGCCCTGGAAGCGTGGGGCCGGCCCAGCTCAATTCGAATTACCTTTTTCCGGATTCCCTGTGTTACGGAGAATTTGGCGCCGGGAATTTTGCACCCGTCTGGATTCATCACCTCGGGGATATCTTAGATGTGAAGTCTTCCGTTTTTAACCTGATTGATGGCGTCACCTGGGATGCCACCACCACTTACAGCGTGGACTCCATAGGTATGCTTTATTCCTATACCCGTACGGAAAATGTGACGGATACCCTCATCATTACCTTACTGACCAATAACATTGCAGCCAATATGCCCGGATATTACTTTACCGGCGCCACGGCTGCCAATTACAATACGGATACGTTATCCTTCCGGGGATTGAAATATTATGCTTTTTCCAATACCATCAATGCAGGCGGTGTATATAAGTTCAAGGTTCCGCTGACCGATGCTGATACAGCCATATCTTATTTCCGGGAAATACAGTTTGCCGTTCCTGCTCCGTTTGTAGTGCCTGCCGACAAATTACTCGGTATCGATATCCAGTTTAAACCCGGCTATACCTACGCCCTCGGTGATTCCATCGATTACCAGCACAATGCCTTTTTCTTTACTTCCTATGAAGAATTTGGCGCCGGCACCTATCCCACCTATCAGGATTGCGATATGCTATCGGCGGATTGTGATTACAACTGCTCCTTTATTATTCCCCAGGATGTGCGCTATAACACCGCAGGAACCTGGAACGGATTGTTTATTCCTTCCTGGGCCTATACCGTTGATTATGCCTTTGAGCATCACCTGATTTCCTATAAAGTAACTTCCCCTCCCCTGGGTACAACGGTCCATGAAAATCCGGTGGAAAATTTTGCGCTCCTGCAAAACCAGCCCAATCCCTTCACCGGTCACACCACCGTATCTTACCAGTTAACAAATTCCGCAAACGAAGCAACCGTTGAAATCGTGGATATCAGGGGAGGGAATATGTTTAAGAAAACACAAAATCAGCTGAACCCCGGAAAATATATACTCGAGGTGGAAACCGGTCATTTCTCACCCGGAATTTATTTCTGTACCCTGACGGTTGATGGAGAAAAGATAACCACCAAGATGGTGGCCCAGTAACCTGATCGGGTGGCACGTGTGCAGATTGTCTGGCAACCGCCATCTTATGGTAATTCCGCAACCGGTCGTCCTCCGGTTTTTATGACCGGCGACAAATGGTATTTGTCACGTGCTGATCGGGTCATGGGACCATACACGGTGTATGCCATATCCAACTAATCCCGCACCGCATGAAAAAGCTGTTGTTTATTCCGGCCATCCTGTTTTTAGTTCCCGGCTACACCCAGATCATCTGTAACCCTGCCGGAAACGTTGTTTTATTTTCCAACTACGACGGGGGTGTGCTGAACATCAATGTGGATGTGAACATTCCCAACCTGAAAATAGGCGTGGTTAGTTATGAGCCCGTAACCATCAATGTGGGTGGCACCTTTGTCAATAACATCACGGAAATCAGGTTTGCCGGGTATACTCCTTCCGGCAACATGCATTGCAACAATTCTCCGGTGGTCACCAGCATTACAGGCGCCCCGGCCGGAACCGACACGCTTGTTTACACGCCTTCATCACCCGTCCCGAATCCGAACGGGTATTCCATTATTATCTGCAATTATTCATGCGATACCGTTAACAGCCAGGGCGGGTGCAACACACCGGACCAGGTTGCCGGCTATTTCCTCCAGGTTTTCGGGGGCGCGCTGCGTTCCCACCTGACCCAGTACGGATGCTGGAGCGGTTCCGCATTGGTGAGCAATGGAGGAAATTGTTGTGTGGGAGCCGTGTCCACCCCACCCATGCCTGTATGTGCCTTTCAGTCGAGCGATACCGCCTTCTGTGAAAAGCAATGCATTGATTTCACCGACCTGACCACCAATATTCCCAACAGCTGGCAATGGTATTTTCCGGGTGCTTCACCGGATACCAGCTCCCAGCAGAACCCGGTAAACATTTGTTATAATGCATACGGATCCTATGATGTTGCACTGGTGGCCTGTAATGCTGCCGGTTGTGATTCGGTATTTTTTCCGGCCGTTATTGAAGTTTACCAGCCGGCCCCTGTTCCGTTGATCAGCTGGCAAAACGATACCCTGTTCTGTACCCAGGCCCTGCAGTATGCCTGGTACAATGCCGCAAATCCGACGGTGGTGTTGTCCACCGATTCCTTTTTAAATGTAGCCGGACTTCCGGATGATTATTTTGTTATCATCACCGACAGCAACGGCTGCCAGACTTCCAGTCTCATTTTTACCGTCACCGGATTGACCATGTTGAATAACGATATGCCATATGTGAAAATCAATCCCAATCCGGCCAGCGGTTTCATCCGGGTGATTTTTAATGACCAGTACGCTTCCGGAAACATCCGCTACAGCCTGTCCGACATCACCGGGCGGATAATCCGTTCCGCCACTGTGGAAATACAAACCGGAACCAGCAGCATACGGCTCGGATGCCCCGGCTTTCCCGATGGCCTGTACCTGCTGGAAATCAGCCGTGATAACAGGCTTTACCGGCAAAAGCTGGTTATTCAGCAATAGCCTGTCAACGCAGTCTCCAGGCCGGATCAGAATTATTTTTCCGGTTTGATTTTTATTGTTATTTTTGAAAGGATATAAGGAATGGAAATCTAAAAAACAGTTCATGAAAAAACTAACCTGTACCCTGGCAGCGGGCTGTTTGTTTTTTTTAATGGTGCAAGCGCAGAATACCTGGGCACCCAAAAGTAATTTTGCGGGCATCGCACGTATGGGGGCCGTAGCATTCTCCATCGGGAATAAGGGTTATGTCGGAACCGGTGGCGATTTTTCAGGCGGAGGTTTTTATAATGATATTTGGGAATACGATCCCGTGACGGACAGCTGGACCCAGAAGGCCAATTTCCAGGGAACCACCCGGTACAGGGCAGTCGGGTTTGCCGTGGGAACCAAGGGTTACGTGGGAACCGGCTATAATGGAACAGGGTTCAACGACTGGTGGGAATACGACCCGGTGTCCAATTCCTGGACACAGAAGGCAAACATGGGAACGATGACCCGTTTTGGGGGAACCGGGTTCGTAATCGGCAACAATATTTATTGCGGAACAGGGTATGACGGCGGCGGGTACGCAAAGGATTACTGGAAATTCAATACGCTGAACAATACCTGGACACAGATTGCCGATTACGGCGGACAGCCGATCATCTATGGGACCGGGTTTGCAATTGGTGCAAATGGTTATACCGGAACCGGGGTGGTGCTGACGCCGGTGCAGACCGCCGTGAATGACTTCTGGCAGTATGATACGGCCTCCAATTTATGGACTCAGAAGGCAAATGTTGGCGGAGGCATACGCAGTGAGGCTGTCGGATTCAGCATCGGCAGTTATGGCTACATCGCCACGGGAACCAGCAATTGGGGGACGGGAGCCATGGATGATTGCTGGATATATGACCCCGTGAATGACAACTGGTCTGCCATGGCTGCCTTTCCGGGAGGAAACCGTGAGGAAGCAGCTGTTTTTGTCATCGGGTGTAAGGCCTATCTCGGCACCGGTTTTATTAATGATAACTCAAGTACCCTTCAAAATGATTTCTGGGAACTGTCCAATTGCAGCGCGGCCCCTGCGGCGGCTTTTTCCGTGAGTGATACGTCCATATGCGAAGGAGATTGCATTGATTTTTTCGACCTCAGCCTGAACGGTCCCCTCGTTGCCTGGCAATGGTCCTTCCCCGGAGCTTCAACAGCTGTGAGTAACGCACAACATCCGTCCTCCATCTGTTACCCGGCAGCCGGCACCTATGACGTGACCTTCATCGTATGCAACCTCATCGGCTGCGATACCATCACCCTCAGCAACCTGATTACCGTGACGGCAAAACCGCCTGTCAACCTGGGTAATGATACCATCATCTGTGCGGGGGATACGCTGATGCTCCAGGCCGGCCCAGGACCCCCGTATATATACCTGTGGCAGGACGGCTCCACAAACCAGTCCTTAACGGTATCCGGCGCAGGCATATACTGGGTTCAGGTGGAACAAAACGGTTGCAGCGTATATGATACCGTTACCATTACCACGCAGACCTGCAGTTTTCCCATCGTTTCTTTTGCCTCTTCCGATACCATTCTCTGTGAAAAAAACTGCATCGATTTTTTTGACCTGTCCACCAACAATCCCACTCAGTGGCAGTGGTATTTTACCGGCGCCCAGCCCGATACCTCCAGCCTTCAGAACCCCGTTAACATTTGTTACAACAATTACGGCACCTACCCCGTGACGCTGGTGGCTGCCAATGCCAACGGAAGTGATTCGGTCACCGTGACCACGTTTATAACCGTGATACAAAGTCCGCCTACCCCCCTGATTACCGTTAATTTTGATACCTTATTTTCCACTCCCGCCTATACTTACCAGTGGTTTTTCGGCAGTAATGCCATACCGGGCGCCACCGGACCCTATTATGTTTATAACCAGGCCGGATATTACTATGTGATCGTAGGCGATACAAACGGATGCCTCACCTCAAGCGCGATTTTCGACCTGACGGCAATTCCGCAAATCGTTTCGGGCGGCTCTCTGCAGGCTTTCCCAAATCCGGTTTCAGGCGATATTACGGTTGTTTTACCTGCAGGTCTGACAACCGGAAAAGTAACGCTGAAAATCACGAACATGCCCGGTGAACTGGTAATAGAAAAAACAATGGACTGTACTCCCGGCGACAACCGGATTACCATCGGGACAACTCCCCTGGCCACTGGCCATTATGTTCTTTCTGTTGAAGCCGGCAGGATGCAATGGAGGAAAATGGTTCTGGTAGAATGAAAGCGGCACACCAAGTACAGTTGCCCGTCTGTATTTTAATTATTTCTTTTTTACCCTTAAACACATAATCCAACAGCTCTCTTCAGGTGTTTGCCTGGTGCATTTTCCGTGATACAACCGGATATTGTTGTTGCATAATGAATTTTACCAATTTCAATGTTTTGCCGGATCGTTTACTTCATTAAATGCAGAAAATTTGTGCTCCGGATAGTACTTTATTCAGCTAAATTCGTTATTTTTGAATTTAGAAAATCCGCGGATCTGCTTTATTCCGGTTTTTAAATAGTTGCGCCTTTGCATCAGATGCTACCTGCTGGCTTTGCTGAAAAGAAATGTTCTCCTTGATCCAGCCAGCGGGAGATTTCCTGGTTTCAAAGGGTTTTATAAAAGCCCGAACGCCTCTTGGGGGAAAGGGTCCTGCTCCTTCCAAAATGGGGACGACTGATGATACCCTTCAGCTAATGGCGAAGGATAAACTATAGTTGTTTTATTCAATCGTGTCTCTTCCGATTCGAATCGGATTTATAACTGTTCGAATCTTCCTCGCAGGAGCATGTGTTCATTCAATCGTGTGTGTCTCCTTTGATGCCTTACAGTTTTCCGTTTCACGTTTTACATATATCAAATTACCGGCTAATATTACCCCATCACCTAAAAATTAAATCATATGAAAAAAATTACCAGTGCCATAAAGTTCTGGCAAAGCTGCATGGTCCTTTCATCCATTTGCGTTCTAAACACACCCGGCTATGGCCAATGGTCGCTTACAGGCAATGCAGGAACCAACAGTTCAACAAATTTTGTCGGCACTACCGATAACGTGGCGTTAAAATTCCGTACAAAAAATACGATCCGTATGACCATTAGCAGTGGTGGCAAAGTAGGTATCGGAAACAGCTCTCCCGGGTATAGGCTGGATGTGAAGGGCGGCAGCATCAATACCGATTCACTATACCGGATTTCGGGGGTGCAGGTATTAAACCGCGATGCATCAAATAATATAGAAATCGGTTCCGGTTCGGCCAAGGTAGGCATAGGCACCACTGCGCCGGATGCGCGCTTAACCCTTGCCAATACCAGTATAGGCGGAATAAGCACGGCCGGGACTTTTCAGATTGGCCCATCAAACGCTTACAACCTGGTTATGGACAACAATGAGGTACAGGTACGAAATAATGGATCGGCCGGTACATTGTTTTTACAATACTGGGGTGGAAATGTTGATGTTTGTGCTTCCGGTGGTATGGCTACCTTTAATGGTCCTGTCGTTGTAACTTCTTCTGATTTAACTGTTGGAGGCCGGGTTGGCATTAACAGTGCTCCGGCGTATGATTGGCATGTAAGCTCAGTGGATTATTCCGCCGGTTATGTGGCAAGTCCGTATAATGGAGGTACTGTACTTAATGTTATAGCCAATGGAACGACTGCCGGCACCTGGGGACTTTATTCCTATGCAACCACCTTGGGATATGCCGCTTATTTTTCCGGCAATATTTATTGCTCAGGAAGCTATCTTCCTTCTGATGAACGATTAAAGGAAAACATACAGCCCTTGCAAAATGCATTGGACAGAGTAATGAAGCTGGATGTAAAAACCTATAACTTTAAATCCGGACTTGAAAAAATGAATTTGCCGATGGAAAAACAATATGGATTTTTAGCGCAAAACCTGGAAACTGTCTTTCCTGAACTGGTAAAACTAAATCCTGCTAAAAAGGAGCAGCCCTTGGAATTTAAGGCCGTAAATTATTTGGGCATGATTCCTGTCCTGACCGAAGCTGTGCAGGAACAACAAAAACAGCTTGAAGCAAAAGATAAGGCGATCGCACATCTGCAAAATCAGTTAAATGAATTACAGCAATGTGTGCAGTCGCTTTGCGATCATTCAGCATTGAAAAGCAGCACTTCTGCCTCTGCTTCAGAAAGCATCAAATTATTCCAGAACCAGCCCAATCCTTTCAATCAGTCTACGCTTATCCGTTATGAGTTATCAGCAGAGCAAAGCAACGGAATTATTGTTATCCGTGATCTGAGCGGCAATAGTATTAAATCAATTGCGGTCCATAAAGCCGGTAAAGGACAGGTCCTTGTAAATGCAAACGAATTGGTGCCGGGTACCTATACGTACTCGCTTGAAGCAGATGGAGAAAGTGTTGACACCAAACTGATGGTGATCACCAGGTAAAAAAGGAAGAATATATAACGCATTATGCAAAAAAAATTCCTCACCGCAAGGAGGGGAATTTTTTATATCTCTCCGGTTGACATCTTCGCTGCTTACGGACGGCAGCTCACTCATACAGCTTTCTGTTGATGCCATACAGACTGATCCATAAACTGACGGTACCGGCTGTAAAAACAACACGGCCTGGCACACCTGTTGTTTCCTGCCACAAAAAGCGCAGGACTGCCGGCTTCAGTTCACGATCCATTGCATACATTTGCCGGAATGAATCTTTCCTTTAGCAGCCTCTTCCAGGAATTAAAGGCAGCGTCTGTTCAGTTTGATGCCGCCGCCGTCTTACGGCAAAAAGCCTTGCTCCGTCAGTTGTCTGCCCGGGAACTGCCCCGCCCTGAGCCGCTCATCAGGTACTACAACCTCCTGCTGTTTATGAAGGGTCATCCGGCAGATGCAGTGGTTTTAAAAATGGCAGAACGGGAAGAAAAAAGAATAACCGTCCTTTTAAGAAAAAATAAGCCGGCCCATTTGTCCTATAAAAACTCAGGCTTGCCGTATGTTCTCACCGAAGCTGCTTTTTCCTGCGACCTGCTGCAATGGCTCAGGCATCAGCAGGGTCTGCGCATGGAAACAGGGCCGGTGAATAAACCGGGAATCAGCCTGAACGAGGTTCTTTCCCTGACCCTGCCTTCCGTGGAACGTGACCAGGCTTTTGCCGGATATGAAGGCATGGAGATTTTGGATGCTTTAGGAGTTCCCGAAAAGAACAGGCTTTCCTTCCTGTTGATGGAACTTGAAAAGCTGAACGACAAGCCTTTCGCCAGGGATTTATTATGGGAGAAACTGGACATGCAGAACCGGTTGTTTCCGGAAGTTGCTTCCTTTTCAAGGGGGCAAAACCGGTTTTCCGTGTCCCCGGTTTTTGTTCACAGCGAGCTGATGAAGCGCTTTGATCATAATCTCCTGTTAAACCAAAACGTCCCAGCTCATACACACCTTTCTGAAAAACAGGACGGGGTTCTGGCCGGCACCATCAAAACCTCGCTGGCGCTGATGGCCCGTGAAACCGACCCCGTTACGTATATGGATGAACGTTCGCTCCGGCTGTATGAACTGGAGCGGGGAATTTCCATCGCCATATTCGGTATGATCCCGGAAAGGCAGTTGCCTTTTGAATCGTATGTCGGGTACACCTTGTTTAAAAACGGTTACCCGGCAGCCTATGGAGGTGCCTGGGTTTTTGGCCGGCGGGCCCTGTTTGGCATCAATATTTTTGAAGCCTTCCGGGGCGGTGAATCCGGTTACATGCTGATCCAGTTGCTCCGCCTATACCGGCAGGTGTTCCGTGTGGATTATTTTGAAGTGGAACCATACCAGTATGGCAAGGACAATCCGGAAGGAATTGATTCAGGTGCTTTCTGGTTTTATTACCGGTATGGATTTCGTCCGCTGGATCATGTTCTCCGTCAGTTAGCCTCATCGGAAATGAAGAAAATCAGCAGCCGGAAGGATTACCGGAGCAGCCGGAAAGCCCTGGAAAGGTTTACAGCCGGCAACATCGCACTGAACCTGGGCGGACGGATTCCCATTTCAACACCGGAATGGACACATCGCATTACCCGGATGATTTCAATAAAATATGGTTCCGGCCGTCAACAGGCTGAACGGGATTGTATCCGGAATTTCTGTGAGCAGGTTTCCCGTTCTCTTCCAACTGAGCCTGCTGCCCTCCCTGCCCTGACCGAAGCGGCGCTCCTGGCGGGCGCCCTGAAAATAAAACACGAGGATCACCTGCAGTTGCTGGCCGCCATGGCTGCCGCCAAACCGAATGATTTGTACCGGTACCAGGAAGTACTGCTGGACTTTTTAAAACAAATTTCCAGGTAAGAAACAGGCGATCAGTCCTTACTGATGTTGCGTTCAATCAGGTAAAAGAGGATCAGGCTGACTCCTCCGCCAAACAAGGTCATGGAGAAATAGGCGATTTCTTCTTTCAGCCTGGTGGTTTCGGCCAGGATATTGCCGCCGAGCAGACCCAATCCGAGACCGGCCAGTAACATGCCATATTTCAGTGCGGTGAACTTGTTCCGTTTATAATTAAACAGGGAGGCGTCCGCGCCTTTTTCAATGAGTGCAAGCCTTTCCTTGTTCCGGGTGGTGAAATACACATAAAGTATTCCGAAAACGCTTCCGAATAAACCGATGGGAATTAAAATGTCTTCTGCCATATTGCTTTCTGAGTTTAACAGTTTTTATTTTTAAATGATGACCTTTTGATGCCTCTTCCGGGATATTGGTTACAAAAAGGGGAGTTTTTTTTCCGGGAACCGGGCACCGGTGGAATTTAATCGCTACTTTAACGGGACCATTCCAGTGACGGGGCCAGGACCGGGTTTTGTAACCGGACCCGGGGAACCTGCGTCTCAGGGTTCAGATCATGCAGTACCGGGAAGATAATGATTATATTGATGCCGTCCTCTCAGGTCAGGCCGCGGCTTTTGCTTTCCTGGTGGATAAGCACAAGTCACAGGCCTTTAACGTGGCTTTCCGAATGTTGAAGAGCCGGGAAGATGCCGAGGAAGTTACGCAGGATTCCTTTCTGAAAGTATATCATGCACTCCGCGAATTCAGGAAGGATTCCAAATTTTCCACCTGGCTGTTCCGTATTGTTTACAACAATGCCATTTCGAAAATGCGAAAGAAAAAACTGCCGGTTTACTCCCGGGATGATGAAAATTTCGACTGGATGGAGCCGGCCGACACCGTACGCGAACTTGAAAAGCTGCATGGACAGGAACAAAAGAAATATGTGAACCAGGCGCTTGAAAAACTACCGGGGGATGATGCCAGTATCGTATCTTTGTTTTACCTGAACGACTGTTCCATTGATGAAATCAGTGAAATCACCGGGCTCGGACAAAGTAACATTAAAGTGAAACTGTTCAGGGCGCGAAAGAGGCTGTATGATGAATTGCGGCAATTGTTAAAACACGAAGCAACAGAATTAATCTCTTAGGGTGAATGACCCGCCGCTTGCGGCAAATAAAAAATAATTGGAACGAGGCCCCACGCCATTTCGCGGAGCCGTTCGCCCGGAAAAACGATATGAAAGAATTACCTGACATGGACGATCTGACCCGTAAACTCCTGCAGCAGGCAGGACAACAAGAGCCTTCCTGGAACTTCACCTCCTCCCTGATGGAGAAGATCCATGCCCAGGATGCGAGAAAAGTCTTTATTTATAAGCCTGTTATTTCACCCAGGGGATGGTGGTTGACAGGGATCAGTATGGGTGTTTTATGCCTGCTGGTTTGGTTGCTGCCCTCCTCCGGAGAAACAGCAACCGCATCCTATACGCAGTACCTGGACCGTGCCAGACCATTGACGGATACCATTCATCATGCACTGAATTCCCTGCTGTCCGGCCTATCCTCTCTGTCTGGTTTTGCCGCGTTGACTATTTCCCTGATTTTACTCCTGTTTCTCGATCAGTTATCAGGAAAGAGGAAGGTGCATGAACAACCCTGAAGGCAAGCGAAGTGCGTCCTTCAGGGTTGTTCCGGCATCAGCACAAAGCGCTTGTATTCTTTCGGGTTAAAGTATTGATTGGCCAACCGTTTAAAGTCTTCACTGGTCAGGCTGTTCACCCATTTGTTGTACTCGAGGATTTCCAGCAGGTTTTCCTTGTTCATCTCATTTTGTGAAATGGAGGCCAGCCAGAAATTATTTTCTTTCAGGTAAAGTTCCCGTTCCCGGATAAACGTTTCCTTCACCTTGGTGAGGTTGGTTTCATTACAGCCGTTCTTTTTGATATCATCTATTTCCGATAAAGAGGCAGCGATCAGTTTTTCAACATTTTCCGGAGCGCATCCAAAACCGATGGTGATGGTATAGGTTTCTTTCGGGTAATGTTTCATGACCGGGTTGGCGCCAACACCATATACGCCGCCCTTATCTTCCCGGAGGTTTTCACGGAGTTTAATGCTCAGCAGCTTAATCAGGGCATTCATTTCATTCCTGTTTTTCCTGTTGTATTCAAAGGGCCCGGTAAACTTCAGGTTCACGGAACTCTTGGGCTCCTTTCCTTTTTTGATCACGGCAGCCAGGTTGCCTTTCGGGCCTTCCTTTTCACGGTCCTTAAACGTTTCTTTTTTGCCGGAGGCAGGCAATCCACCCAGGTATTTCTCGGTAAGCGGTTTCAGCGATTCAGCTTTCACATTGCCTACAAAGGTGAACGTGAATCCGCTGGCATCGGAGAAGCGTTCCTTGTAAATTTCATAGGCCCGGTCCAGGTTAATGTCATCGAGCATGGCCGGCCTCAGGGGGCGGTTCCGGTAATTGTATCCCGACATCGTATAGGCTACCGTATCTGCAAAAACACGTTCGGGGCTGTTGTCGCGGTTTTGCATGAAGGAGGCAAACTGTTCCTTCACGGCTTTGAATGCCACCGGGTCTTTACGGGGAGCGGTAAAATAAAGGTAAATCAGCTGCATCATGGTTTCCAGGTCTTTCGGGGAACAGTTGCCGGAAAGTTCCTGGGT
This sequence comes from uncultured Flavobacteriaceae bacterium, assembly GCA_964458125.1. Taxonomy (GTDB): domain Bacteria; phylum Bacteroidota; class Bacteroidia; order AKYH767-A; family OLB10; genus CAYWHE01. Next base: position 5,825 of record CAYWHE010000062.1, on the reverse strand, counting down.
GAGGTCATTGATGCCCGGGGTGACTTCCACGATTTTGCCCTGCAGCATTTTCTCCAGTGCCGTCTGGTCAAATTCTCCCAGACCCGATTCGTTGATGATGCCGTCGGCAAATGCCGCCGACATATAATCCTTGTCTTCCACCACCGAACTTCCGCCAAAGGCAAAGGCGCTGAACTGCACTTCATCATTCTTAAAATCGGTGGTTTTCAGATTTACCTTTACCCCGTTGCCCAGTATCCAGGATTGTACACCCAGTTCCTTCAGTTCGCTTTCTGAGGCAATCCTGGATCCCGCCGGAACGGCGGCCAGCAGTGGCTTATTGGATACCTTATCCACATAGGCTTTAACGGGGGCGGTTTGGGCTTCCTTAATGAGTTGTTGAATACGTGCATCCGTAGGCATGGTCAGCCCTTCACGTTCCGGACCCATGATGATGGCCACGGCATTTTCACCATTGGTCACCCAACGACCGGCAAGGGCGTTGATTTCTTCCAGTTTGATATCGGGTAACAGCATGCGGTACAGCGCATATTCATAAGACACACCGGGGGCCGGTTCACCCTGTAAAAAATGATACACATACTCCATGGCCAGGTTGCGCGACTCCGTCTTATCTTTTTCATTATTCATTTTTTCCATGTTGCGCAGCATTTCTTTTTTCTGCCGGTCAAATTCGCTTGGCGTAAATCCAAACCGCTTAACCCTTTCGTTTTCGGTAACCAGCGCTTTCAAACCGCTTTCGATGCCATCGGGTTTAACAGCTGCAAAACAGGAATACGAATCCTTGTTCCGCACCATCTGGGAATAATTGCTGGCCGCAAACACAAAAGGCGGGTTTTCCTGCTTGGTGAGTTCAGTCAGCCGGGCCCCGATCATGCCGTTATACAATTCTTCAACCAGATGCCTCCGGTATTCCACCACATTGGTGGTCCGCTCATGCTTTTGTTTATAGTTCAGCTGCACCAGCGTGAACTGGGCTTCCTTGTCGGTGGCCACGGCCGCCAGGAATTCCTTGTTGTCGGGAACCTCCCAGGTCTTCAGCGGTTTTGGATTTTCCCGTTTGGGAATGGAGCCAAAACGGCTCTTAATTTCTTTTTCCATCTTGTCGAGATCAAAATCCCCAACCACCACAACGGCCATCAGATCGGGACGGTACCAGTCACGGTAAAAGGATCTCAACGCTTCATAAGGACATTTTTCCAGCACCTCCGGAGTCCCGATGGGAAGGCGGACGGCATAGCGGGAATCCTTGAACAGGACGGGGAAATATTTTTTCCGCATCCGTTCCTGAGCCCCCAGTCCAAGTCTCCATTCTTCCATCACCACGCCTCTTTCCTTATCAATCTCCACCGAGTCGTAACTCACGTTGTGCGCCCAGTCTTCCATGATCTGCAAACCCTTGTCCAGGATACTGTCCACGTCCGTCGGGATCTGGATCATGTAAACGGTTTCATCAAAACTCGTATAGGCATTCAGGTGCGCACCGAACTTGGTGCCGATGGATTCCAGGTAGTTGATCAGTTCGTTTTTCTTAAAATTTTTCGTGCCGTTAAAAGCCATGTGTTCACAAAAATGGGCCAGGCCCTGCTGATCATCGTTTTCGGCCGTGCTTCCGGCATTCACCGCCAGCCGGAGTTCAGCCCGCTTTTCAGGTTTGGAATTCTTTCGTACATAATACTTCATCCCGTTAGGCAGTGTACCGTAACGGATGGCCGGATCCAACGGCAGCTGGTCCATCATGCCCGGTTGCTGCGCAGGAAGCGGCAGATTGAAAATAAGCAGAACAATAATAAAGAGACTCAATTTTTGTTTCATATGGTTTTGGTTTTAATCTTGAACAGTATTGATGAGCGTGAAATTTAATGGTTTATAGTTCATATACCCGTAATCGGTCCTCCATCTCCGGATATAAACCCATACGTTAAAGGCAAAGGGTCCGTCCTCCATCCACCGGAAGGTTTATGCCGGTTATATAGGCTGCGGCAGGAGAAGCCAGGAAGGCGACTGCGGCAGCTATCTCGGATGCTTCGGCAAAACGTCCGGCGGGAATTTCCGCCAGCATTTCATGCTGTAACTCCCCGATGCTTTTTCCGGTCTTTCCTGCTTTGGCTTCAATGAGTGAACTTAACCGGACGGTATTGGTGGCTCCGGGCAATACATTGTTGACGGTAATGCCGAAGGCGGCCACTTCTCCGGCCAGGGTTTTACTCCAGTTGGCCACGGCCGAGCGTATGGTATTGGAAACGCCAAGTCCCTTCAGCGGTTGTTTCACCGAAGTGGAGATGATGTTGATGATTCTGCCGTAATGCGATTTCTTCATCCCGTCCAGCACGGCCTGCACCAGGATATGATTGCAGATGAGGTGGCTGTTGAAAGCCAGGATAAATTCATCGGTTTTGGCTTGCGTGATGGGGCCGGCCGCCGGGCCGCCGGTATTGTTAACCAGGATCTGTATGGCCCCTGTATCATGAATGAAAGTTTCCACGATGGTTTTCAGGAGAGCGGGTTCATGAAAATCAGCTGAGAGGAAATGATGTTTGGCACCGTCTTTCCGGGGAAGTTCATGAACGGTTTGCTGCAACTGGTTGGCATTGCGGGCTACCAGGATCACCGAGGCTCCCGCCTCAGCCAGTTCCATGGCCGCAGCCTTTCCAATGCCCTGGGTGCTGCCGCAAACCAGGGCGCGTTTGCCGTTTAAATTCAGATTCATGGAAACAGGTCAGACCATCATTTTTAATATCGGGGAAAGAAGTACTTTTGTGTATTCAGGCAATTCCTGTAAGTTTGAATCAGGATTGATCATGCAAATCTAAAATTTAATTTGAAAAAGTAACCCTAAAATAGTTCAGAAAATCAACCCGAAAAAAATCATACGATGGCCATAACCAGAGCATTCAGCTTTAAAAAATGGGTGGACGAAAACCGCCACCTGCTCAAACCACCCGTAGGCAACCAGGTGGTTTATAAACCCGAACAGGATTTTATCGTCATGGTGGTGGGCGGTCCGAATTCCCGTAAGGACTACCATTTTAATGAAACAGAAGAATTTTACTACCAGCTCGAAGGCGATGTGGTGGTTAAAATTATCGAAGACGGGAAGCCTGTCGATATACCGATTAAGGAAGGCGAAATTTTTTTACTGCCGGCAAGAGTGCCGCACAGTCCACAGCGAGGACCCAATACGGTCGGGCTGGTGATGGAGGTACAGCGGAAACCGGGTATGAAGGACGGCTTTTTATGGTTCTGCGAGAAATGCCATGCCAAACTGTATGAAGAATTCCTGGATCTGAAAGACATTGTCAAAGACCTGCCGGTCGTGATGAACAGGTTTTATGAAAATAAGGACTGGCGTACCTGTAAAAACTGCGGACATGTGATGGAACCTCCTCCCAAACTCGCTTAATTGATGGAGAAAGAAAACAACCAAGGCTTGAAAATTTTCGGGAATGAAATACCGGACTGAACTCCATCCCGTTCCATTTCGTCCTTTTGCCGGGGACAACCCGGTTTGTCAGACCTTTACCCCAAGGCAGAAAAGGCTCATCCGGTAGTTCATTCCCAACACGTTATGCTTAGCATCGACATCCACACCCACATTATTCCCGAACACCTTCCCGATTTTAAATCAAAATTCGGATACGGAGGTTTTATTTCACTGGAACATCACAAACCATGCTGTGCCCGGATGATGGTCGGGGATAAATTTTTCCGGGAAGTGGAAAGCAATTGCTGGGATGCGCAGGTGCGGACGGAGGAATGTGATCGTCACCAGGTGGACGTGCAGGTGTTGTCGACCATCCCGGTCATGTTCAGCTACTGGGCGAAAGCCGCGGACTGCCTGGAGGTTTCCATGTTGCTGAACGATCATATTGCGGACCTGGTTCACCGGTATCCCAAACGTTTTATCGGGTTGGGCACCGTTCCCATGCAGGATCCGCAGGTGGCCATCAGCGAACTGGAACGCTGCAGGCAGATGGGCCTGGCGGGAATACAGATCGGCTCCCACGTGAATGAATGGAACCTGAATGCACCTGAACTCTTCCCCGTATTCGAGGCCTGCGAAAAAATGAGCATGAGCGTGTTTGTGCATCCCTGGGACATGATGGGCACCAACAGCATGCAACGCTACTGGCTGCCCTGGCTGGTGGGCATGCCGGCCGAAACATCCCTGGCCATCTGTTCCATGATCTTCGGCGGTGTGTTTGAGCGCCTGCCGGCCTTGCGCGTGGCCTTTGCCCACGGAGGAGGCTCTTTCCCTGCTACCATCGGACGCATCCAGCATGGCTTCGACTGCCGTCCCGACCTGGTGGCCATCGATAATCCCGTGCCTCCGAGAAACTACATGGGAAAATTTTTTCTGGATTCCCTCGTTCATGATCCGCTGATGCTGGATTATATTATTAAACTGGTCGGGGTAAACCGGGTGGCCCTGGGCTCTGACTATCCCTTCCCCCTGGGTGAAAACGAACCCGGTGCGCTGATCCGTTCCATGCATTACAGTGAGGAGGACAAGGAACAGCTGCTCAGCGGTTCGGCCCTGGAATGGCTGAACCTGGACAGAAAAATGTTCGTATGAACGCAGTGATGATGATCGCAAGAACATTCCTCCGGTTGCAAACGGCCCTGCTGCTCGTAGGGGTGACAGCCGGAGCTCAGGCACAGGAAAAACCCCTTCCCAGGCCCTTTGCAGTGCTGGAATTGTTTACCTCCCAGGGCTGCGCAAAATGTCCGCCGGCCGAAGCGCTCCTGGCCAGACTGATCCGGGAAGCGGAAAAAAACGGCAGTCCCGTTTACGCCCTTGAATACCATGTGGATTACTGGAACAAATACGGCTGGAAGGATCCCTACAGCAGCTTTAAATATACCTTGCGCCAGCGGAATTACGTCAGCGTGCTGCCCGAATCCCAGGCCTATACGCCCCAGCTGATCATCAACGGTTCGTCCGCCATGCTGGGATCGGATGAGAAACAAATCCGGGCGCTGCTGGAAAAATCGCTGAATACGACGGCTCCCGTCACTCTTGAAATTGCGTATAGGGGAATAGTGAATGATACGATGCAGATCAGCTACAGCAGTTCCAGAACGGATAAAAACTATTTTTTAAAAATCGCCCTGGTCGATAAGGAAGTGTCGAATGCCGTGGGCAAAGGCGAAAACGAAGGGAAGACGCTGGTACATCATAACGTGGTGATCCTGTTTAATTCCTATGACCTGAACCGCCCGGCCGGAACGGTTTTGTTGCCGTTAAATAAAAAAGTACCGGGTAGGAACCAGCAGCTCATCGCTTTTGTACAGCACAGGCAAACCATGAAAATTCTGGGAGCCGTGTCGGCCGGAATACCGGCTACCGTAAAATAGCCCCTTACCTTTTTGTATACAGCCTGCTGGACTGGAATGCGCCGGATGGCAATGGTGACAAGTTTGATCTGATTTTTTCATCACCCATAAAAGCAAGGTTTAAGAAGGAAACCACCTGTTCTCAATTGGACAGGTTCGTTTCCTGCAGTTTTTTTGCTGTTGGTAAGCCTGCAGAGCGGACAGTTTAAAAAGTTTCTTTAGTTGATTTTTTTATTACCTTTACCATCAGCATATTTTTTTACTGGCCATGAGCCTTCAACACCATCCGGTTTTCAGCCAGTGTACCATGACAGAGTACATGGCCCTTGCTCCCGGAGGAGGCCTGATCTCCAATGTGGGAGGGAGCTCATTGAGCGGAAAACGGACCGTTTCTGCCGATCTGATCATTGACATTGATTTTACCTTTTCCAACCCATCCGTTTTGTTTCAGTTAAACGCCATGGGGGTGGCCAAATATCAGTTTTATC
>CAYWHE010000061.1:0-19507 GCA_964458125.1 uncultured Flavobacteriaceae bacterium | reverse complement strand
CATAAACGCCAGTGATTTGAAACAGTGATTTTTTTTCAAGATTGATTTTGTTTTTTTTGTTGGTGGATCAAAAGTATAACCGGAATCTTCCTGCCGGTTGAACCGTTGATCAACTGTTGGGATTCCGTCTTCAGGTGTCGGAATCCGTGATGCACGTGCATGGTTCCGGTTAAAAACGGATTCAGCCGGACCGGCGGGTAAGGGAAAATTCAACGGTCTGCATCCATCCGTTTGGGACAGGTTCAGGTTGATTTCAAAAATTATTTCAGGATAAAACCAAAGTCTGGTAAATTTGCCGGAACTGTAAAAACAAATTCCATGACTGCTTTAAAGCCCGGACAACCCGCTCCTCCGTTTACGCTGTTTGATACGGAAAGAAAGGAAATTTCACTTGAATCCCTGAAAGGGCAAAAGGTCATTCTGCTTTTCTTTCCCGCTGCATTTACCAGCACGTGTACAAAGGAATTGTGTTCGGTCAGGGATGACCTTTCCTGGTACAATGGCATGAATGCCCGCGTAATGGGTATTTCAACAGACTCCCTGTATGCGCTTGCAAAATATAAGGAGGAGCAAAAGCTGAATTTCACGTTGCTGGCCGACTATAATAAGGAAGTTTGTGCCTTATACGGCGCCCGGTACGAAACATTTAATTACGGCATGAAGGGAACTTCCCGCAGAGCGGCATTCGTGATCGACGAAACGGGCATTATCCGGTATGCGGAAGTTCTCGAGTCAGCGGGCGATTTGCCCGATTTTGGGAAGATAAAATCAGCGCTGGAAATTCCGGTCCGGTAAAATGCTTCATTGGAAAGAGAAATTTTCCCCCAATCCATCATACCCCCTGTTTGAATGCCGGCCAGGCTGAGTGAACAGTTTTTTCCGCGACAGGAATGGAATGTTTTTAATTATTAATCATTATTGTCCGACCAAACATTTTGATACATGGAAGGATCACATCAGTACCCAGGCAAAATGAGATATTTTGTTTGATTTAATTTTCAGGTAGCCCATTAATTAGGGCATACTGATTAAGTAAAGTCCATATATTTTAGGCAAATTTGAGGGAAAAAGGAAAAAATAGTACATGGAAAATTGAATAAATTGCTTAATAACCTTTCACTTAAAGTCAAAATAAATTTATTTGGATAGATTAAAAATTGAAATACATGAACCGGCCTCACTGAAAAAGCGTTAAGAAATTTTGACCTGTGGGCTGGAAAAAAAAGAATCGGTGCAAAAAATTTAAAAATAATCAGTAGACTAAATCCGTTGCAAAGACTATTCTTGAAGGCTCAGGCTCAACTAACTAATTCTTTGCGCGTGGAGGGCAAAATTTTAGCTTTTTCAGTGCAGCCTTGATTTTTTGGTTACTTTTTCATTAAGGAAAAAGTGACAAAATATCAATAGAATTTGAATGTTTCTTTTAAAGCTGTATTTTATCCGGGCAATAATGTATCTTTATTACTTTTTCGTCAATTAAAAGTGACAACATAAATTGGAAGTTAAAAGAACCAAATTGACCGGAATTTTGCCCGGACAACAATGAATATGAATGGTATTCCGAAACGAATTCAAATGTTTCCTCAACTCATTAAAAATGCCAGTCCGGCTCCGAAAAGAATAGTGATGAGTTTATACAGGTTAAAGCGGTGATCATGTCCGGACTCAAAAAGGATGGTGGTGCTGATGTGCAGAAAGATGCCGATAACGATGGCCATGGCATAATCATAAAAAACAGGGATATTTCCGGTCAATCCCGAACCCAGCAAAGCGCTGCTGAAAGCGCCCAGCGGAGCCATCAGGGCGAACAGCATCAGGAAAAAGAGACTGGCCTTTTTCCCGGTTCCCGATTCCATCAGCATGCTCATCAGGGCGAAGGACACGGGCAGGTGATGCAGGATAATGCCTGCAAGCAACGGTTTCCCTTCATGAGAACCGTGCAGGAATTTTTCCGAAAGGGGCATGCCCTCGAGAAAGGAATGCAGGCATAGCCCAACCATAACGGCCAGCGGAAAGGAAGGCGAATGCATTTTGTGAATGTGGATATGACCGTGTTCAATTCCTTCAGAAAAAAATTCGAGTATGATTTGTATGAAGAAGCCAACCAGGATAAAAACGCCGATCCTGGCATCACCGCCTGAATAAACTTCCGGGATCAGATGCAAAACGCTGATGGCAAACAGGAAGGCGCCGGTAAAGGCAAGCGCCAGCCTTAAATGACGGGGGTCATATCCCTTCAGGAAAAGGTAGGCCGATCCGCTGAGGAATACGCTGGAAAAGAGCAGCAAATAGTCAAAAAAAGTCATCTTAATTATAATTTTTCGGCGATCAGGATCAGGCGGTCTGAACCCTTTCCGGTAAATTCCTCCAGGCTGTAATTTCCAAAAGTATGTAAAGTTACTAATCCTGCCCGTTTAAAAAAGCGGTGGAAATCTTCCGGATAGAGCATCTCCACCCGTTCATGAAATTCAAAAGGGTGTCCTTCATGTTCAAAGGAAATGGTTTTGAACAGGAATCCGTTTTCCAGGCGTCTGGTAATCCTGAAAAGGATACCTTCCTTTTCCATGGTAGTGCCTGCAACGAGTTCACCCAGGACCTTTTCCACATTCATAAAGTCGATAATATAATACCCTCCGGGTTTCAGCGACCTGGCTGCTGCGGTGATGACCAGTTCCTGCTGGTGATCGGTTTCAAAATATCCCAGGCTGGTAAAAAGGTTCAGCACATAATCAAAATACCGGGTATAAAAGACTTTTCGCATATCCTGAATATAAAAATGCAGCCTGTCGTTTTCGAAACGTTTACAGTACTCGATGCTTTTTGCGGAAAGATCAATGCCATAAACATCAAATCCAAGGCTGTTCAGGTGCCGGGCGTGACGCCCGCGGCCACAGGCCTGGTCCAGCATACGGCTGCCCGCCGGTGGTTGAAGGAACTGCACCAGTTTGTTCAGGAACCGGCCCGCTTCTTTCTCATCCCGGTCCCGGTAGAGGATATGATAAAAAGGAGAATCGAACCAGCTTTGGTACCAGGTCTTCATGACGGGCCGCGGGACTTAATCAAGAATCTTGGTCTTGTTCATAAAAATACGCAGCACCAGGAAAGACAGGATACCCGTAACAGCAAAAATCAAGGCCTCTTTCCATTCATGGAAAATAAACTTGCCGGTCAGAAACAGCAGGGAATAAGTCATCACCACGGCGCTTAACCAGCAGATGACCAGGTTGCCGATTCTTGACGGGGTATTGGCATTGCCGGCGACACGGGCTACAGGTCCCCAGTATCCTTCCGGCTTAACCTTTCCGTAAAAGCGGAGCAGGTGTTCCATCGGTTCGGGACGGGTAAGCCAGGTTACAGACATCCACGCCAGGGTGGTGAATCCCACCGTCAGAAAAAAACTATTCGGGAATTCCCAGCCCAGGAAATATTTTGAATACGAATAGGCCAGAAAGGGGGCCAGCGTAGCGGTGATTTCACTCCAGGCATTGATTCGCCACCAGTACCAGCGCAGGATCAGCACCAGTCCCAGCCCGGCGCCGCATTCAATGATGAAGGACCAGACACCCGATATGGATTGAATCCGGGTGGTGACGAACAGGGCAATCGCCATGGTGATAAAGGTGGTGATGCGGCTGATGAAGACGTAATTTTTTTGTGCTTCGCCTTCACTGGCAAAAGCCGATTCCGGTTTGATAAAACGCCTGTAAAGATCATTCACCAGATAGCTGGATCCCCAGTTTAGCTGCGTGGAAATGGTGCTCATGTAGGCAGCCAGGAATGCTACCAGCAGCAAGCCTTTCAAACCAACCGGGAGAAATTCCTTCATGGCCATCACATACCCCAGTTTTTTATCCGCAAACGATAAATCGGGATACAGTACGATGCCGCAAAGCCCGACAAGAATCCAGGGCCAGGGACGCAGGCAATAATGTGCCATCTGGAAAAAAAGCGTGGCGTAGATGGCGTGTTTTTCATTTTTCGTACTCATCATTCGCTGGACCACGTATCCCCCGCCACCGGGTTCAGCGCCCGGGTACCAGCTGGCCCACCACTGCACGGAGATGTATGCCAGGAAGGCCCCCACGCTGATCGACAGGGTAGTGGCCACGCCGGAGGCGGATGATTCCCCGATGCGGGGAAAAAATTCCAGGGACCAGGAGGGTAATTTTTCTTTTAGTCCGTCGATGCCCCCGATTTTATCGGATGAAAGAACGAGAATGGCCAGCACGATACAGCCTGTCATGGCTATGCAAAACTGGATCACATCGGTGATGGCAACGCCCCACAAGCCGGAAATGGCCGAATATACCGCCGTCAGTAACATGGCGCCCGCCACATACAAAAGGGCTTCCTTTTCAGGGATGTTGAAAAAAACCTTCAGGATGGCGATGAGCGCCACGTTCACCCATCCGACGATGATGCAGTTCATGAACAACCCCAGGTAAATCGATTTGAATCCGCGCAGGAATGCCGCAGGTTTTCCGCTGTACCTGAATTCGATCAGCTCCACTTCGGTGACGATACCGGCCCTGCGCCATAAGCGGGCGAAAAAAAAAGTGGTGAGCATGCCCCCGAACAGGAAGTTCCACCATAGCCAGTTGCCGGCAATGCCTCCCTGGCTGACCAGCTCGGTAACGGCCAGCGGAGTGTCGGCGGCAAAGGTGGTGGCCACCATGCTGATGCCGGCCACATACCAGGTCAGGTTGCGGCCCCCGAGAAAAAAATCGGTCAGGCTGCTGCCCGCGCGGTTCTTGTAATATAGGCCAATGCCCAGTGAAAGCAACAGGTAAAGGATGATGATCATCCAGTCGATGAGCGCTAATTGCATGGTTTTATGGATGAAAACGGTAGGGTGCTTGCTTGATCATATACACAGTACCAGTTGGTAGGATTCCCGTGAGAAGGAGCAAATATGTTTAATTTCTCTATTTTTACAAACAACTTTCAATCCGTCGATGCAAAACTTCTCAACAAGGCATTATGAAAAGTAATAAGCGGTTCAGCCGGATGCCGCGTATTTATTTAAGAGTCCGGAAACCCCGGCGGGTATTGCCCGGTTCCAGTCCGGGTACGCTGGCTATTGCCGATGATGCCGTAAAGCCGCTCATTGCCGTTTTTTCCTATAATGCCGGGCTGCTGGATGAAACTTCCGTTCAGTCATTTGGTGAAATCCGGAAACAGTATGAAAAATTTCCGGACCGGAACCACTGGATACATATCAGGGGCGTAGGCGACAAACCTCTCTTTGAGGAACTGGCGGCCTATTTCCGTATTCACCCCCTGGAAATGGAAGATGCGATGAACACCCACCAGCGGCCGAAACAGGAAGAACATGAGAGCCACCTCTTCATCGTTTCGCGCATGCTTTACCAGCTGCCCAATTGCGATATGGTCAACGGTCAGATGAACCTGTTCCTGGGTTCCAACTTTGTGATCACCATCCAGGAAAGCTACGATGACCTGTTTGACCCGGTAAGGAACAGGATACGGACCGGAAAAGGTTATATACGAAGAAGTAAATCCGACTACATGGCCTACGCCCTGCTCGATGCCATTGTGGATAATTATTTCCCGCTCATGGAAAAAATCGGAGACCAGCTTGATGAACTGGAGGATGAATTGCTGGTGCACCCCACGCGGGAATCCCTGCTGAAAATACAGAGTACCAAACGCCGGCTTATCGTTTTCCGCCGGTCCATCTTTGCCGAGCGCGATAAGGTGAACGACATGCTGCGCACCCACAATGAACTGATTTCTGATGCCACCAAATTATACCTGCGCGACACCTATGATCACACCATACAAGCGATGGACCTGGTGGAAAGCTACAAGGAAATCACGGCCAGCCTGATGGATATTTACCTCTCCGGCATCAGCAACCGCCTGAACCAGATTATGAAAGTCCTGGCCGTCATCTCCACCATCTTTATACCCTTAACCTTCATCGTTGGCGTTTACGGAATGAACTTCGCGGAAAAGGATGAGGTAACCGGTCAGGTATACCCCCTGAACATGCCTGAACTGTATTCCCCTTATGGATATATAGGCGTGTGGATCGTGATGCTGCTTATCGTAATTTTACAACTCTATTTTTATTTTAAGAAAGGCTGGCTGACCAAATCATGACGCCGGCGATTGCATTCATATCCATATACTAAATCATCGTGTCCGGAAACAGTGAAAATTACCTGATGGTTGCCAAAACTTATTTTGGCGCAGAACAATTATTGGCGGATGAACTGAAGACGCTGGGTGCAGCCGATATTCGCATGCTCACCAGAGCCGTGGAATTCACCGGTGACAAATCCCTCATGTACAAGGCCAACCTGTGGTGCCGCACCGCCTTGCGTATCCTGAAACCGGTGCATACTTTTCCAGCGGGAAGTGAGGAACAGTTGTATGAAGAGGTGAAAAAAATGGAATGGGAAAAATACCTGGACCCGGTCAGCACGCTGGCCATCGACACCGTGGTGAATTATTCCGCCTTAACACATTCCAAATACATCTCCCAGAAAGCCAAAGATGCCATTGCCGACCGGTTCCGGGAAAAAGCGGGTGAACGTCCTTCCGTTTCCCTTGATAATCCGGACCTGAGGATCAATATCCACCTGTACCAGAACCAGGCCACCCTGTCGTTCGACAGCTCCGGCGGGTCGCTGCATAAACGCGGTTACCGTGACGACACCAACGAAGCGCCCCTGAATGAAGCACTTGCAGCGGGGCTGATTCTGTTAAGCGGTTGGGATCAAAAGAGCAATCTGGTTGACTTTATGTGCGGCAGCGGCACCATCCTGATTGAAGCCGCCCTGATGGCGAAAAATATCCCGCCCGGTATTTTCAGGGAGGGCTTTGGTTTTGAAAAGTGGAAGGATTTCGATGCCGGTCTGTGGAGAACCATCGTAACCGAAGCCCAAACGGCGGAAATCAAAACCTCCGCGTTCACCATAACGGGAATAGACAGGTCTGTTCAAACCCTGCACATCGCCAGGCAGAATGTAATCAACGCCGGTGTCGGTGACCTGGTGGAACTGCACCAGATTCCTTTTGGCATTTACACGCCGCATCCCGGCCCGGGAACCGTTATAATCAATCCGCCGTATGGCGAGCGCTTGCAGGAGGACAATATCAGGGAATTGTATAAAAACATCGGGGATTACCTGAAACGCAAATACGAAGGGTACCAGGCCTGGGTGCTGACCTCCAACCAGGAGGCCGCCAAAAGCATAGGGCTGCACCCTTCCAGGAAAATACAGTTGTACAACGGTGCACTGGAATGCCGCTTCCTGAAATTTGAACTGTATACCGGAAGCCGCAAGGCAAAATACCGGGAGCCTGTCTAGGCGGTTGCTGTAAAGACTTTTATTTTCAACTTTGCAGCTCCCGTAATCGTTAACCGGAATATTGTACGCATCGCCTGTGTTTGAAACCGACTCCCTGTATGTCCATGTAATTTTGCCTCTTCCCCTGGCTCACCTGTATACGTATTCGGTTCCGGTTGAATTTGCCATGCACGTGGCTCCCGGCAAACGGGTGACCGTACAGTTCGGAAAACAAAAGATATATTCCGCCGTCATCCGTAACGTCCATCACCAGGCTCCTGCTGGTTATGAAGCCAAACCCATCCTGCAGGTGCTGGATGAAACCAGGGTGGTTAACGATATTCAGTTTCAGCTGTGGGAATGGATGGCCGGTTATTATTTATGCACAGTGGGCGAAGTCATGCAGGCGTCCCTGCCTTCGGTGCTGAAACTTCAGAGCGAATCCAAAATCAGTTTCAACCCGGCATTCGACAGGAACCTGGAGCCGCTCACAGACAGGGAATTCCTGGTTGCCGAAGCGCTTGAAATAAAAGGCGTCCTGACGTTGCAGGAAGTGTCGGCCATCCTTGATTTGAGAACAGTCATGCCGCTGATCCGAACGATGATTGAAAAGGGAATCATCATGCTGGAGGAGGAGGTGAAGAATGCCTACAGGCCTAAAACGCAAACCATTGTCCGGCCGGGCGCAGTGGCAGCGGACGAGAAAGGTATGGGGGAATGGCTGAATGCAGCCGAAAGGAAATCACCCCGTCAGTTTGAACTGCTCATGCACTTCCTGCGCCTGCAAACCGATCACCGGGAAAAACCCGTGTTGCGGTCCGTGCTGCTGAAATCGGCCCGTTCCACGCCGGCCGTATTGAATCAGCTGGTCAAAAAAAACATCCTCCTGCTGTCCGAGGAAAAGCCCGTGGTGAACCCGGATGAAGGCATCGATCCCGGCGATAAGGTTTTGCTCAATGAGGATCAGGTAAAGGCCCTGGATGAAATCAACAGGCAATTTGCGGAAAAGGAGGTGGTCCTGCTTCATGGGATCACTTCCTCCGGGAAAACGGAAGTTTACCTCAACCTCATCGACCCCTATTGTAAAGCCGGGAAACAGGTGTTGTACCTGTTGCCGGAAATTGCTTTAACCACGCAGATGATCGGCAGGCTCCGCCGGCATTTTGGAAATCACCTGATGGTATACCATTCCCGGTTCAATGAAAATGAGCGTGCAACGGTCTGGAACAGGGTGCTGACCTTTTCTTCCCGGCGGGAGACGGAAAAATTCCAGGTGATCCTGGGCGCCCGTTCGGCCAGCCTGCTGCCTTTTTCGGACCTGGGTTTCGTCATCGTGGATGAAGAGCATGAGTCATCGTACAAGCAATACGACCCTGCTCCAAGGTACCATGCACGCGACACCGCCATCATGCTGGCCGGTTTCCACAAGGCCAAAACATTGCTGGGATCGGCTACCCCGTCTGTGGAAAGTTATTACAATGCACAGACCGGGAAGTACGGATTTTCGCATATGTCTAAACGTTATGCCAATATACCGCTTCCCTCGCTGCAGGTGGTGGATATGAAGGAAGAAAACAGGAAAAAACTCTCGAAAGCCAGTTTCTCTTCTGTTCTCCTGAAACAGATGGAGGAGGCTTTGATCCGGCAGGAACAGGTGATTTTATTTCAGAACCGGCGGGGCTTTGCCGTCATGCTGCAATGCAACAGCTGCAGCTGGATTCCGCATTGCATCTATTGCGATGTCACCCTCACCTATCACAAACGCGACAACCGGATGAAATGTCATTATTGCGGTTACTCCACCAACACCCCTTCCACCTGTGCGGCTTGTGGCAGTCACGACATCCGCATGCGCGGTACCGGCACCGAGCGCATTGAGGATGACCTGGCTTTGCTTTTTCCCGGAAAGCATGTGGCCCGTCTCGACCTTGATGCCGTGCGATCCAGGAACGCCCTCCAGCAACTGATCACTGCTTTTGAAAACCGTGAAACAGACATCCTGGTGGGCACGCAAATGGTGACCAAAGGTTTTCATTTTGATCATGTCAGTACGGTGGCCATCATCAATGCCGACAGCCTTATTCATTACCCCGGATTCCGCTCAGCCGAACGGAGTTACCAGCTAATGGTGCAGGTCAGCGGCCGGGCCGGACGTACCAATGCGCAGGGAAAGGTGATCATACAGGCCTACAACCCGGTTCATCCGGTTATCAGGCACCTGCTTAAAAATGACTACGAAGGGTTTTATACGGAAGAACTGGCCGAGCGGAAAAAATTCGGCTACCCGCCTTATACCCGAATCATCGAATTTACCGTGAAGCACAGGGAAGAGAAAAAAGTAAATGCGATTGCCGCCAGTCTCCGTCAACACCTGTCGGATGAATTCGGCAGCCGCGTGCTGGGTCCTGTTCAACCTGTTGTAGGCCGCATCCGAAACTTTCATCTGCGCCACGTCATCCTGAAAATTGAAAAAAAGGCATCCCTCAGCGCCGCCCATAAAATGATTCATAAGGCACTCGACTTCTTCAAACAGGAGGCCCTGAACCGTTCGGCCATCCTTCAGATCGATGTGGATCCGTATTAACGCTAAGCGGAAATCCGGAAATTTTTAATCCTTAACGGAAGAATTTTAAAAGCGTAACCGGGGCCGCTTTCAATGGTAATCCTGCTATCCGCCCGCAATAATTTGTGGCCGCTCACACGAAGCGTTTCCGGAATTCACGAACAGGCGAACGCGGAGCGGAAAGGAGCATATCCGGAAAATAAATGAAACAGGTTAATCTCTAATGGTGAATTCCCATCCGCTTCCGGCGGAAGTGATCGCTCCCGGTATAAAAAAGAAGGAAAGATCAGATGAAGATTCGGGTCAGTGTTCATGCCCATGTTCACCATGAACATGCCCATGTGCCAGTTCATCCGCTGTTGCCAGGCGAACGTTGATGACTTCACCAAGAAAATGCAGGTTCTGCCCGGCCAGAGGATGATTAAAATCCATGGCCACTTCCTCCCCGATAACGGCCAGTACTTTTCCGTTCAGGCGATTGCCTTCATTATCGGTCATCGGGACAATCATGCCGGGTTTCAGGATTTCCATATCCAGTTCACCGTTAACCTTGAAAATATCCAGGGGCA
This sequence comes from uncultured Flavobacteriaceae bacterium, assembly GCA_964458125.1. Lineage (GTDB taxonomy): Bacteria > Bacteroidota > Bacteroidia > AKYH767-A > OLB10 > CAYWHE01. The sequence goes on along the minus strand of CAYWHE010000061.1, from coordinate 9,056 downwards.
GGTTGACAAGAGCCGCCTCATCAAATTCCCCGTAAGCATCGGCGGCCGGAATAATAAACTCAAAACTTTCACCTGATATTTTTCCCGAAAGATTTTCCTCGAATGCCGGAATCATGCCTCCAATGCCATAAAGAAATTCCAGGGGGTTTTCTTTTCCGGCTGATTCAATAAAATTTTTACTGGTGTCTTGTTCATTACTTACATGCAGGTCGTAAGTAACAGATACAACGGTGTTGATTCCGATTTTCATTTTTTACTGGGATGGTCTGGCTTTAAAGGCACCGTTTACTTTTGACGGCCAGGTTAGGATTAGATATGGGTCTGACGGCTGGTGCAAAGATAAGACTAAAAATTTTGCTGACCAAACCATACAAACGGGGATTCGATTTTAGACCTGCCTGCAAAAAAATAAAACATGTTCCTTAATTTCTGAAATTGGTATACTGTAAGGGCAGGTCAAGTCCTGCTTTTTTAATGATGGAAATAATCTGTTGCAGGTCATCGAGTTTCTTACCAGTTACCCGGACCTGTTCATCCATAATGGAGGCCTGAACACGAAGGCCGGAATCCTTGATCAGCTTGACAATTTTTCGTGCATGATCCTTATCAACCCCTTCCCTAATACGGATATCCGTACGTAACATATTGCCCGAAGCATATTTTTCTTTTCCAAAGTCAAGGCATCCCGATTCAAGTCCCTGCTTGACCATGCGGGCAATCAGGATTCCCTCAATGGCATCCATGCGCATGTCATTCTCCGTGAGGATGCGAATCGACTTTTCTTTCTTATCCAGGTCAAGTTCGCTTGCGGAACCGTGAAAATCAAACCTGTTGACCAGCTCCCGCCGGGCCGTATTCACGGCATTGTCTAATTTCTGTAAGTCAGTTTCACTGACAATATCGAAGGATGGCATTTATTTGGTTTCAAGTATATGCGCTGAGGAGTATTGTTTAACGGGAAAACTTCAGTATCGGACTGGGGCATTTCTTCAGGTACATGTTCAACGATCACTGCCTGACTCCCGCCGCCTTATCCGTGGGGGGGAATGTTTATGGTCCGGAAAACGGGTTCTTTAACATCCTGTAGCGAGTATGTCTGCAAGGTGTATGGTTTTCACCGGCAGGTTATGTTTCCGGATATAACCTTCGAGGTGCATGAGGCAGTCCATATCGGTTGAAACAAGATATTCCGCACCGGTTTCCATAACAAGTTCCAGTTTACGGGCTGCCAGGTGAATGGCAATTTCTTCATACTTCACGGAGAAGTTTCCTCCGTATCCGCAACAGGTATCGGCATCCTGCATATCGAGTAGTTTTAAGCCCCGTACTTTTTTCAGCAGGGTGCGTGGGGCTTCAGCAATATGACATTCCCTCAGGGCTGAGCAGGAGTCGAGCAGGCAGGCCCTGGCGTCGAATGCTGCGCCTACGTCGGTGACATGTAAAACATGGACCAGGAAATCGCTGAATTCAAAGAAATTTTTTTGAACGATCTTATATTCATTGTGCAGAACCGAGTTGTGAAACAATCCGGGATAATAATTCTTCACCATGGCTGTACAGGATGAGCCCGGGCAAACGATATAACGGTCGTTTTGCATTTCCAGGATCAGTTTTTCGCCCACATCCTTGCAGTGGTCCCGGTACCCCTCCCGGAAAGCATGCTGCCCGCAACAGGTTTGCTCGGTATGATAATTGACCCCACAACCCACCTTCTCCAGAACCTTCACCATGTTGATTGCGGTTTGGGGGAAGTACTGATCAATAAAGCAGGGAATAAAAATATCGACTATCATCACCGGAGCCAGAAGGCTGCATGCGCTTTGGGTTATAAAATTCTTCTTTCGGTTTTCCGGAGGTTGAGCAGGAAAATGAGTCCAAAAATAAAAAAAGTAATCAGTACGATGATGGAATTCCGCATGCTGCCGGTTAATTCTTCAATCAGACCGTAGGATGCCGTTCCCAGCACGATCCCGATTTTTTCGCAGACATCAAAGAAGCTGAAATAGGAAGCATGGTCCTCCGTTTCGGGCAGCAGCCTGGAATAGGTGGAGCGCGACAGGCTTTGAATGCCGCCCATCACCATCCCCACCACAAAGGCAATTACATAAAACTGACTGGCGGTATATACAAAATAGGCCCCGATGCATATGCCAATCCAGATCAGGATGGCGATTTTCAGTGCATGGATATTTCCGTATTTTCCCGACAGCCAGGCAAAGAGGTAGGCCCCGCCAATAGCCACGAACTGAATGATGAGAATAGTGGTGATGAGTTCCCCGCTTTCCATTTTGAGCTCCTTATCGCCAAACAATGCGGCAACATACATGACCGTCTGCACTCCCATGTTATAAAAGAAATAGGATAAAAGGAAGGATTTGATGCGGGGATAACGGTTCAGTTGCCTGACCACCGATAATAACTCTTTGTACCCCTTCAAAACGACGTTGCCCGCAGGTTTCCTGTTGTAGATATCTTTGGGCAGGTAATAAAAGGTGATGGATGCAAATCCTGCCCACCATACCCCCACCAGTAAAAAGGAAAGGCGGCTGGATACACCGGAGAAATAACCATTGGCCTGTCGTAAGGCTTCTTCTGCAGTAAGACTGACATCGGCCTGTATGAGTTCCTGAATTTTTCCGTCAACGTTAAAAAATAAATCGGGCATCAGGATCATCGTCAGGTTAAACAGGAGGAGCAGGGAACTGCCGATATATCCCATGGCAAAACCCCTGGCGCTGACCCTGTCTGCCATCCCGGCCGGTGCTATTTCAGGCAGGTAGGCATTATAAAAAACGATGCTTCCCGAATACCCGACACCGGCAAATACGAATGCCAGAATACCCAGCCAGAGGTTTCCGCCGGTAAAAAAATACAGCATGGAACAGGAAGTTGCACCCAGCCAGCAAAAGAATTTCATAAAGGCTTTTTTATTCCCGATATAGTCGGCAATACCGGATAAAACAGGGGTGATCAGGGCCACCAGTAAAAAGGAAAAGGAAAGTGCATAGGAATACAGGGCCGTGTTTTTATATTCCCTTCCTAAAAAATAAACGAGGTCTGAGTTGCCTTGTGAAGTGACGCTGCTGTAATAAATCGGAAAGATGGTGGAGGTAATCACCAGCGAATACGCTGAATTAGCCCAGTCATACAGGCTCCAGGCGTTCACGATTTTCCGGTTATAGGCTTGCATGGTCATTTACCGGTGGGAAAAATACGCATTTAATTTAATTACCGCTCAACCCTGTAACCGGACCAATTCATAACAGCTCTGTCTGCGATTGGTCATCCTGCAATGGGTACGAAAGTGAAATGGAAATGATCAATGGAACAATAACCTGTGTTCCCGAATCACACGGTTCTCAATTTGAATGTTTTGTCATCAGATGCCTGCAGGTTCCCTATACTGATCTGAAATGGAAGGGATAGCGAAGCGTATCGGGATGGATCCAGGGCATATCCTGGGGTTCATACCCTTAATTTTATAAGCTGATCAGTATGAATAAAAATTGGCAAATAGGACGAATTCAAAAAAAAATGCAGGTCCGGCAATAGTTGTGATACCTGTATCTGAAGCTTTAAATCAATGAGACTATCGTTTCAGAAGCTCCAGAGGAGCGAACTGAAGCGATTTAGTCGAATTGATCCCGATGGCTTTGTCCTTCGGGATCTTAGGGTTTTATTCCCCGCCGCTTGCGGCGAACAAATAAAATTTTCCATGTTGATACCTCGCAGCTTGCTGCGAGGAGTTTCATTAATCATAGCCCGGTAAACAATATCCCGCCTGTCAATACCTGAATGGCATACTTTTATTTATTGCCGGACTTGCCATAATCCGTGGCCATAATAACCGGGTTTTAAAATTGGACTATACTCGCAACAAGGTCGGGATGAACCGGCATTTTCCATGTTTTATTCCGTGTTTTTTTTCCAGCTGTAAAACAGGCTCCCCCGGGTTTTGGCATTTATGCAGGACTCTTTTTTCTTCAGGTCATGGGAATCTGGCTGACCAAAATAGCGTTTGACCGGCAGGATGATACAGGCCCAAAGCCATCCCGGTAAAACAACAGGGTTACAACCCCGGAAGAACAGGACGCCATTTCCCGGATGTGAAATTTACAGATCTGAAAATTCTGATTCCCCGGACCTGCAATGGATGGCTCCGGAGTTGACGGATCCTGCATTCGCGAAAGGATTAAATCAGCTTTCTGCGCTTCATTTCCCTGGTGATGAGGGAAAGTTCCCTGCTGCTCTGGCCTGCAATGGATGTATTTTCAGCAGCGCGTCTTAAGAGGTAGGGCAATACGGAGGTGACCGGTCCGTAAGGAACGTACTTGGCCACATTAAAACCTGCTTTTGAAAGGTTAAAGCTGATATGATCGCTCATACCCAGCAATTGTGAAAAACAGATATGGGGATGCCGGAGGGGTATGTTCTTTTCCATTATTAATTGAGCCAGGAGCATGCTGCTGGCCTCATTATGGGTTCCGGCGCAGATGGCGATCCGGTCCACATGCTCCACGCAAAACCGGAGCGCTTCATCATAATCCTGATCACAAGCTTTTTTATCAGGTTGTATGGGATCAGGATAGTTCATTTTCAGGGCGCGTTCACGTTCCTTTTCCATGTAGGCCCCTCTCACCAGTTTCATACCCAGGAAATAATGGCCGGCCTCCGCCTTTTGAAATTCCTCTTTTAAATACGCCAGCCTGTCTTTCCGGTAAAGTTGAATGGTGTTATATACGATGACGGAACGACCGTTAAATTTCTTCATCATGTCCGTGGCCATGTCATCAATAGCCTGCTGGATCCATGTTTCTTCGGCATCCATAAAAATTCGCACCTGGTTGGCGGCGGCCGTGGCGCAGATGCGCTCCACCCGGTTGCGAATGGCCTGCCATTCCTGTTGTTCTTCAGGCGAGAGCCCCTTCCCGGAACTCACCAGCTCCAGCAGAGCCAGGCGCGCTATACCGGTCACCTTGAAAACACTGAAGGGTATTTTTGGATCGCCTTTGGCCCGGTTTACAGTGGCGATAATTTCATTGCAGGTCTTTTCAAACTCCGCTTCTTCTTCTCTTCCTTCCACCGAATAATCGAGAATACTGCCAACACCGTAGGTGAATAATTTGTCAATCGTTCCGGCGCAATCCGGGATGGTTTCTCCTCCGCAGAAATGACGAAAAATGGTGTTCCGGATCAGGCCCTTTACGGGCAGTCTCAGCTGAATGGCCATATTTATAAAAGGGGTGCCTGCCGTTACCAGCCAGTTGTAACCAATGAGCTTGAAAAGCCAGTAAGCCCTTTTGACCTCCGGATCAGACTTGCCGTTAAAAGCATTTTCAATATTATCAAAATCAATTGGGGGAATGGCAGGGGCTGGATTGCTTTCCATAACAGGTGCGGGTGTAGTGATATCCGTCATTTTCCTTTCGTTTTCAGGGGCAAAGATAAAAAAGACCTGGTAATTGAAAGGTGACCTGGGTCATGTTCAGACCTCTCGGCCATGTTGGTTAAATTTCCTTAAATTTGCGGTGTGAAAACCGAAATACCTCCTATAAACAGCTGGAATAAGTCCTTCAGCCGCCCTTTTATCATTGCAGGTCCCTGCAGTGCAGAATCGGAAGAGCAGGTGATGGCGACTGCCAAAGCCATTGCCGCCTTCCCGGTAAATATGCTTCGGGCAGGCATCTGGAAACCACGTACCCGTCCTGATTCATTCGAAGGCATGGGTGAGGTCGCCCTGCAATGGCTGAAACAGGCATCCAGGGAAGTAAACCTGCCCGCCGCCGTGGAGGTGGCCAATACCCGGCATGTGGAAAAGGCGCTGAAAGCCGGCATTGATGTGTTATGGATTGGCGCCCGCACCACGGTGAGCCCTTTCATGGTCCAGGAACTCGCTGACGCGCTGTCCGGAACCGATGTCCCGGTGATGATCAAGAACCCGGTTAATCCCGATGCAGACCTTTGGACAGGCGCCATCGAAAGGATTGCCAAAGCGGGAATCAGCAAAATTGTGGCCATTCACCGGGGATTTTCCAGCTATGAAAACTCCACGTACCGGAACAAGCCCAACTGGGAAATTCCCATCGAACTGAGAAGAAGAATTCCCGGCTTGCCGCTCATTTGTGATCCCAGTCATATTGCCGGCAAAACAGTGCTCATTCCCTATGTTTCGCAAATGGCCATGGATCTCAATTACGAAGGACTCATGGTTGAAACACACATCAATCCGGCCGCTGCCCTCAGCGATGCCAGACAGCAACTCAATCCTGAAGGCCTGGGTCAGTTGATTCATGATCTGGTCATCCGGAATTCATCCGTAGCCGATGTTTTTGAACTGAGCAAACTCGAGGATATGCGCGACCAGATTGATGAAGTGGACCAGACCATTCTCGACCATATGTCTGAACGCATGGCCATTGCAAGGATGATCGGGCAGTATAAGCTGAAGAATCACATGACCATCTATCAGCCGGAAAGATGGAATGAAATTATCCGCACCCGTACACGCATCGGAACAGAAAAAAAACTCACCAGGGAATTCATCCTGAAACTCATCAGCATCATTCACGAAGAGTCCATCTATCAGCAAACCCTGCAGATGAATCCTGATAACGTGGAGGCACAGTCGCTGCCGCATGACCCTGATAAGTCTGCTTTAGGATGATGAATCCCCCGTTCCGGATGCCGGAAATTTTCACTGAAGACAAGTCCTTCGCCCGGTTGCAGAAATTCATATCCGCTGAACCATTTAACAGGAGCATGTTGTTTGTCCTGGTGGATGACCATACAGCCCGGTATTGCCTGCCCATTCTTGAGCCGGCCTTGAAGAACCGCTCCTTCCGGGTGATCCGGGTATCTTCCGGTGAGGCTAATAAAAACCTGGATTCCTGCATCTCCGTATGGGAAGCCCTGACCGGTCATGCAGCCGATCGTCATGCCCTGCTCATCAACCTGGGCGGCGGAATGGTTACCGATCTCGGTGGATTTGCCGCCTCGGTTTATAAACGCGGAATTCCGTTTATTCATATACCGACTACGTTACTCGCCATGGTGGACGCCGCCATTGGCGGAAAATCAGGCATTGATTTCAAATTGATAAAAAACCACCTGGGCACCTTCACCTTTCCCCAGGCTGTGTTCGTGTTTGACCGATTTTTAAATACACTGGATGAACGGACGAAAAAATCGGGCATAGCCGAAATGATCAAACATGCCCTGGTTGCAGACAGGAAGTTGTGGGAAGTGCTGCAGGACGCAGACGAATCTTATTTTTACACACTTGCCGCCATACAGACCAGCGCCATGCTTAAACAACAGATTGTACAGCAGGATCCGGACGAAAAGTCAGTACGGATGATCCTCAATTTTGGACATACCATCGGGCATGCGCTGGAGTCCTGGTCACTTGAATCTGGCAGCGATCCGCTGTTGCACGGGGAGGCCGTGGCCATGGGCATGGTAGCGGAAAGTATTTTAGCTGAAGAAATTGCCGGACTTCCTGCTCCGGAAGGAAAAAAAATAAGGGCGTCCATTTTCCGGTTTTTCAAAAAATATCCGCTCCCCGGCCAGGCGGTAAATGAACTGCTCATCCGGATGAAGCAGGATAAAAAAAACAGGAATGCCGGTACCGGTTTTGCCCTCTTAATAAATGCCGGACAGGCTGGTTATGATTTTTTTGCAGATGATTCCCGGGTACGAGACGTATTGCTTCAGTACCAGTCACTATGATTTACAGGGTCTCCCATCCCACCAGGAAAATAAAAACGGTTGTTCAGCTGCCGGCATCCAAAAGCCTGTCGAACCGTGCCCTGATCATCAATGCCCTGGGCGGTGGGAACGGAAAAACCGGGAACCTTTCCCTTGCGCATGATACGGTCTTGCTGGAAAAACTGCTGAAAACGGAGCGCTCAACCTGGAATTGTGAAGATGCCGGTACCGCTATGCGTTTTTTAACCGCTTATGCCACCATGCTCGACAGGGAAATCACCATGACCGGCACTGAACGGATGAAACAACGGCCTGTTGGCCAACTGGTCAGCGCTTTGAATTCCCTGGGTGCTTCAATTTCCTTCCTGGAAAAGGAAGGCTTTCCTCCCTTGTTAATCTCACCGGCAGTTCCCGTGGGCGGATCCATTTCCATCCGGGGTGACATCAGCAGCCAGTTTATTTCCGCACTCCTGATGATTGCACCCTTGCTGGAGAAGGGACTGGACCTCACCCTCACGGGTGAAATCATTTCCGGTCCCTACATCCGTATGACCCTGTCGCTGATGAAGGTCTATGGCGTCACGCCGGAATATAACAATCATCATATACGCATTAAACCCGGTCCATACCATGCCGTAAAATACACCTGTGAACCGGACTGGAGTGCAGCCTCCTACTGGTATGAAATGGCCGCATTGGCCGAACAGGCCGATATCCTGCTCGGGCGACTATCCACGGACAGCCTGCAGGGAGATGCCATTACCGCCGAATTAATGAAGCCGTTCGGTGTTCATACCGGCAAAGAGAAACAGGGAATCAGGCTGACCAAATCCGAAAAACCGCTTCCTGCCTTTTTTGATTACTCTTTTTCAGGTTGTCCCGACCTGGCCCAGACCATAGCCTGTCTTTGTGCCGGTCTGGGGGTTCAGGCCGACCTGAAGGGCTTGCAAAGCCTAAGGATCAAGGAAACCAACCGTGCGGAAGCCTTGCAACGCGAACTTTATAACCTGTCCGTTCAAACCGATTTCTGTGGTGGTTCCAAGCTGAAAATTTATAACAATCGTCCTATACGTTCAACCGGGCGCATACTAAAAACCCATGATGATCATCGCATGGCCATGTCATTGGCACCCCTGGCCCTGAAACTTCCCTTTGTGGATATTGAAAACCCGGCAGTCGTTCAGAAATCCTACCCATCCTTCTGGAAGGACATGGTCAGGGCGGGGTTTGTAGTGGAGGAACGAACATAGTCCCAGATGGTACGCGGATTATATCTTCGCTGCGATTTCTACTGACAACATGAATTATTGGAGTATTTATTCAATTCGACTTGATTTTTACAAGGACAA
>CAYWHE010000060.1:0-19558 GCA_964458125.1 uncultured Flavobacteriaceae bacterium | reverse complement strand
ATCCTGTCGCTGATGATCCTGGTCGCCGGCATCAACATGATTTCCACCCTGCTGATTCTGATCCTTGACAACGTCACGCTGATCGGCATATTAAAATCCATGGGAGCCGGAGATCTCAGCATCCGTAAAGTATTCCTGTACATGGCCGGATTTCTCATCGGCCTGGGTATGCTGGGTGGCAATTTGCTGGCCCTCACGCTTTGTACGCTTCAATACCGTTACGGGATCATTACCCTGCCCCAGGAATCCTACTACGTATCGGTGGTACCCGTTAATTTCTCCTTCCTCTACCTGGCCCTCATCAATGCCGGCACGCTCGTCCTGTGCATGCTCATGCTCATCATCCCTTCCATGGTGATCAGTAAAATCAGCCCGGTGAAGGCCATCCGATTCGACTGAAAATTATTTTTACCCGGATAAAATATTAGCATGGTCAGGTTGTTGAATAGCATCAAATTGATATTTTTAAGCAGATCCTTTTGTCCGGCTGACCTTAACCATCCACCCCATCCCATGCATTTCCGCCCCAATGCAGCATTAGCTGCCCTGCTCCTGTTGACCATTTCCTGTTCATTGAATAAAAACAGCGTACGGCTGAAATCTTCCAATTTCACTGATGAAATCGACTTACAGCAAAATCTTGTGTTCACCTTTGACCGGAACCTGGTGCCCGACTCGCTGACGGGGAAATGGGATTCATCGGCATACCTGGCTTTTACACCCGCCGTAAAAGGACTCTTCAAATGGAATAATCCGAAAGAGCTCGTCTTTTCCCCGTCTCTTGCATTCCAGGGAAGTACGGTCTACCAGGCCGTTTTTACAGATCTCCTCCTCAGGCATGCCGATAAAAATTTAAATGACGATGAGCTGATACCCATTCATTTTCATACCCCTTACCTGAAACTAACGGGTAGTGAGGCATCCTGGGTGCGGTCAAAAAAAGTGCCCGGACTGCCTGCCCTCCAGGTAACACTGCTGTTCAACTACAGGGTGGATCCGGATGAAATCAGACACCTGACCAGCCTGCGGGTAAACGGAAAAGAGATGCCCTTCGAAATCATGAGCACATCTCCTTCGGCCGAGGTTTTATTGTTGTGTGACGGACTGGAAAAGAATCCGGAAAGCCAGACATCCCTGGATATCCGCGTAGCTGCCGGCCTTCATTGCATGGAAAGCAATTACCAGACAAGCGCGATGGGGTCCTTTCAGCAATCCCTCTCTTCGCCTGAAAAATTAGCCATCACCCAGGTACAGGGTTTGTTTGAAGGAACCGAGGCTGTGCTGGAGATCAGCACCAATCAACCTGTGGAGGGGGATGATATCGGCAGCCTGGTTAAAATCACGCCGGCCGTTGAGTTCTCCCTGGAGAACAGGGAATCGGGCCTGGCCCTGCGCGGCAATTTTACTTCCGGTGCCTCGTATGAAGTGAACATCTCGAAAAAACTCAGAGGGGCCCTCGGTGGTGAAATGGCAGGTGATTATATCGCACTGGTCCCTTTCGGCCAGCTGGAACCATCCATTTCCTTTGCATCCGGCAAAGGGGTCTATCTTTCTTCGCGCGGATCCAAAACCGTGGGCGTCCAGATCGTCAACATACCGAAGGTAAAACTTACGGTTACCCGTATCTATGAAAACAACATCCAGGCCTTTTTGAGGAACAACCGGTACAGGGAGTATATGGGCGAAGGGGAAGACAGGCCGTTCACCTATGAAGATTATAACCTGGATGAGGTTGGAGATGTGGTAATGAAACAGGAATACGAAACAAAAAACCTTGCCCTGGTCAATGGATCACGCCTGTTGAATCTGGATTTCACCGAACAGGGCGCTTTCCGGGGCATCTACCTGGTACGGGTGGAATCCGGAGAGGACAAATGGAGAAAAGCCGTCAAACTGGTTTCCATCTCCGACATTGGCCTGATGGTGAAACAGACAGAAGATGAAATTTACGTCTTTGCCAATTCCATCCTGAACATGCAGCCCCTGGCTGATATCCGGGTGAATTTTACGAGCGCCAACAACCAGACACTGTATACGGGAACCACCAACAAGGACGGTGTTGCTGTGTTTTCAGGCATACGGTCAAAATTTCCGGGCTTCCGGGTTTCCATGATCACGGCCCGTTCGGGAAACGATTTCAATTACCTGGTTTTCCGGGACAGCCGGGTGGAAAATTCCCGTTTTGACGTGGGAGGCGCACGGAACAACGAATCGGGATACCAGGCTTTTATTTACGGCGACCGTGAAATCTACCGTCCCGGCGAAACGGTGCATAACAATACCATTATACGCAACGAGGGAAGGGAAAACGTGCGGGACGTAGCGGTGAAACTGCGGTACCTGCTGCCGAACGGCAAGGAACTCCGGAACCTGCGCCGGAACCTGGACCGGCAGGGCTCCTGCGAGAGCAGCCTTGAACTCGCTTCCGGAACCGTGACGGGGACTTACACCCTGGAGGTTTACACCTCCAACGACCTGCTTATCGGCAGCAGGAATTTCAGCGTGGAGGAATTTATCCCGGACCGCATCAACGTGGTTTTAAACACGAACCTTCAGGCCTATTCCCTGTCGGACAGCGTTCGCGCTGACATCCGCGCTGTCAACCTGTTCGGTCCACCGGCCGCTGACCGGAATTACGAGGCGGAATTCAGTTTCACCAGGAAATATTTTTATTCCAAAAATTTTCCGTCCTATAATTTCGGCATCAAAGGTTCCGACAAACTCGTCCTCCCGGTGACGGTCAGGCAGGGCAAAACGAATGCGGAAGGAAAGGCCCTGGAGCAATTTCTGGTGGATCCGGTGTTTGCCGACGAAGGTTTACTGAACGGGAAAATTTTTGTAACGGTTTTTGATGAATCGGGAAGACCCGTAAACCGCATCAGGCAATTTGACATCAAAACCCAGGATGTATTTTACGGCATCCGCATACCTGATTACTATGTCGGCACGAACCAGCCTGTCGAGGTTGGCCTGATTGCAACCGATGCAACGGGAAATGCCGTTGACCGGGCTACAGTGCATGTGCAGGTCATACGGGTCAAATGGCATACCGTCATGGAAAGAACCTACGATACGCATTACCGTTATGTGTCCCAGCGGGAGGAAGAAATCATCACCGACCGCCGATTCACCATAGCCCGGACCGGCAGCGTTTTTCCGTTCATCCCGAATGAATCGGGGGAATACCTGGTGCGGGTGAGGCGACCGGGATCAGGGAAATATGTGGAATCTGAATTTTATGCTTACCGCTGGGGAAGCACTTCAAACACTTCCTTTCAGGTCAATAACGAAGGGCAGGTGGAAATCAGTACGGATAAGGAAACCTATGAACCGGGTGAACGGGCAAGCCTGCTGTTTAAAACACCATTTGCAGGAAAACTGCTGGTCACCATTGAACGGAACAAGGTCTTTGAATACCATTACCTGACAACGGATAAAAAGGCAGCCATGCTCCTGATCCCCCTGAAGGAAGAATACCTGCCGAATGTTTACGTCAGCGCCACCCTGTTCAAACCCCTTGATGACGGCTCCATGCCCCTTACGGTGGCGCATGGCTTTGCCAGCATTTCCCTCGCTAAAAAAAGCAACCGGCTGCCCGTAACCATTATCGCTGCTGCCCGGTCACGGTCGCGAACACGGCAAACGGTCACCGTTAAAACCCTGCCCAAATCGGATATTGAAGTCACCGTAGCCGTTGTGGATGAAGGCATCATGCAGCTGAAGAACTCCCCCACTCCCGATCCCTACCATTTTTTTTACCAGAAGCAGGCCCTGACGGTGGAATCCTTTGACGTATATCCGTGGCTGTTACCGGACCTGAAAATGAAACGCTCCAGCACGGGTGGTGACGGGTACGATCTCCAGAAAAGGGTCAACCCGCTCAGCAATAAACGGGTAAACCTGGTGGCTTACTGGAGCGGCATCCTGAAAACAAATGCCTCCGGTGAAGCCACCTGTACGGTTGATATTCCGCAATTCTCCGGGGATCTCCGGGTGATGGCCGTCGTTTATAAAGACCAGACCTTTGGCAGTGCCGAAAAGCATATACAGGTAGCCGACCCGGTGGTGATATCGGCCGGCATACCGCGTTTCCTCAGCCCGGGCGATACGCTGCTGATGCCGGTGACCATCACCAATACACTTCCGGTAAAAACCAGCCTGACGGCCCGAATTTCACTCACGGGTCCCGTTACACTTTCAGGTATCAACGAACAGCAACTCGAGGTGGAGGCACATGCCGAAAAAAGGACCACCTGGAAGGTAATCGCCCGTCAGGACTTCGGGGAAGGAAGCATTGAGGTGCAGGTGAAAGCAGCTGGAAGCAGTTATTCCGATCTTACGGCCATCACTGTCAGACCACCGGCTTCGCTTCAGAAAGCAAGTGATGCGGGAAGCATCAGCGGCGGTGCCGAGAAAACGCTGAACCTGACCACCGGATTCATCCCGGCCAGCGTCGAAGGGAAACTTTTCCTGAGCCGTTCGCCCATGGTCCGGTTCAGCGATCAGCTGGAATACCTGCTCGATTATCCTTATGGCTGCGTCGAACAAATTACCTCCATGGCCTTTCCTCAACTTTACTTTGCAGACCTGGCGAAATCGCTCCTGAACAAACCCGGCCGTCCCGTCAACATCACGCGCAATGTACAGGCTGCCATCAGCAGGATTCAATCCATGCAACTTTACAACGGGGGACTGAGTTACTGGCCCGGCGGAGATGAGGAATCCTGGTGGGGAAGCGCTTACGCCTGTCATTTTCTGACGGAAGCCAAACGGGCCGGATATGAAGTCAGCCAGCCGGGTCTGGAAAAACTGATTTCCTACCTGGCCGCCAAATCCAAAACCAGGGATGAAATCCATTACTTCTTTTATCATGCAAACGGCAAACGCCTGCCGAAGAAGTTTGCCGCGCGCGAACTTTTTTACAGCCTTTATGTGCTTGCCCTGAACGGCCGCCCGGACCTGTCGACAATGAATTATTACAAATACAAAACGAACAGCATCACGCTGGATGCGCGTTACCTGCTGGCCACCACCTTCCTGATTTGCGGTGACCGCAAAGGTTACGCCGACCTGCTGCCTACGGCCTTTGAAGGCGAACAGGCGGTCCGCGAAACCGGCGGCAGTTTTTCCTCTTATATCCGCGATGAAGCCCTGGCCCTGTCCGGGCTGCTCGAAGCCGATCCGGACAATCCCCAGACCGGCGTGATGGTGAACCACCTGAGCAGTCAAATCCGGAAAGAAAAATACCTCTCCACCCAGGAAAGGGCCTTTGCTTTTCTGGCGCTGGGAAAATTCATGAAACGCAACCGGGAGAACAGGGTAATGGCCACGATACAGGCCAACGGAGTGACGGTTGGTGAATTTAACGGGGAAGACCTGATCCTGTCGAAAAACATATTTGGCCAACCGGTGACCGTGACGGTAAAAGGAAGCGGAACCCTTTACTATTCCTGGGATATGGAAGGGCTTACCCGTGACGGATCCTTTCCGGCCGAAGATAACTTTTTGCGTATACGTAAAACATTCCTCAACCGGTTTGGTCAGCCGCTGAAAAGTAATTCCATCAGTCAGAATGACCTTGTCGTGGTTAAACTGGTGCTGGAAAATACGGAACGAAGCCATATCCGGAACGTCGTGATCACCGACATGCTTCCGGCCGGGTTTGAAATTGAAAATCCGCGCATTGGCGCTGTGGCCGGCATGAACTGGGTCCGGGACCAGGCACAGCCGGATTACATGGACATCCGGGACGACCGCATCAACCTCTTTACCTCCGCTGACCTGACCCCAAAAGTATTTTATTATTTGGCGAGGGCCGTCTCTACCGGTACGTTTGTCATGGGACCGGTTTCGGCCGATGCCATGTATGACGGTGAGTACCATTCCTATCACGGGTCAGGCGTGGTGAGGGTTACCGGTAAATAATCCCGGTTTCAGGCTTTGCGTTTATAAATGCCATACTACATATACCGGACAGGCAGTATTTTCCTGCCAGTCCAACAGAACCATTCCAAATCATCAGACATGTGGAAAGAAGAAATGAATGCAT
This sequence comes from uncultured Flavobacteriaceae bacterium, assembly GCA_964458125.1. Classification (GTDB taxonomy): domain Bacteria; phylum Bacteroidota; class Bacteroidia; order AKYH767-A; family OLB10; genus CAYWHE01. Next base: position 13,509 of record CAYWHE010000060.1, on the reverse strand, counting down.
TGGTCCGGACATTCCGCTTCCGTGATTTTTCAGAGGCCTTCGCCTTTATGACCCGGGTGGCCCTCCTGGCCGAGAAAATGAACCATCACCCGGACTGGAGGAACGTCTATAACCGGGTAGAAATCAGGTTGAACACCCATGACGCCGGTGGTATTGTAACGGAAAAGGACAGAACCCTGGCGGCCAAAATAGATGGCCTGTTGACCCCGCAGACCCGGGATGAATGATTTTTCCCAGGACAATAATCATCTGCACAGGAAGGAATTTCCCTCCTCATTAAACTGCCGTTATTGGCATTCCCCCTTTTTAATTTGCTTTTCCGTGATCTTTTCCTGTTCCTGAATTTTGCGGTCTTATTATTCTCAAAAAAAAAGCTTTGATCAGCGCTTATTTAAGCCTATCTTTGCCTACCCATAAATTTTCTTAACATTTACACAAACAGCTACTTAGCTAGATGAAATTAAAAAGTTTTGCAGCAGGTCGCTGGGTGGAAGGCAGCGGACCGGGAACGGCATTGTTTCATGCGGTTACCGGTGCAGAAATTGCCATTGCAAGCAGCGAAGGGGTAGATTTCAAAGCCATGATGGACCATGCCCGTCAAACAGGCGGTCCGGCCCTGCGTAAGATGACTTTTCACGAACGGGCGTTGATGCTGAAGGCACTGGCCCTTTATCTGAACAATAAAAAAGAATTGTTTTATACCCTCTCGGCTGCAACCGGTGCCACCAAAAGCGACTCCTGGGTGGATATTGAAGGCGGTATCGGGAACCTGTTCGTTTATGCCAGCAAAGGAAGAAGGGAATTGCCCAATGAAACTTTTTACGTAGACGGTAAACAGGAGAACATTTCCAAAGGCGGAACCTTTACCGGCCATCATATTTGCGTACCCCTGGAAGGCGTTGCCATTCATATCAACGCCTTTAATTTTCCCTGCTGGGGCATGCTGGAAAAAATAGCCGTCAATTTCCTGGCCGGAGTTCCCGCCATCGTCAAACCGGCTACCTCCACCTCCTACCTGACCGAGCTGATGGTTCGTGAAATCATCGCTTCCAATATCCTTCCGGCCGGCGCCCTGCAACTGATCTGCGGAAGTACGGGAAACCTGCTTGACCTGGTGACCTGCCAGGATGTGGTAACCTTTACCGGAAGTGCGGAGACAGGCAAAAAGTTAAAACAAACCAAGGCCATTATCGACAATTCCGTCCGGTTTAATATGGAGGCCGATTCCCTGAACTGCGCCATTCTCGGACCGGATGCCACCGCTGACAAGGAAGAATTCAGGCTTTTCATCCGGGAAGTAGTGCGGGAAATGACCACCAAAGCCGGTCAGAAGTGCACGGCTATCCGGAGAATCCTTGTGCCATCTGCCATTGCCGACACCGTGGTCAGAGCCCTCAGTGAGCGGCTGAAAACCAACATTATCGGTGATCCTTCTTTTGAAGGGGTTCGGATGGGGCCTTTAGCCAGCAAGGAACAGGTTAAAGATGTCAGAGGGAAAGTGGATGAACTGCTTCGGGTATGTGAACTTGCCCATGGCAACTACGATAGTTTTGAAGTGATGGGAGCGGATAAGAATAAGGGTGCCTTCATGCCTTCCATGCTCCTCTATTGTCATGATCCCCTGAAAAAAACGGAACCCCACCGCATTGAAGCCTTCGGCCCGGTGAGTACGGTGATGCCCTATTCCACAGCCGCAGAAGCAGCTGAACTGGCCAAGATGGGAAAAGGCAGCCTGGTTGGTTCTGTTTTTACCGCAGATGATGATTTTGCCAGAGAAATCGTACTGAATACAGCCTGCATGCATGGCCGTATATACATCATGAATGCCGCTGCAGCCGGCGAATCCACGGGGCATGGCTCACCGCTTCCTCACCTTGTTCATGGCGGACCGGGAAGAGCCGGAGGAGGTGAAGAAATGGGTGGCATTCGCGGCATCTTTCATTACATGCAGCGCACCGCCATACAAGGCTCCCCGACCACGTTGTCAAAAATCACCCAAACTTACCTGATGGGAGCCAAACAAACGGAAGATATCATTCATCCTTTCCGCAAGTATTTTGACGAACTGGTCATCGGGGAAACACTGGTTACCCATAAGCGTACCGTGACGGAGGCCGATATTGTCAACTTCGCCAACATCAGCGGGGATAATTTTTACGCCCATACCGACGTCACTTCCCTGGAAGGTTCGATATTCACTTCGCGTGTAGCGCATGGTTATTTCATCATTTCCGCGGCCGCCGGATTATTTGTGGATCCAAAGAAAGGACCGGTGCTGGCCAATTACGGGCTGGACGAATTGCGTTTTATCAAGCCTGTGTATACCGGAACCACGATAGGCGTGCGCCTGACGGTGAAGGAAAAAACCGTCAAGGAAAAGCGCGAAGGCGAACAGGCCCAGGGGGTGGTGAAATGGCTGGTTGATGTTTATGACCAGACCGGTGAAACTGTTGCCCTCGCTACCATTCTAACCCTTGTTGCACGAAAAGAAAACAACTGACTTCTTCCAAACCTGATACACTTTCACCACCAATTATCTCCACCATGTACGACACACTCAAACGATTTGAACTGAAATACGGGCACCTGAAGAAAAAGGGCATGCACGTAAAGGGCCTCAGCCTCATTGATCCCAAAAGAAAAAAGCACGTCATCCAGATTGTGCGGCCGCTGATTTTCGATAACAGGCAGCTTCCCAAATCCTTCGAGGGACTGGAAGTAAAAAGTGTGATCCAGGGGGATCTTCCCAAGGAATTTAACGTCAACCGGAACCGTCCCGACTGGCATAAATACGAATACATCTGGGCACCGGAGCGATTTGAAAAATTCGTAGACCGCTGTTCCAGCCAGATCAAAGAGGCCTTTAACGACCCTTCCATGAGCCGGCAGCAGATGCTTTCCGCACTTTGTTTCGGGGATTTTGATGCACACAAGGAAAAAGTGAACCTGTTAATCAAGGAAGGCAAACTTCCTGCATACAGCAAAAACTAACCGGGTGTATGGGCATCTGGAAGTTGCCTTTGTCAATAGCGGAACTCAACGGGATGACCCACGACCTTATGGCCGGGCATCTCGGAATTGTATTTACGGAGATAGGAGATGATTTTTTAACGGCTACCATGCCGGTGGACGAAAGGACTATTCAGCCGGACGGCCGGTTGCATGGCGGGGCATCGGCAACGCTGGCCGAAACCCTCGGCAGCATCGGGGCGTGGCTTTGCATAGACAGGGAGAAAAAACAATGTGTCGGGCTTGAGATTAACGCCAACCATATACGCGGAGCAAAGCGGGGTCTTGTTTACGGCATTACCCGTCCGCTGCACATCGGGAGAAGCACCCATGTCTGGGAAATAAAAATTACCAACCAGGAAGATCAGCTGATTTGCGTGAGCCGGATCACCGTAGCGATCCTGGATAAACCCTGAACGCATCATGACGGTCAACGGAACAGTAACCACCTCCATTGCGGAAGGCATCGGGAAAGTCACTTTTTTCCACCCCCAAAGCAACTCGCTTCCCGGAACCCTCCTGCGCGAACTGGCAAAAGCCATCACCACCATGGGCCGGAACCCGGACGCCAGGGTCATCATCCTGGAAAGTGAAGGAGAAAAAGCCTTTTGCGCCGGCGCCTCATTCGATGAACTGATATCCATTGAAACCCTGGAGCAGGGAACTTATTTTTTTTCCGGATTCGCGGACGTCATCAATGCCATGCGGAAAGCCCCTAAATTCATCCTGTGCCGGGTCCAGGGAAAAGCCGTCGGCGGAGGTGTTGGTCTGGCCAGTGCCGCCGACTATACGTTTGCCGTTTCTGCGGCCTCCGTTAAATTAAGTGAGCTGGCTGTCGGCATCGGGCCTTTTGTGGTTGGTCCGGCCGTTGAACGTAAAATCGGAACAACTGCATTCTCCGCGATGTCCATCAACGCCACCGAGTGGCAAACAGCCGCCTGGGCCAGGGAAAAAGGACTTTATGCCGGTCTTTTTGAAACGGTCAGCGACATGGATTCCGCCATCGGGGCATTGTCCAATAAACTGGCGGCCAGCAACCCCGAAGCCATGCAGATGCTAAAGGCCATTTGCTGGAAAGGAACGGAAAACTGGGATGAACTTTTGCATGAACGTGCCGGCATCAGCGGAAAACTGGTGCTTTCGGATTTTACGCGAAAGGCCATCCATGCATTTAAATCAGGGACAAGGTAACCCTCATACATATTCCTGTCGCTGGGGTTCGGGGGTCCTGGCAAAATCCATGGCCGCCTTCACAAAACGCACAAAAAGAGGATGGGGATTTTCAACCGTGCTTTTATATTCCGGGTGGAACTGAACACCGATAAACCAGGGATGATTTTTTAACTCGATTATTTCCACCAGGTTTTCATTGGGGTTGATACCGGAAGCCGTCATACCGGCCTCTTCAAAACGGCTGAGGTATTCGTTATTGAATTCAAAGCGGTGACGGTGCCTCTCCATCACTTTGGATTTGCCATAGACCTGGTGCGCCCGGGTGCCTTTGGCAATGTTGCAGGGATATTCACCCAGGCGCATGGTGCCGCCTTTCCGCGTAATGTCCTTCTGCCCTTCCATGATGTCGATGACCGGGTGGCTGGTTTCCCTGTTCATTTCGGTGGAATGGGCATCCTCCATTCCAAGGATATTCCGGCTGAACTCGATCACGGCACATTGCATTCCGAGGCATATGCCGAAAAACGGAATCCTGTTTTCACGGGCGTAACGGATGGCCGTCACCTTTCCTTCTATTCCCCTGTCGCCAAAACCAGGAGCCACCAGAATACCGTGAAGCCCCTTCAGCTTATCATGGACATTGCTTTCATCGATTTTTTCACTGTGGATCCAGTCCACCGCCACCTTGCATTCATTGCTGACACCTGCATGAATCAGGGCCTCGGAAATGGATTTATAGGCATCCTTCAGTTCGATGTATTTACCCACCAGGCCGATCTTCACTTCCGAAGTCGGATTTTTCAGTTTGCCCAGAAAACTTTTCCAGCTTTCCATATCGGGTTCCTGCTTTAAGGGCAGCTTTAATTTACCCAGCACCACTTTATCCAGTTGTTCCTTCAGCATCATCAGGGGCACGTCATAGATGGTCGTGGCATCAATCGATTCGATAACGGCATTGATGTTGACGTTGCAAAAAAGGGCGATTTTTCTCCTGATTTCAGTATTAACCGGCTTTTCCGACCGGCAGACGAGAATGTCGGGTTGAATGCCATATTCCAGCAACATTTTTACCGAGTGCTGGGTGGGTTTGGTTTTCAGTTCACCGGTGGTGGCCAGGTAGGGAAGCAGGGTGAGGTGAATGACACAACAATTGGATCCCATTTCCCATATCAGCTGGCGCACAGCCTCGATATAGGGCAGGGATTCAATATCACCAACCGTACCGCCAATTTCAGTAATGACGATTTCAAAATTGCCGGTTTCGCCCAGCAATTGTATGCTCCTTTTTATTTCATCAGTAATGTGCGGGATCACCTGTACGGTTTTACCGAGGTAGGCCCCTTCCCGCTCCTTGTTAATCACGGTCTGGTATATTCGTCCGGTGGTGACATTGTTGGCCTGTGAAGTGGGGGTGTTCAGAAAACGTTCGTAATGCCCGAGGTCCAGATCCGTTTCGGCACCGTCATCGGTGACATAACATTCGCCATGCTCATAGGGGTTCAGCGTTCCCGGATCGATGTTGATGTAGGGATCCAGTTTCTGGATGGTTGTTTTATACCCCCTGGCCTGCAGTAACTTGGCGAGGGAAGCGGAGATGATTCCTTTTCCAAGCGATGAGGTAACACCACCAGTGACAAAAATATATTTAACTGCGCTCATAAAGAAGAAGGGTTTCAGCAAAGGTCTTGACAAAAGCGTCCCGCAAAGTTACTTTTTTGGGCCTGAATTCCGATCTGATTTTTGTCAACCTTTCAAATTGTTGATAAATCCGGCTGATTTTTCTTGTCACATCAGGCATAATCATCTACCTTTCCCCATTCAACCTCAACTAATACTGTTATGAAAAGACTACTGCTTCCCCTCATGATGATTCTGGTGATGGCCGGTTCCGGACAGGGCCAGGTATGCTCCCTGGACACCTTTACGATTCCCGGCATTTACCCCGACACCCTGGTGAACCTCCCGAAGGGCTATGCCAATGCCAGTTACGGCACCGTTATACAGATCCGTGTTTTCACCGATACCATGACGGCAGGGGGTAATGTAAACGTAACGGATATCACCGTAAACAGCGTAACCGGTTTGCCGGCAGGTTTCAGCTATGCCTGTTTTCCTGCCAACTGTGCCTTTCCGGGAGGAGGAAATGGGTGCATGTACCTATCGGGAAACCCTACACTGGCCCAGGTTGGAACTTACAATCTGGTGGTCAATGTAACCCTGCACGGAAAATTGCTCAATATCATACCGGTATCACAGGCTTCCCAGATCCTGGGATACAAGATCACCATCCTGGGTCCTCCTGTTGCCGATTTCTCCGGTTCCGCCGCTGCGATATGCAAAGGGGAATCGGTCACCTATACGGATTTGTCCACCAACCAGCCGACTTCCTGGTCATGGTCATTCCCCGGGGGAACGCCATCCGCCTCCAACCTGCAGAACCCCGTGGTTACGTATAATACAGCGGGAACCTACAATGCCACGCTGACAGCAGGCAGCCCTGCCGGCAACAATGCCATTACAAAAAATTCTTACATCACCGTTGGCTCTCCGCCATCGGCCTCTTTTACGGCATCCGGCCCGCTTACGATATGCAATGGCAATTCCGTGCTATTTACCGCCAACAGTGGTGCGGGCTTCACCTATCAGTGGATCAGAAATGGCCTGGACATTTCCGGGGCTACGGTATCAACCTACCTGGCCACAACCGGTGGAACCTATAAGGTCAGGGTTACCAAACCCAACGGGTGCAATAAAATATCCTCCGCCAAAGCGGTAACGGTCAGTTATGTACAGGCAGTCATTACAGCCGGAGGGTCCACCACCTTCTGTTCCGGCGGAAGCGTTTTGATTTCCGCCAATACCGGCAACGGGCTCGTTTACCAGTGGAAAAAGGATGGTACGGTCATCAATGGCGCAACCGGGGCCACCTATACTGCAACAGGCAGCGGAACTTATAAGGTAACCGTCACCAATTCGAATGGATGCACCAAGGCCTCCAATGCTGTCACGGTTACGGTTAATGCTTCTCCCTCCGCGTCTTTCACCGCCAGCGGTCCATTGACATTCTGTGCGGGAGGAAGCGTGGTTTTCACGGCCAATAGCGGAAACAACCTGTCCTACCAGTGGAAGAGAAACGGAAACAACATAGCGGGTGCCACCCAGATCAACTATACTGCTACCCAGGCGGGTATTTATAAAGTCATCGTTTCCAAAACCAACGGTTGTACCAAAGTCTCTTCCTCCAAAACGGTGGTGATCAACTGCCGTGAAAGCCTTGCAGGGTCAGGTATCCGTGCAGACTTCAGATTATCTGTATTTCCAAATCCTGCCGGTGACCGGGTGTCGCTGTCGGCCCAACTCCCGGAAACAGGGGAAGTTATGCTTTCGGTATATGATATGCAGGGCCGTTTGATGCTTCATGAATTCAAAGGAATTCTGACTGCCGGGGCACAACAGATGGAGTTCAATACCGCCGGGCTCTCACCGGGATTATACCTGATCCGGATGAGTTGCGGAACAGGTGAAGACGATGCCAGGCTGATGATCAGCCGCTGATGCTGAAATAAAAAACCTGAATAAAGCCCGGATCAATGGATTCCGGGCTTTTTTGTTGCCGGAGGCTCTGAAAACGGCCTTTTCAATTGTTGAAAACTTTTCTCTTGCCGGATTCAGGCTTTTTTCTATATTGGCGTGGCTTTTCGTAAAACCTCCGACCTTACTAACCTTAAAACCGTATAAACATGAAAAAATGTTTACTTGTATTCATTGCATTGGTTTGTCCTTCCTGGATTTTTTCCCAATGCACCCCCTCCTCGAACACAGTGCCGGGTGTTACTCCTGATATTGCAACCAATCTGCCCATTGCCTACGCCGGCAACTATTACAGTACAGTTATACAGGTTCGCACTCCCCTGGACACCACGCTTAATGGCACCTATGTGAAATTAACATCCGTCACCATTACGGGCATCGGTAACTTGCCTGCCGGCTTCACTTATTCCTGCAATCCTTCCAATTGCACCCTGGGACCACTCAGCAACGGGTGCATGCAGCTTACCGGAAATCCGACCTCCACTCAGGCCGGTACCTATTTGCTAGATATCGATGTAACGATCAGCGGTAAATTATACGGTGTGATCCCGGTAACCCAGCAAACCAAAATTTCAGACTATAAAATAAAAATTGTTCCCCGGCCTGTGGCCAATTTTATATTGAGTGATTATAATTCCTGTACGGGTGATGCCATCACGTTTACGGATAAAAGCACGAACTACCCCACTTCCTACCAGTGGACCTTTACGGGTGGTACTCCGTCCACATCCACGCTAAAAAATCCGACCGTGGTTTATTCAGTTCCCGGAAATTATACAGTAAAACTGAAAGCTACCAGCCCTGCAGGAAGTCATACCGTAACCAAATCCTCCATTCTGCATGTGAATGCGTTACCAACAGCTGCCCTGACCTCTTACCGGAACGATACCATTTGCAGTGGGGACAGTATACGCATTGTTGCAGTACAGGGCACCTCCTTTAGCTACCAGTGGTATAAAGACGGCACCCTGCTTCCGAATGCCAAGGATTACTATTATTACGCCAGGAAAAGCGGTAATTATCATGTCCGGATGACCAAAACCACAACAGGCTGTTCAGCGGAATCACCTGCAAAATATGTATTAAGCGTCGTCCTGAATGCTACGGTTAGCGGAGTAAACGGACTATCGACCTGCTCCCCGAAAAAAGTAAACCTGGTGGCTCACCAGAATTCAAATTTTTCCTATAAATGGTACAGGGGTTCCAATCCGATCAGCGGTGCCAATGCTTCCACGTATGCTGCTGACAAAACCGGGGATTATAAAGTGAGAGTGACCAACCCCAGGGGTTGTTCCCGCATTTCAGCACCCGTTCATGCCGATGTGTTCAGCAAACCTGCCGCGACCATTACCCCTCAGGGTGCAACCACTTTTTGCCAGGGTCAGAGCGTCCTGCTGGTGGCCAATACCCTTACCGGATCCGCCAGCTATGACTGGTTTCGAAACGGCAATCCGATATCCGGCGCCCATACCAGGAAATTGACGGCCACCCAGCAGGGTTGGTATACGGTCCGGGTATCGAACCAGTATGGCTGCTCCACCCTTTCCACTCGTTTACGGGTTACCGTTAATTGCCGGATGTCAGCTGATAACGGACCTGTTGAAAATACGATTGACTTCCGGGTGTCACCCAACCCGGCGCGGGGAAGTGCCGTCATCGCCTTTGAACTGCCCGAAAAAAATACAGTCGCCATTGATCTGGTCAACATGTTGGGCGAAAAAGAAACGATACTGGCCAGCCGGAACCTGGATTCAGGCGAACATGAAATTGACCTGGATACCCATTCGTATCCTGCCGGCATTTATTTTATCAGACTGCAAACCAATGCTCAGCAGAAAATGATTAAGCTGATCATCGAATAACCTTACCCCCCCCATGAAGCCTGCTCCGGTCTGACTGAAGCAGGCTTCTTTTTTATCAATCGCCGGAATTGCATTCAGGGGTATTTTATTTTTTCACCGGCAGGCCTTATCTCAGGTGAAGGTTTTGGAATCATCCCGTTAAGCAACTGCATGAGGTAACACACTTCTTCCCTACCTTTGATGCATGCATCAAAAAAGACTGGTCGTTGCCGGAGGCGGTGCGGCAGGATTTTTCGCGGCCATCACAGCAGCAGAACAAGGATTCAGGGGAGAAATCATCCTGCTTGAAAAAAGCCGGAAGTTACTGGCCAAAGTGCTGGTTTCGGGCGGGGGGCGCTGCAATGTTACGCATGCCTGTTTTGATGAAACAGAGCTTGCCACCCATTATCCCCGCGGGGAAAAGGAATTACGGGGTCCTTTTACCGTTTTTAATCCCCGTCATACCATGGACTGGTTTACCTCCAAAGGGATCGATCTAAAAACAGAATCCGACGGCCGTGTTTTTCCAGTCAGCAACCGCTCCCAAAGCATTGCAGGCTGCCTGCTTGAACAGGCAGAAAAAAACAAGGTCATCATCAGACTGGAATCTGCCGTGACGGAGTTCAGGAAAAAAGACCTTTTTGAACTCCGGCTTGCCGACGGGAGCATGATGAGTTGCGACTACCTGCTCATGGCAACAGGGGGTGGTTCCTCATCAGAAAATTTCAACCGGATAGCCACAACGGGTCATCGAATAATAACACCTGTGCCTTCGTTATTTACGTTTAATATTCCCGACACGCCCTTCAATGGCCTGGAAGGAATCGTGATCCATGATGTCATCGTTAAAATTGCCGGAACCTCCTTCCAAAACACAGGCCCGGTACTGATTACCCATTGGGGGCTGAGCGGTCCGTGTATCCTGAAACTCAGTGCAAAGTCTGCCCGTTACCTCAACGAAAAAAAATACTCCTTTCCCGTTTCACTTTCCATACTTTCCTCCACCATGGATAAAAACCGGGAACTGATTTTAGAACAGCGGAAAATTTTTCCACTCCGGAAAGTATACGGGAATGCTTTCCCGGGCATTTCCTTGCGTTTATGGCAACGGTTATGCGAACTGGCAGGTATTCATTCCGGGGAGGCATGGGGCCAGTTAAGGAAAGAAGAGTTGAATCGCCTGGCCGGGATATTAACCGAATTGACGCTGACGGTTTCCGGCAAGACCACTTTTAAGGAGGAGTTCGTTACCTGTGGAGGTATCGACCTGAAGGATATCCACATGAAAACCATGCAAAGCAAACTGGTGGAAGGTCTTTTCTTTGCCGGGGAAATAATGAATGTGGACGGATTTACCGGGGGCTTTAATTTCCAGCATGCGTGGACCAGCGGATTTATAGCAGGAAAAGCAATTGCAGGTCTTTCAGCGCAATAATCAGTGGTCCAGCTGAATGGAATGCCCCATTTTATCCCGTTTGGTTTTCAGGTAGGACTGATTATGCTTGTTGGAGGGAACTTCGAGTGATATGTTGTCCACGATTTCAAGTCCGTAGCCGATGAGCCCGGCACGTTTGGTGGGGTTATTGGTCATCAGCTTCATTTTAGAAACACCCAGGTCCCTTAAAATCTGTGCGCCAACACCATAATCCCTTTCATCCGACTTAAAGCCAAGTTCCAGGTTGGCTTCCACGGTATCACGACCCGACTCCTGAAGTTTGTATGCCTTGAGTTTATTTAACAGACCTATGCCGCGCCCTTCCTGATTCATATATACAATCACCCCTTTACCCTCTTTTTCGATCAGTTCCATGGCCTTGTGAAGTTGCGGGCCGCAATCGCAACGGCAGGACCCGAAAATATCACCGGTCAGGCAGGAAGAATGTACGCGTACCAGGATGGGTTCATCTTTTTCCCAGTTTCCTTTAACCAGGGCCAGGTGTTCCTGGCCAGTAGTCAGTTGCCGGTAGGCGTGCAAACGGAAATTTCCAAAAGTGGTGGGCAGGTTTACATCCACCTCCCTTTCAATAAGCGTTTCCTTTTTCAGGCGGTAAGAAATCAGGTCCTCAATGGAAATGATTTTGAGATCAAAGCGATGGGCAATCCTTTTTAATTCAGTCAGGCGGGCCATGGTGCCGTCCTCATTCATGATTTCAACCAAAACACCTGCCGGTTCAAAACCGGCCAGGCGGGCCAGGTCAACAGTGGCCTCCGTATGCCCGCTCCGGCGGAGAACACCTCCGTTTTTTGCGCGTAAAGGAAAAATATGACCGGGACGACCCAGGTCTTCCGGTTTGGTGGAAGGATCAATAAGCGCCATAATTGTTTTGGAACGGTCGCTGGCGGAAATGCCAGTGGTACAGCCATGACCAATCAGGTCGACCGATACGGTAAATGGAGTTTCATGGGAAGAGGTATTTTTATTCACCATCATTTCCAGCTTCAACCCATCACAACGTTCCTCGGTAATGGAAGCGCAAATCAATCCACGCCCGTGAGTGGCCATGAAGTTAATGGTTTCAGGAGTTGCGTTGCGTGCTGCGGTGATAAAATCACCCTCATTTTCACGGTCCTCATCATCCACAACGATGATGACCTTCCCCTTTCTGATCTCTTCGAGAGCTTCCTCTACTGTATTTAAACCTGCTTCACTGTTTGTTGCTGTCATTCTGCCGGCTTCCTTGGTTTTTTATCATAAGAAAGCCAGACAAAATTAGGAAAAATACGGATTGGATGTCATCCTTGTACCTGAAAATATGCCTTGTAAATGCTGTTTTCATATGATAAAAGTACGTCCGTATCTTGTTTCCGGAAGAAATTACCGGTATTAAACTGTAAGGTTTATTCCCTTTTGGCTGCAGCGGGACAGGAACCCGGATTAAATTCCAAAAAACAAAACAGGATATCCTTAAAAAAGCAGCAATCCTACATCCTGAAGTTAAATCCGAATAAACTAATTGTCAATCCATTAACATTTACGATGGTATTTCAATTGTCCTATTAATGGTTTCGTATTACGCCTGTAATAAAACCATTTTCAATGAGGCCATGCACCCGATAAGTCACCGTATCATTGCATTGTCCGGTTGATGATCACCTGGCGTTTAAAAGTAAAGTTCTTTACATAAACCGGTTTACCTTTTTAAAACCGGATACTTAAAACAGAAGGTTTTTGGTTAGTTTTTAGGTTGATTGTCAGGTTAAGGGCTGCCCCGTAAGGCAGCCCGCAACTTGCCCTCCGGCCGGAACTCACCACCATGATAAAGGGGTTAGTTTTTAGGTTTATCGATGGCGGGCTGCTGAAAAATGCAGCTTCCGCCATTGGTAATTCAGAGCCGCCCGTAACGATGGTTTTTGGTTAGTTTTTAGGTTGAGTCAGGTGTGGGCTGCCCCGTAAGGCAGCCTCAACATCTGAACTTCGCTGAACAATCAAAACTGGAACAAAGGTCTGAGTGTGGCTTGCCCCGTAAGGCATCCATGTTCAGGCCTTTTTGTTTTTGAGGGAGGTCAGGATGGATTCCAGTTGGCGACCGACCACCTCCACATCGTAATACTTGGTAATAAATTCATAAGCCGACTGGGCCATCCGGGCAGCCTTACCGGGATTATTAATCAGGTCAACCAGATGGGCGGCAAAGGCCTCAGGGGTATCACCGACCAACACGGACACTCCCGGTTCGGCTTTCAATGCATTATTGCATAAGGAAGTAGTGACGCAGGGAATTTTCATGGCCATGGCTTCCAGTAATTTATTCTGAAGCCCGGTACCCATACGCATGGGTGCACAAAAAACGCGTGCGCGGGCATATACCAGGCGCATATCGTCAACCCACCCCGTAATTTTTACTGAACCTGAAGCCAGCGCCACCACCTTGGAATGCGGGTTTGCACCTGCAAT
>CAYWHE010000059.1:0-19804 GCA_964458125.1 uncultured Flavobacteriaceae bacterium | reverse complement strand
GATCAGGATAAAAGGGAGCAATATGGAGTAACGAAAGGTAAAGCGTTCATGAATCAGATGCATGAAATACCCGACAATAAATCCAGCCTTGACAATGGTCAGGGTGACGAATGTCCATTGCAGCAAATCCTTGTTGAGGTGCGTGAAGGCAATTGCCACTTCAAAAATGGTGATGAAGAGCAGGATCCAGAAGGTTCTCCAAATGACCTTCTTCGCATTCGGTGTTTCATGCTCCTCGATATACTGATTGTGAATATCCCCGGTGTAATATCCTTTTACGGGATGCTGGCTGTTTTCTGACATAGCGGTAAAGATGAGGTTTTATTCAAACTAGATAGAAGAAAGTAAATACGAATACCCAGACAAGATCCACAAAGTGCCAGTATAAACCAACCTTTTCAACCTGTTCATAATGTCCTCTTCTGACATAAACGCCATTTAATACGTTCAGCCAGATGATAAAGTTTATGACCACGCCACTGAAAACGTGGAAGCCGTGAAATCCCGTTATAAAAAAGAAGAAGTTGCCAAACAGCGGTGTGGAACCGTATTCATTCATGACCATGTTGGCACCATGAAACTGTTTGGCTCCGGCCAGCAGTTCATGAACCTTTGGTCCTTCCACAATGGTGCCGTTGGCCAGCCGCAGGGCATCATGTCCGTGTTCCACCAGTTTGGCCCAGGTACCATCAGCGAGAATATAAGCGCCATGCTCGGTACCTACTATAAAGTGATACCATTCCCAGGCCTGTGAACCAACGAACATCAATCCGCCTATAATGGTGAGTCCCAGCCACAAGGCTACATCCTTGTTGTGTCTGCGATGACCGCCCTCCACAGCAAGCACCATGGTGACCGAACTCATGATCAGGATAAAAGTCATCAGACCAACATAAGCCAGCGGAACGTGTCCCTCAATAAACGGAAAGTGAGTAAACACCTCGTTCGGCTTGGGCCATATATCTGTAAACCGGTGCCTCATGGTGCCGTAGGCAATAATCAGGGATGAAAATGTAAAGGCATCGGAGACGAGGAAAAACCACATATACATTTTTCCCCAACTCACGCCAAAGGGTGAGGTGCCCCCACCCCAAATTTTGGACTTACCTGCTGAAACGGATGCTGACATAATTAATTTACAAGGGTTTATAAAATAAATTCAACTTTTAAGCTATCTGATCATGGACAAAAATACAAATAAATATATCCACAGCCCACCTAAAAAATGCCAGTAGGTGGCGCATAACTGGACGGCAAGATAATTTTCCCGGGAGATTTTGTCCCGTATGGCTTTTGTGATTACATACATCAGGTATAGAATGGCGCCAACCAGGTGGAGTACATGCAAACCGGAAATCACGTAGAGAAAGGATCCGCTCGGGTTTCCAACCAGGAAGATGCCCTGGTTAACCAGCATGTTCCAGGCCAGGAACTGCACAAAAATAAAGCCCAATCCAAGTCCGAGTGTTACGAGCAGGGTTATTCTGATGGTGCTGCTCTGCCCGTTACGGGATGCCATGACGGCCCACTGCATAAAAAAGCTGCTCAGCAGTATGAGAAAGGTTGAAAGGTAAAACAGCGTTGGAATTTCAAACACATTCCAGTTACCTTCTGCCCGTCGAACAATATAGGCACTGGTCAGTCCTGCAAACAACATCACCATGCTTGCGATGGAAATCCACAGCACCACTTTAGGTGTGGGTATCACGGGTTTGGCTGGGGTACTCATGAGTTGTGCTTCCATCATCACTGTATCCCTTTTCAGATTTTATCGCAAACCAGTGCAATCATGGCGACAGGCAGGTAAATGAAAGAACCGAACATCAATTGCTGGGCCGACCGTACACTGCAGGTGCGAAGGAGGGTGGAGGACTGGTATATAAAATAAACGGCCGTCAGGCTGATGATGACGGCTGAAATAATGCCCGTCATATGAAAAAAGTAAGGCATCAGGCCCACAGGCAAGAGGCTGCACGTATAAATCAGGGTGAGCATGGCTGATTTGCGGTCACGTCCTCCACTGGATGGCAGCATGTCAAAACCGGCCTTTTTATAATCATCATCCAGTACCCAGGCAATGGCCCAGAAATGTGGAAACTGCCAGATAAACTGAATGCAAAACAGAATCAGGGCTTCCATTCCGATGGTATTGGTTACCGCTACATATCCAAGCATGGCCGGAATGGCTCCGGGTATCGCGCCAACAAAAACGGAAAATGGGGTGATTCTTTTTAAAGGTGTATAGGCGAGTGTATAACTCAGCAAAGCAAAAAGACCCAGCATACCACTGAGCGGATTCATGAAATTCCAGAGAATACAGATACCGGCAATTCCGGTCAGGATGGAAACCAGGAGCGCTTCCTGTATGCTCATTCGTTTGTCAGGCAAGGGCCGTAACGCTGTACGATCCATTAACTTATCGTAATTCCGTTCCATAATCTGGTTAAAACCATTGGATGAACCGGTGACCAGGAATCCTCCCAGGATCAGTAAAACGAACCGGCTCCAGTTGACCGATCCTTCGGAAGCCAGCAAAAAACCCATGGCCGCTGAAAAAACCACGAGGCTGGACAGGCGCATTTTGATCAGTTGCGCATAGTCCCGGACCCTGGACAGGATAAAGACATGTTTATCAAGTGAATAGGAATCTTGCATCAGGAATTTAAGAAGCGGATTTTTTTTGAATGAGGGCAAAAGTATGGCTAATATGAATATCCTGCAACAAAAAAAAAGCCGGTAAATTCAGTCCAGTCAACCCTGTTGTTTGATACCGGGCGCAGAAAGATGCAGGGAAAGCTGACCTTCAGGTCCTGGTAAAAAAAATGACTCAACCCGCATTTTCTTCCCCCCGGATCATATTAAATATCGTGTAAAAAACGATTTTAATATCCAGCAGAAGACTCCAGTTCTCCAGGTACCAGATATCGTGATCAACTTTTTTATGCAACAACAGGGGATCACTTGTTACTCCGCGAAAGCCCCATATCTGCGCCCAACCTGTAACACCCGGTTTTACCAGGTGACGGACCATGAAATTGTCGATCATATTTGAATATTCAGCGGTTTGTCTGAGCATGTGGGGCCTGGGACCCACCACGCTCATGGATCCGGCCAGCACATTAAAAAACTGCGGCAGTTCATCCAGGCTTGTTTTCCGTAACAGGCGACCGACACTGGTGATGCGTCTGTCATTCTTGCTGGCCTGCACCTCATCCGCCTCCGGGTTTACTTTCATGGTCCTGAACTTATAACAAAGGAACTGCCTGTTTCCTTTGCCGGAACGCAACTGCCTGAAAAAAACAGGTCCGGGTGAGGACAGCCTGATGAGGATTGCGATGAGTACCCCAAGCCAGGGAAAAATGCAAATAATTATAAACAGTGAAAAAAGTATGTCAAAAATACGCTTGATAACCTGGTTAAAGGCACTCTCCAGAGGTTCTTTGCGAAGACTGACCAACGGAATGGAATGGTAATATTGAACCGGCAAATCGAGCCTCCAGGATTCCCGGTCTTCCGGAACCATCCTCAGGCGGATCAGGTTGCGGTCGGTAAATTGCTGCAATTCATTTAAAAAACCAGCCTCCATGCCGGCATGGAACAGGATGATTTCATCCGGTTGGTGTTGCCTGACAAGGTTGCCGGTTTCCTCCAACAACTCTCTTTTGGAATACCTTCCGGAATCACCTTTTAAAGGTACCGATGCCAGTATTCGATACCCTTCTTCCGGGTGACTGTTAAAAAAATCAAGCAATTGCTCCTTCCGGACATCCGTTCCGACAAGAATTACACGACGGGCGTGCCATCCTTTTATACGCAGGTATTTCAGGCAGACCATGGTTCCCGGTCTCCATAAAAACAGGAGGACAAGAAAAAGCAGGTAACTCTGAAAAAAAGCCGGGATAAGCCTGATGAAATCAGGAAAAAGATAACCGGTCAGCAGCAGCAGTGCAAAATGCAACGCACAGGTCACAATCAGTTTTCCTGCCGGAAGGCGAACACGGTTTTCCGGACGCAATTCCTTAAAATTGACGGCCAGAAAAGTAATGAACCAGGTAGCAGTCAGAAACAAAATCAGGAATGCAATATGAACTGCTGCCGGACCGGATTCCTGAACGGAAAAATAAAAATATACGAGAAAGGACAGATTGAGGAGAATCAGATCCCCTGTGAGAAATATTCTCTTAATATACCTTGAATCGCCTGAAGGCATGATGATTTCCCGTTTGTATTCCTTTCATACCGACAGTCTGCCGGATTTTATACCGGCTGACTACCTTTATCATTACCAATTGATTGATAATTACGTACTTTTATGTCTTTATGTTTCCCGGACAAGAAACAGGTTTAATTCTTAAACAGTTGATTTCAGGAGTGAACTACACCGCCCCTTCACCAGGCGGGGGGAATTCATCCCAAGCGATTAAAAAGTACATGGTAATTTTTTACAAAGAACTAAAATATTTCGGTATGCCCGAAAGGCCATATTAACAGGTGTTACAGGTTTTTAATCTTCCCGGTCACCTGGCCCCAATCGGAGGATCGGGCCTATGCATGCAGAACGGTTTAACGTATAGGATGTAGCCGTCAGGGATAACAAAAATTTGTGTTTCCCTTCCCGGCAATTACTATTGAAACAGTTTATAAACAATTATATAACAATGACTTAATAATAAAAACAGATTTCTAAACCCGCATGGTAATTTCATGCCCGGAAAAAGGATAAAAAACAATTTGCAGTTACATTTACTTTTTTTACATTTGCATCCCTTTTAAAAAGGGAAAAAAACTGATTCGTATGTATGCAATAGTAAATATCCAGGGACAACAATTTAAAGTCATGGAGAACAAACCCGTCATTGTGCATCGTTTGCAGGCCAATGAAGGCGACCAGGTACAATTTGATGAGGTGCTTTTATTGGACCGGGAGGGCAAGATAGAAGTCGGGGCACCGGTTATTTCAGGCGCCCTTGTAACGGCAAAGGTAATCAATCACCTGCGTGGCGATAAGGTAATTATCTTCAAAAAGAGAAGAAGAAAAACCTACCAGAAATCCAGCGGACATCGCCAGGATTTTACAAAAATTCAGGTTGAATCAATCAAGGGTTAATTTTAAAAACGTTAAGAAATGGCACACAAGAAAGGGGTCGGTAGTTCCAAGAACGGCCGCGAATCACACAGTAAACGCTTAGGCATAAAAATATTCGGGGGCCAGCGGGTCATCGCCGGCAATATCATAGTTCGCCAGCGCGGCACCAAACACAATCCGGCAACCAACGTAGGCATGGGTAAGGATCATACGCTTTTTGCACTCACCGATGGCGTGGTTCAGTTCAGAAAGAAGGCCGGTGATAAATCCTATGTGTATGTTGTTCCCCAGGAACCAGTTGCACAGGCCTGATAACAGTCCTTTGAATAACTTCAAGCCATCCTCCGGATGGCTTTCTTTTTTCCCATACAGGCCTACCATGCAACCCGGATATTCAAAACCATGGAATTGACGGCATTGGTATTCCGGCCAATAAAATTATAACTGTAGTAAAAGGACAGGTCATTTTTTCCGGCTCTGACCTGAAGCCCGGCCCCTTCACGAATGTAATAGGCATTAAAATAACCCGGAATGTTGCCAACAGGCACCCCTTCCATCAGGGCAAAAACCCTGGACTTCCGGGTCAGTGGTATGCCGAATACCATACTCAGGGGCGTCCGGGGAGAAAAGGTAAATGTATTAAACTCATCATCAAAACGGAAGGTGACCCCTCCCTCCAGCATGATCTTGACATAATCTGAAAAATAATGATAGATGAACAATTGTGACTGAAGGAAATAAGGATTCTCCTCTCTGAACGCAATCCCGTTATACCGGATGGGCTGAATGCGGGAGAGCGGAAAGTTAAAGGTGTTTTGCATGCGCACATGAAAATAGCCGTCGGCAATATTAAAACGGATGACAGGACTTAACGATCGCAGGTATACAATGGAGTTTGAATCGTTTCGCATACGCAATACGTTAAACGGACTCGCCTGGATATCATCCAGTACCGTGGCGCGTGTTACCAGACTCAGCCCGATACTCGTTTTCCGGCCGGCTCCGTAAAAAAACTGGATTGCCGTGATGTTGGTGGCGTAACGGAAATTCCGTTCCACTCTTCGCATGCGACGGCCATAGGTTTCTTTGTATGTATTTAAATTATTATTCAGTCTGAATTCCGACTGGTTCCTGGGTAAAATTACCAGGGAGGAAAGAAGGCCGTCATCAGCTTCCGAGGTTAATTCATTTTCCTGCACGTTTGGAATATCCGTTCCCGAAACCGGATCTGTTTTTGTAAAATCGGTATGGCTCACGTTTTCATTCAGCCCCGTTGCTGTTTCCCTGTACCGGTACACGCTAAGCTGACCAATCAAACCGGGCCTGTAGCGGTTTATAAAGGCACTCACACTGCCATATACCCGGTTGAAGTCCTCCTGGTTCTCCCTGAAAAAATCAGACAGCACGACAACGTCTTCCTTCACCTGGACAAAACCGGTATCCTGAAGGATGGCCATCGTTCTTCCAAGAATCTGGGTGCTGAATAATTCCGGGTCATAGGCTTCCGGCTGAAGCGGAAATCCTCCTTCCATGCCTTTACACAGCAGGAAATTAATTTTCGGATCCCTGAATTCCCCATTCAGTTTGTTCCGTTCAATGTCGTTTAAGGACAGTACCTCACCCTGTAACCTGAACCGTTTTGCATAAAAAAACCCGGGAACTTCCTGCACCGAATTGACCGGGTAATGATCAACAACTGACTTGATCACCAGCAGGTTATACACGTTTACCCAATAAGCCTTCCTCACTTCACTTCGTTGACCGGATAGGCCGGGCTGTTGCATGAGTACAACCAGCTTTTGCAGTTTCCGTGGATTTTTCTTCAGGCGTTTATAGTCCACACGGCCCAGGTATACATAATTATCGAAAAACCGGTTGGTTTCCCTGAAAAATTTCCTGAGCTGGTCTCCATCCCGGCTGTTTTCCCCGGTAATCGGGCCAACTGGTCCCGCCATGTCCGTGTCCGGCTTAACCGTTGATACCAGGGCGGAGGAATCAGCAGTCTGATGTTGATTTCCGGGTGGTACATGGTTTTCCTCCCGAATCATCCCGCTGTCATTCAGCCACCCTGCCGGTTCATAGAATATCACCAGGGAGTCGGGACCCACCGGTATTTTCCGGTACTTGTTTAGAAAGGCCTGCAGGGAACCATCGGCCCGGGCGAATGCATCGCGGTTATCCCGGAACAGGGCGTGCAGCCTGATAAACCCGCCCGGAAGCGGCTTCACAAACAGGGTATCATTCAGGGACTGCCCGGTCAGGCTTTCTATCCGGGCATTAAGTCCCTGAGGATTGAAGGATTCTGCAGTCAATACCGGTCCATTGGTCCCGGCCTTGCAAAGCAACAGTAAAATCCGGGGATCCCGGAAGGGCCCCATCAGTTTTTCCTTTTCAATTTTATCGAGGGATAAGGATTCATTCCTGATCCGGAAAAAATTCTTTGAAAAAAAACCGGGAATTTCATCCACCGATGCAACCGGATATTTTTCAAGTACGGCCCGGATGACGAGCAGGTTATACGTATTGATCCAATAGGCCTTTCGTTCATCGGCAGAGGCGCCTGTGGGATCAGTCCTTTCAATAAGTTCAAGCATGCGGTTCAACCCGGCCGGTTCCAGCAGGATGTCCTGGTAATTAATTTTTCCATCCTGTACATGGGTCCTGAAAAACCGTCCTGCTTCTATGAAATACTGATTGAAAGCATCCTGAGCCCGGGCAATGGACAGATGGCCGGCAATCAGTAAAAGGAGACCTGAACGAAGAACACGCATGGGTTGCAGCGAAGGTATTGGGTGTTTTTGGATAAATGGCAGGCCTGATGCCGGTATTAACCATCTCACATGACGCAAACAGGCTGGCGGGTATTACGGTTCCGGGTCCTTGGTGTGTTCAGTGTTTTTAAAAAAACGGCCTTTGGGGTTCAAGGGTGAACTTTGTTCCGGTTCCCAATACCGTTTTTGCAGGAATTTCAATCGTTCTGAAGGAAGCGTTTGGTACCCTGTAAATTCTGAACAGGAAAACGATTCCGAAAGTAACACGGGTATTGGCAAATTTACAATTATTGAAGTTCAAAAGGCGATAAAATTCATTCATTCTTACCTGTCCCGGCAGTTGCCCTGTTGTGCATTATTTACATTTACCCGGTAAAACTAAATACCCACCCCGTTAAAAGGCAACAAACAATTTCTATTTTCGTAAAAAAATAAAATAAACCTTACAGTGTATCCGATCAAGCTGATAATCAGGAGAATTTACTTTTCCTTCCCGGTGCAGTTGCTGATGATGCATATCAAAAAAAATCAGCTTCTGCTCATGTACTGGCTGATGATGATCGGGTTCGTCACAGGTACCTTTCTCAAGAAATTCGGTGTTCCCTTTTTATTTCTTGATCCTGAATATGGCGGTGAAGTTGGGGTAATTTCCTTTTTCATTGTGGGATTGGCCTGCGGCACCTTCATTATGGCGTTTAACATTTCCAGTTACATTCTTAACAGTTTCCGGTTTCCATTTCTGGCTACGCTTTCCATGCCTTTTCAGAAATACTCCTACAATAATTTCATCATTCCCGGCAGTTTTATTGTGATCTATGTTTACCGCGTCATTTCATTCCAGTATGTCAGCGAATTAAATGATGCCGGCACCATTGCTTCTAGCGTTTTTGCCCTGCTGCTGGGAATTGCCCTTGTCATTTTCACCACCCAGCGTTACTTCCTGCTGACCAACAAGGATATTTACAAGCTTTACGGTTTTGAAAAAGAAGACGAGGAATCGCTTGATCTGAAAGCCCTGGGAAAACTGGACCTGAACAAAAAGAAAAATAAAAAAACCACATCGTCCGGCCGCCGGGCATGGCGGGTTGAAACCTACGTGAGTTTTCCGTTGAAGATTAAACTGGTTCGAAGCACATCCCACTATAAGGATTACATGCTGCATTCGGTATTTAAACAAAACCATGTCAACGCCGCTGTGGTCGAAATGATCATTTTTATTGTCTTTATCACCCTGGGGCTCTTCAGTGATTTCAAATATTTCAGGATACCCGCAGGGGCCAGCCTGCTGTTGCTCTTCACGATGATCATCATGCTCAGCGGTGTTTTCCGTTACTGGTTAAGAAGCTGGGCCAACACCCTGTTTGTCGTCTTGTTCATTGTACTCAACTTTCTCTCCCAGTTTGAGAGCTTCAACCAGCGGAACAGGGCATACGGTTTAAATTACCAGACGGAAAAACAGGAATATTCCCGTGAAACCCTGGAAGCTTTTTCGTCCAGGGAATTATATGATGCCGACCGGCGGCACACCATCGGAGTTCTTGAAAACTGGAAACGGAAATGGACGGTCAGAGGCGTGGACAAACCCTGTATGGTGCTCTTTACCAGCAGCGGGGGGGGCGTTCGCTCCATGTTGTTTACCTTCCGCACCATGCAAACGCTGGACAGCGTCCTGAACGGCAGCCTGATGGATTACACCACACTGATCACCGGCTCTTCAGGCGGTATGATCAGCGCTTCCTATTACCGCGAACTCTTCCTGCATCATAACCGGGAACTGCAGGCGGCCAACCATGATGTGCACAACCGGTTTATTGAAAACATGGGTAAAGACCTGCTCAACGCAACGGCATTCAGTGCGTCCGTCAGCGACATCTTCATGAACATGCAGCGGGTAAAAGTCGGCCAATATTCGTATATCCGTGACCGTGCTTATGCCTTTGAAAAACAACTGAATGAAAACACCGATTTCATTCTGGACAAACCCCTGAATGATTACAGGCTATCGGAAAATACTGCAAGCATACCCATGCTGCTGATCAGTCCCACCATCATTAATGACGGGCGTGTTATGCAAATCTCCCCCTTGCCGGTTTCGTATATGGTGGAAAGTCCGGCAAACGCAGGTGACCCCAATGTCATACCCGACGGGGTGGAGTTCAGCCGCTTTTTCGCCCCGCAGGATGCCGAAGGACTTCGGTTCACCAGCGCCCTGCGCATGAATGCCACGTTCCCCTATGTGAACCCTGCCGTTTCATTGCCCAGCGAACCGGCCATGGAGGTAATGGATGCCGGAATACGTGATAACTACGGGATTAAAAACGTTTTGCGTTTTCTTTTTGTGTTCCGCGAATGGATTAAAAACAACACCAGCCGGGTCGTAATCATCCAGGTACGTGATACCTATAAAAATATCAGAATCGAAGACAACAGCGTGAAAACCTTTTACCAGAAACTGACCACACCACTGAAAAACCTTTCCGGTAATTTCATCATCATGCAGGATTATGAAAATGATGCCCTTTACCGGTACGTCAAATCCGCCTATGCCGGACCGATGGAACTGGTTTCTTTCCAGATGCCGGAAATGGAGGATAAAATTTCACTGAGTTGGCATTTGACCAGGAGGGAAAAAAACTTCATTAAGGATATCGCTACCAATGCAGGCAATGCAGCATCGCTTAAAAAAGTAAAAGAACTGACGGCTCATCAGTAATCAGGCCGTTTCAACGGAAACGCACGGGACCCTGGTCATGCCGTTTGTCTGGACCCAGAAGATTTTAAAAAATGAAGGTTTTTCTTGCTACCAGGCCAGGCCGTGATTCATCCGGAGATAGTCTATGATGATCGAAGTGGCGCCTTTTTTTTCCTGGATATAAGCCGCACATACCTCCCGGATTTTAGAACGTCCGGCTTCGTCCTGTAAAAGTTGGTCAACAAGCATTGAAAATTGATCCCGGTTGACGACCGGGAAAACCACTTTCCTCGAAACCAGGTCCCGGGCCTCCTGGAATTTTTCATACCTCGGTCCAATGATCACAGGCACACCGAAAACAATGGCTTCCAGGATATTGTGTATTCCGCTTCCAAATCCGCCACCCACATATGCGATATCTGCATAGGCATAAAGAGAGGAGAGCATTCCTACATTATCGAACAGGATTACCCGGTAATTTTCCGGGTGACCAATTTCCTGCAGCCTGGAAAAACGAACGGCCGTATCGCCCAGTTGATTCTCCAGTTTGGTGATGTGCTGATCATTAATTTCATGCGGTACAAGAATCCATTTCAGGTCAAGATTTTCCTTACGTACAGCGGACAATATCCTGTCTTCATCAGAAGGCCAGGTACTGCCGGCTACCAGGAGTTTGGAGGAACCTTTAAAGGCGCTGATTACCGGATGCTCCTTCCTGTTCAGGCTGTTTTCTACTACCCGGTCAAAACGGGTATCCCCGCTAACCGTTACCGAAGGAATGCTGTTTTTATAAAGCAACTCCAGGGATCCCTGGTTCTGAACAAAGAAATGCGTCACCCGCCGGAGTATTTTGTCGAAAAACACACCGTACCATTTAAAATAAACCTGTGAAGGCCGGAATATGCAGGATATATAATAACAAGGTATGCCCCGGGTCTTCAGGGCCTTGATGTAAAAATGCCAGAAGTCGTATTTCACAAAAAAGGCCATTTCAGGTTTTACCAGGTCGATAAAACGGGCTGAGTTCAAGGGGCCGTCCAGGGGCATGTAAAACAGGTAATCGGCCTGCGGATCTTTTTTCCTGATCTCATACCCGGATGGTGAGAAAAAAGTCAACACGATCTTATGGCCGGGGTATTCCCTTCTCAGGGCATTCAACACCGGGCGGCCCTGTTCAAATTCGCCCAGGGAGGGACAATGAAACCAGATCCGTTTTTCACCTTCCTTTAATGTTTTCCTGATCGTAGAATAATTTTTTTTTCTGCCCTTTATCCAATGAGCGGCCTTCTGATTAAACAAAGCGTAAACGAAAATTCCCGCTCCGTATAATTTGATGCCCAGCAGGTAGAAAAATTCAAAAATGATCATCAGTACAGGTAAAATTTCTCGGGTGGGCGCTTATACAGGGGCAATAACCAGCCCAACCTGAATCCATAAAGTAAATCGGTTCGTCTGGTGCTGTCATGTTCCTTGGTATCAAAGTTATAATCCCTGCGGTTTTGCGTGAACCCCTGGATTAACTCAAACCCGGCGTACAGGTTCACCAGCCTTTTTTTGCTGAAGAACAGGTAGCCTATGAATTCACGCAATTCCAATCCGTTGGTCAGCCTGTCGTATCCTTTTCGATAGGAATTATCCAGTTCGGGAACGTTATTTCCCACAGGCTCAATTCTGATTTTATGCTGAAGAAAGCCTGCACCAACGGTTAACCATATCCCGGAATTGGGATTTGGTTTTTTAAACGAAAAAACCCGGCCAAGGTTCAGGTTCAGATGATATCCCCTTTCATAAAGCCTGACATCCCCGTAACCACCGTCCACACCAATGATTTTACCATCTGCGGTCTTAATACCGTCCAGAATATGATCTTCCCTGATTTTATTACCGAATAAAAACTGTCCGTCGGCCGAAATCGTCCAGTGACTTTTTAATTTTAACGAGTAACTGCCTCCAACCGAAGAGTTGGCCCCGAATCGCCTGGCCATATCCCCTCCAGGAATCATGTAACCATAATTAATTCCCACAAATGAAAAGGTGATGGAGGAATCGTTAATACTCTTCTGGGCCCGGGATGTGGATGCCGTGATGCCTGACAGGAGACCAAGCAAAAGTATCCATCGTCCTCCCGGAAATCGCTTCATCATAGGGCAGGTTACTTAAAGGAGGGCTAAAGGTAAGATTATTTCCTTTATTCCGGTATTTCCTGTTTTGAAGTATCTATGGCAGCCCGCTGCAGGATATGGGAAAAAAAATTATCTTTGTTCATTGTAAAACTTCCTGTCATGATGAACATTTTCCGGCTACCTGCATGGGCCACCCTGATGTTTGTTTATTCGCATGTCCCTGCACAGGGCATCTGGACCCAAAAGGCCAGTTTCGGAGGTGGAGGCACCTCCGAGGCAACCTCCTTCGGCATTGGAACCAAGGGTTATGTGGGAGGAAACAATGCCGGTTTTTGGGAATACGACCAGGTAACGGATACCTGGACGCAGATGGCCACCTTTATTGGAAACAGCCGGAACAGCGCTACTGCCTTATCCATTGGAACAAAGGGTTACCTTGGAACCGGGGGGTCCTATAATGATTTCTACGAATGGGACCAGGCCACCAACGCCTGGACGGCCAAAGCCAATTTCGGTGGCAGCGGCCGCGAAGGTGCCAGCGGGTTTGAAGCCGGTGGCAAAGGCTATATCGGAATGGGCGGCAATTACCTGAGCGACCTGTGGGAATATGATCCTGCTCTTGATGCCTGGACACAGGTGGCCTCCCTTCCGGGTCCGGGCCGTTATCATGCTGCCGCGTTTTCAATTTCCGGTAATGGTTATATCGCTACCGGATTCAACGGCAGCTTCCTGTCTGATTTATGGGAATTTGATCCGGTTTCAAATTCCTGGACCCAAAAAGCCAACTTCCCCGGAACTCCCCGCGACCGGGCAGAAGGATGGGCCATCAGTTTAAAGGGATATGTTGCGGCCGGCTGGAGCGGCAGCACAGCGTTGAACGATTTTTGGGAATGGGATCAGCCCACCAATACCTGGACGGCCCTGACCAGCCTTCCGGGAGCTGCACGTTATAATGCCATTGGTATGGCTATCGGCAGCAAAGGCTATGTCGGCACCGGTGTGGGGGCAGGCAGTGATTTCTGGGAATACGGCAGTAACTGCTCCATGCAATTGACCCAGCAAAACTCCACCTGTTACAGCAGTTGTGACGGGAACGCTACGGTAATACAGCCAGATCCGGGCGCAGTGGTTTCCTATTCCTGGAATACAAGTCCGTCTCAAACCACACAGACTGCCACCGGTCTTTGCCCCGGGACCTACATGGTCACCATGACAGATACAACGGGTTGCAGCAATTCTGTCGGCATTACCATCAGTTCTCCGCCGGCTATAACCGGGATTGCGGTTGAAACAGAACCAGACTGTTTTGGCGGCTCGGACGGCAGCCTGTGCGTAACCGCTTCCGGGGGTTCCGGGTCCTATACCACCTACATGTGGTCCAACGGTCAGACCGGTTCCTGCGCCACGGGTATCAGCGCCGGATCTTATACCGTAACCGTTACTGATTCTGCCGGGTGTACGGGGTCGCCGGCCTTTACCCTCAGCCAGCCGGCACAGCTTGTCGTTTTGCTTACCCATACCAATGCAACCTGTTCTACCTGTGCCAACGGTAATGCCACCGCCAACATCACGGGAGGAACCGGTCCCTATATCTTCAGCTGGTCGAACGGAGTGACCAATTCGGCCTATATCACCGGCCTCCTCCCGGGCACCTACACCTGTTGCATCACGGATGTAGCAGGATGCAGCATCTGCGACAGCACGACCGTAGGTTCTCCAAGTGGTACCGGAAACCTGTATGCACCGGAAAATCTGCTGGTGCTTCCCAACCCGGTTATAGAAAATCTCCATATCACCCATGACGCTTTCCGCGGACAAGACCTATCGTATATGTTTACCGATATTTCCGGCAGAATATGCCTCTCGGGCCATAGCCGGCCGGTTGGCACCCTCGTCATCCGTATTGCCGGCCTGGAGGATGGCCTGTACCTGCTGCGCATCGATGACGGAAACAGGAAATTTACTTCCAGGGTGTTCAGGCAATCAAACAAGGAATAAATTTTTTGCCATCGGGAGACGGCATCAGCGGTAAATATAACCCTCAGTATATACGATGTTTGCGGTTGCCGGAAATATTTTCTACCGTCCAGGATATCCGTTGACGGAAAGCTTCCTTTCTTTCCCTGCATCCTGACTTGTTGCAGATGGCGCATGAAAAATCCATGCAACCGTCGGTGTGAATGAACATTTCCAGGCTGTCCCCGTAATGCCGGCGGACAAGTGCATCCAGCTTATCAATTTCGCTGTGGGCTTCGTGTATATTGAAGTACCAGGGCACGGTCAGGTGACAGTCGAGATGAAGCGTGGAACCGTACTTGATGATTCGCAGGTTATGCAGATCGACCCAGTTTTCGGCCCTGTTCTGTTCCAGTGTCTCCACCAGTTTTTTCAACAAACGTTCATCCGCTTCATCCATAATTCCGGCAATGGAATCGCGAATGATTTTATAACCGGTGAACAGGATTAAAAAGGAAAAAACCAGGGCTACTGCGCTGTCTATCCAGGACCATTTGAACATGGCCATAAAGCCCAGCCCGGCCAGGATCCCGGCCGTGGACCACGTATCCGACTGAAGGTGTTTCCCACTGGCGATGAGGGCCAGGGAGTTGGTTTTGTTTCCCTTCCTGATGGCTGCAAACCCGAGCACATAATTGACGGCTGCGGCCAGTGCAATAAGCACCATACCCGTATCCATTTTTTTCAGTTCGTGAGGATGCTGAAGGTTTACAATGGCTTCGAAAATGATAATCAGGCCTGCAACCGAAATCAGCGTGCCTTCAATGGCAGCCGATACAAACTCCACCTTGCCATGCCCGTAAGGATGATTGCTGTCGCGCGGTTTGGCCGAAAGATACAGGCTGTATAATCCCAGAAATGCGCTAAAGACATTCACAATGCTTTCCAGCGCATCGGTCAGAATGGCCACAGACCCGGTCAGGTACCAGGCTGTGATTTTAACGGCAAACAAAATCAAACCGGCCAGGGTGATGATCTGCTGAAATTTAAAGTTTCCGGACGTTTTGGACACAATCGTGTTTTTTGCTCCTCCAAAAATACAGATTGATTTCCATTCGGACACCTGAATAAATGCATGGGCCATGGTGATCCTGGTCAGCTCATTTAAAAGAAGGCCAATGGCATTAACAATACCCAAACGGCCTCCTGTAGCGGCTTCTGCCAGACAGCAACCAAATAAAAAGGGGAACCGTATAACGGGCATTCATAAACCAACACCATGGAAAGCATTTTAAATCCCGATCTTAATCAGCGTATTATTTCAGGCTTCCTCGAAGGCAAATCCATCCCGGGCCTGGCACAGGAAACCAATCTGGATGTCTCCTACATCACGTTGGTGTTGTACCAGGAAGGCATTCATTATCCCCACCAGGAAGTATTCCATAAAACACCATCCAAAAAAAGTCCAGCGGCCAGTTATCCTGACTGGTCTTACTGACCTCCGGTTTCAGGCAGTAACCTGCAGGCTACCCTTCTGCCGCAATTTTTTTGTTTGTCCTTTTAAAGGCTTTTTATATATTTAGGGCTTGAAAACGATAGCCCGCCGTCCGTTCTTTTTATTTTCCGTTCGACCGGGCCTTACCAGCTAATGCATTCATCCTGTTTGTGAACCGGAAAAAATTTTGGGGTATCCTTTGCTGCATGGCCTGCATCCTGCTCATGGCCCTGTATCCTCCTAAAAAAGATGAGGCTAAGCCGTACCATTCACCCCAGGAACTGGCACTGCTGCAAGGTCACTTCATGCCTCCGATAGATTCGGATGAATACTTTCTTGATCCTGTAAACTGTAAAGGCTGTCATGGATTCGATACGCTTGGAATCGCACTTGTTGATGGTTCCGGCCAGGACGTCAATATTTTTGACGATTGGGAAACCTCCATGATGGCGCTGTCTGCCAGGGATCCCTTATGGAGGGCCAAGGTCAGCCATGAAATCCTGGTTAACCCGGCTCATGCCAACGAACTGCAAACCTTCTGCACATCCTGTCATGCACCAATGGGTCATTTTACCGCCATGTATAAGGGACTGAGCCATTATACACTTGGCGATCTGGCCGCCGACACCCTTGGTCTTGCCGGAGTAGCTTGCATGGCCTGTCACTCGATGGATTCCCTAACACAAGGTGTTTTATTTTCAGGTAACCTCCATTACGACACCAGCAATATTGCCTACGGTCCATTTGAAAACCCCATGATGGGCCCCATGCAACTTTACGTGGGCCTCACCCCTGTGTTCAGTCCTCACCTCAACCGTAGCAGTTTCTGCTCACCCTGTCATACGCTGATTTCTGCTGCCGCAGACTTGTCAGGAAATCCAACCGGCACCACTTTTACCGAGCAGGCCACCTACCACGAATGGCTGAACTCCTCTTTTCCGGCCCAGGAGATCACCTGCCAGTCCTGTCACATGCCACAGATCGAAGACAATGTGAAAATTGCCACCGGCTATACGGCACTGCCCGGGCGGTCTCCATTCAACCTCCACCAGTTTAGTGGCGCCAACTCCTTCATGGTGAAACTAATGAAGGATAATAAAGCCTCTCTGGCAATTGCCGCACCGGATGCCAATTTCGATTCCACCCTTTCGGTAAACACACGCCTGCTGAAACTGCAAACACTGGATGTTAATGCGTATATAGATACCGTTATGGATGATACGGCATTTGTAAACATCAGGCTTACCAATAAAGCCGGGCATAAGTTCCCCTCGGGCTATCCTTCCCGCCGGTCCGTGTTGCAGGTGGTAGCCGTGAAACAAAGCGGTGACACCTTGTGGGCTTCAGGATTGTTCGATCAGAACCAGGAGGTGAAATACATAGACACCCTGTTTGAAACCCATCATGATATCATCAGCGATTCTTCGGATATTCAGGTTTATGAAATGGTCATGGGGGACCTGAACGGGGACAAAACAACAGTCCTGGAACGGGCTTACTCACCCTTGAAGGATAACCGCATCCCACCGGCAGGATTTTCCACCCTGCACAATGCCTACGACACCTGCCGGATAACCGGCAATGCCGCGGCAGATCCCGATTTCAACCTGCAGGGAATCACCCAGGGTACCGGGCAGGATATCGTGCATTATCATATTCCCATGCATAATTATCATGGACTGCTGACGGTTTTTGCAACGGTTTTTTATCAGTCCGTGCCGCCGGCCTGGTTAAATGAAATGAGCGGTTATTCCTCCCCTGAAATTGACAGTTTCCTGGTAATGTATACCAATGCGGACCGGTCACCACTGGCCATTGCCGGTGATACCCTTTCGGGTATCCTGATCAGTACGGATATACCGGATACCCGGGAACCGGCACCCATCCTGCTGTTTCCAAACCCAAACCATACCGGCAGGATCCAGGGCATAATTTCTCAAAAGGACGTAACCGGCATAACCTTATACAATTCACAGGGAAAAGTCATTTCCTCCAGGTATGAATGGAAAAAAGCAACTATATTTGAAATGGAATTGCCTGTTAATCCGGGGATCTATTACCTGAGGATCAATACCCGGACAGGCATTCATCTAAAAAAGGTAATACGATTATAAGTCCATATATCCTAATTCTCAAACCAACCTCCGCTCCATGAAAAAAAAACTACAACAACTTCTCCTTGTATCGTTATTGATTTTTATTTATTCCACGGCTTCGGGCCAGCTGGCCTTTACCAGTGTCAATGGCAGGCTGAACAATGCGGCCCACAGCGGTTGTTCCATGGCTGTTTCCGACTGGAACGGTGACGGCCTGGACGACATCATACGGCTGGACTCCGGCATCCATGTTTACGTGGAAATTCAGCGCACCAACAATAATTTTGAAACACGCGACCTGGGCCGGTTCAATGAAACCGATGGCTGGGCATGGGCCATGTGTGTGGCCGATGTGGATCATAACGGGTATAAGGACATTCTGGCCGGCGGCTACAGCAGCAATGGCATCCAGATCATGATGACGGCCGGCAACGGCCTGTCGGCTAATATCGTGACGCTGGCGGCTTCCAACTTTTTCCTGCAAAATGCCACCTTTGCCGATTTCAACAATGACGGCTGGATTGATGTATTCTGCTGTGATGATAATGACGAAAGCCATATTTACCTGAACAACGGCAGCGGCAGCCTGAACCCATCCACCGTCATCAATTTTGATGTAACCAATACCGATGATTCCGGGAACTACGGAAGTGTATGGACGGATTTTGATAATGACGGTGACCTGGATCTTTACATTGCCAAATGCCGACAGGGTGTAAACGATCCCACGGACGGAAGACGCATCAATGTCATGTTCGTCAATGACGGCACAAATAACTATACTGAAATGGCCGGTTCCTTCAACCTGGATATCGGCTGGCAATCCTGGACAGCCAGTTTCGGGGATATCGACAACGATGCCGACCTGGACCTGATGGTCACCAATCATGACCATGAAAGCCAGATCCTGCAGAATGACGGTACCGGACACTTTACAGATATTACACTTGCAACAGGGTTTGACATCACCGACATCACCCCGATAGAAAGCGTGATGGAGGATTTTGACAATGACGGTTTTCTGGATATCCTGGCAACCGGCAGCAACGCCAGGTTTTATAAAAACAACGGCAACGGTACCTTTTCTAAAATTAACGGAC
Source organism: uncultured Flavobacteriaceae bacterium (assembly GCA_964458125.1). Classification (GTDB taxonomy): domain Bacteria; phylum Bacteroidota; class Bacteroidia; order AKYH767-A; family OLB10; genus CAYWHE01. Next base: position 485 of record CAYWHE010000059.1, on the reverse strand, counting down.
TCTTCAACAATCAGAAAATGGAGTCCTTCTCCACAGGCGATCTGAACCATGACGGATTTCCCGATATCTACGCCGGTTATGCCTCCATCTACACCACGCCCACCAGTGTGGATGATGTACTGTGGCTGAACAAGGGTAACGGCAATCATTTTTTTACCCTCGACCTGCACGGAACCGTCAGTAACCAGGGTGCCATTGGCGCAAGGGCCTTGCTGTACGGGGCCTGGGGTGTGCAAATCCGGGAGGTGCGGGCCGGGGAAAGTTATGGCACCGTAAATTCTTCCATGTTGCATTTCGGACTCGGACAAGCCGCAGTCATTGATTCAGTTGTGATTCGTTGGCCTGCAGGAGGTTTGCAAACGATTGTCAATCCTGCAACAGACCAGTTCCTCTCGGTTACTGAAAATGACTGCATATCTCCCGAAGCGCTGGTAACCTATACGGGATCCCTGTTTATCTGTGCCGGGCAAACCATTACCTTTACT
>CAYWHE010000058.1:0-19934 GCA_964458125.1 uncultured Flavobacteriaceae bacterium | reverse complement strand
ATTGAAAAGCCGCTTTGATTCCCTTCAACATGCAGGTAAATAAAACCTGCCGGCCAAGGACCGGAATTAAAAATTAACACCAGCCTGTTCGCCTGCAGACAATGAATGAAGGACGCTTCAGATGAAAAACGAAATCAGGCAGCGTTTAAATAAAATTGCCCTCGCATCAGGTTATGAAGTACCATTCCTTGGTTTAAGATAGCGGATACAGGTGGACGGATTCAAAGCGACAATACCTTTAAAATTATTTGAAGATGGTTTCTGGTTTTAAGTTCTACATAGGAAATACCGACTACGACTGGTATTCGTTTCTTAAATCCCGGAATCCGGAAGATATCAATTTCTGGCAACCTGGAGGCAAAACCAATTTCAAAGCATTACCTCCTGGAGGTCCTTTTCTTTTAAAACTCAAGTCTCCATATAATTCAATCGCCGGCGTCGGCTTCTTTTCATCCCAAAGCATTTTACCAGTCTCCATCGCATGGGATGCTTTCGGGGCTGGAAACGGTTGTACCAGTCTGGAGCAACTTCGTGCCATGATTTCTAAATATAGAAGGGAATGGTGGGACGAGAACCCGCAAATTGGTTGCATTGTATTAACTAATCCAATATTTTTTGATGAAACTGACTGGATCAATATACCTGCTGACTGGTCCAAAAGTATAGTTCAGGGTAAAACATATTTTACCGGTGAAGCCATTGGGAAGGAACTTTGGATAAAAATTGAGGAGCGGATCGCAAAATACTTCATTAATAATACAGCGGAGAATCAACCAAATCAATTGACACTGGTTAATTCATCGAAGGATGAAAGGTATAATCAAATCCTTGCAAAGATCAGGATTGGCCAAGGCGCATTTCGCGTGCTCGTTACCGATGCCTATTCACGAAAATGCTCAATTTCTGGTGAGAAGACGCTCCCGGTGCTTGATGCCGCCCACATCAGGCCATTTTCAAATGAAGGGCCACATTATGTCTCTAATGGTCTTCTCCTAAGATCAGACATCCACAAGTTATTCGATAGCGGCTATATGACAATTACTGACGATTATAAGGTTGAAGTCAGCCGAAGAATCAAGGAGGAATTTTCCAATGGCAGGGAGTATTATCGCTATCACGGGGGACAACTCCTGAATTTGCCTGAAAATCCGATAAACAGGCCCGGTTCTGATTTTATTAATTGGCACAATGAACATGTTTATCTTGGATAGAAAATATCACGGCTGCCCGCTTTCGTGATGTAACTTCTGATGGGGCATAGACGAACATCCATGAAAATGGAACTTTTTATAAGGTTACTGACAAGTTGAAGGAATAGGTCGAAAAAGTGTATGTTTTTTAATTGATCATGAATTATTTATCATCTTTGTTTGTCCAATCCTACGGATTTTGAAAACAAGGCATTTATTTTTCTCCATCCTCCTCTCCCTTTCCTTCCAGCCCCTTTCCGCGCAATCCGGCAAACTTGACTCGCTGGAAAGAAGATTACAGGATAACATGGCCGATACCCTGCGTGTACAGGTGCTGATCGCCCTGGCCGGCGAGCACTACCTGTCCTCACCCGGACTCGCCAAAAAGGACTGCGAAGAGGCGATGCGGCTGTCGGAAAGAATAAAATATGAAAACGGCCTGGTCAATGCCTGCGGATGGCTGGCCTATCTCTATGAGCAGGAAGGTGAAATAACCCTGGCCCTGGAATACAATAAAAAGTCACTGGCCCTTGCCGAGAAGAACGGCAATAAAAAGGACCAGGCGTCCATCCTCAACAATATGGCCGCCATTTACAAGGACCAGGGCAGGATCGATGAGGCTTTGAAACTGCATATCCGCAGTCTCAAACTCAGGATTGCAACCGGGAATAAGGAAGGCATGGCCACTTCCTATAATAACATCGGACTTATTTTTGCCAGCCAGGGGAATATTCGTTCCGCGTTGGATTTTTACAGCCGCTCACTGAAGATATACGAGGACCTGAAAATAGCCGATGGCATTTCCACCACCCTGCAAAACATCGGTTTCGTTTACCGCGAGCAGGGCGATTTTGACAAAGCCTTTGATTATTACAGGCGGGCATGGCTGATGAACCGGCAGACGGGCGACAGGTACGCAACCGGGTATTCGCTTAATGGCATGGGCGGACTTTTTGAAGAAACCGGGAATAACGACTCGGCGCTGTTCTATTATTCCGAAGCGTTGAAACTGAGAAGGGAAATAGATGACAAACAGGGCGTTTCGTATTCCTTCAAGAATATAGGCGGCATTTATGCGAAACTCGGCCGGGCCGACACGGCCCAAAAGTGCTTCGAACAAAGCCTGAAAGGATTTGAGGAACTCGGCGACAAATGGGGAATGGCCGTGACATTTAACAAACTGGGCGGATTGTACCTGGACATGGGAGATGCCCTCCAGTCGGAGAAATATTTAAACAGGTCGCTGCAGCTGGCGAAAGAATTAGGCTATCCAACCGGCATCCGCGATGCAGCGGACAACCTGCAGCAGCTGTACCGCCGGCAGCGGCAATGGCAGCGGGCGCTGCAAATGACCGACCTGTATATCACCATGCGCGACAGCGTGATGAACGACAATAACCGGAAAGCTTCCCTGCGCATGCAGTTCCGGTACGAGTATGAAAAAAAGGAGGCGAAGCTGAAAGTCGAACAGGATAAAAGAGACGCCCTGGCAAAAGCCGAGATCGCCAGGCAGAAGCTGGTCCGCAACGGATTTATAGCCGGATTTGCCGTGGTATTGCTGTTTGCGGTGGCGGTGATCAGGCAGCGCAACAGGGTGAGGAAGGAAAAAAAGCGGAGCGATGAACTGCTCCTGAACATACTGCCGGAGGAGACGGCCGAGGAGTTGAAGGAAACCGGTACGGCCAAAGCGAAGCGTTACGGGTCGGTGTCCGTGCTGTTCACCGATTTTAAAAATTTTACGGAAGCGGCCGGCACCTTATCCCCTGAAGAACTGGTGGCCGAAATCAATTATTGTTACAGCGGTTTCGACCAGATCATGACCAGGCACAACCTGGAAAAAATAAAAACCATCGGCGACAGCTACATGTGCGCCGGGGGGTTGCCCGTTTCAAACCATACCCACGCTGAGGACTGTGTACGCGCAGCCCTGGAGATTGCCGCGTTTATCAACAACAGGAAAGAACATAACGGGGGCACCGGCAGATGGGCCGGAAGCTGCATAGACGCTGGTTTACCTAAGGCTCCTTCCCCCGCTTTTGATATCCGGATCGGCATCCACACCGGTCCCGTGGTGGCGGGCATCGTAGGCATTAAGAAATTCGCTTACGACATCTGGGGCGATACGGTGAACATCGCTTCGCGCATGGAGTCGTCGGGTGAAGCCGGGAAAGTGAACATCAGCGGTGCAACGTATGAACTGGTGAAGGAAAAATTCATCTGCGAATACAGGGGCGAACTGGAAGCAAAAGGAAAAGGCAGGGTGAACATGTATTTTGTAACGCAGGAGAAGAACCGGTGAAGGGTTACAGGCAGCCGTTTTTTTTTAACGCTGATTTCCCATCAGGAATCGTTTTACGGCTAGACAAACGGGAAAGGGGATTTTTAACTGCAACGGAAATATCCGCTCCGGCAAGCCGTTTTCCGCCGGTTGGAAATTTTACGGGCACGGAAGCAGCATTTGACGAAAGACCTTGCGGGTGTTCCCACCCGGTTCATTCATACACGAACGTCGTTAATAATTTTCAGTTATGCATAACCTTCTTCCTGGCCGGTTTTCCATCCAGGGTTATTTCAAGCCAGTACATTCCGGCTGGCAACGGACCCGCCGTGGTCAGTTGCAGTTGCTGGTAACCGGCCTGTTGCAGGGTTGAAGGCCGTTCCGCCAGGGACTGTCCCAGGATGGAAAGAAGCCGCATGCCCACCCTGGCCTGACGGGGCAGGAAGCAGCTGACGCTGATTTGCTGATCAAAGGGGTTGGGATACACTCCGGCGATGGACCAATCCACGCCTCCGTCTGTTATTCCCGTGGTGGTGGGGTTATTGATAACCGTTACCGCAATGGAAAACAACCGGGGGGATGCAAAGCGTGCGGCGGTTGCAAGCGTGATCCGGGTCTGAAGGCGGGCGCTGTCCATCACCATACCCGGCAGTAATCCTGCCACCCGGCCGCCGTTGGTAACCGTATCCCAGGCCGTCCACAGGTTTCCTCCGTCGGTTGAAAAACGGGTTTCCACCGTAACGGACGTCCCGGTGAAGGTCTCCGCATTCCAGGTAACGGATGAAGTGTCGTGAAATGACGACGGGGTTGAAATGTCATATACGGGTGACGTTCGCACACCGCTTTCCACGTACCGCATAGCGTCAGCAGCCACATACCCGTCACCAATCCTCCATTCATCCAGGGATTTGATGGAATCCCCGTTAAATGTGGTGTTGTTGTCATAATAGCCATCGCTTGTGGCAATATGAATTCCGGTGGAATCAATAAAACTGCCGCCGCCGCCGGCGCAGGATGATCCCCCGCCGGTATAATGAACGCTGCCACCCGAATACCCGCCTCCGCCTCCCGGTGAAGACGCACTGTTGACACCTCCTCCTCCTCCAAAGCCGCCTGCATAGGAGGTGTTCCCCCCGGCTCCTCCGTTTACAAAGGAGAAGCCTCCGCCGCAGCCCTGTCCGTTGCCGTAAAAACCGCCGCCTGCGCCACTGCAGTTGCCGCCGCCAAGTGCCAATCCTCCGCTACCGGCAATTCCGCCTGCAGCGCTGCACCCCGGACCCGATACGCTCTGTCCGCTGGTAGCCGTGCTTCCCCGGTTCGCCGCATCCACGTAACTGCGCATGCCGGCAGCGCCTCCCGCCACCAGTAAGGGTGTGGTATCCGCTGAAAAGGCAACAAAGGTTCCTCCGTTTCCGCCTCGCGGTGAAGCCCCCGTCTGCCCGGCCAGGATAAATAAACCGGTAGCTTTGGAGAGTTCAAAATCAGCCTGTAAAACTGCTCCGCGGATTAGTGAATCCGCATTGTGCCCCGCCCCGGCGGCCTTAAAATGGAACAGGCCCCCTTCCGGCGTTTGCCATTGCTGAATGCCGTTCAGGCCCGTTACCGCCCCGGCCAAATCGGTGCCCGCATAGGCATTGGTGATGCTGCTTTGCGAGGGACCTGATAAACCGGTTTGCCCGCAATTGGTAAATAAAAAATGGTAGCTGCGCACGGTATCCAGCCCCAGCGTATCCGACCAGGTAGTTAAGCTGTCCAGGGTGCCCAAGGCCCAGTCCGACTGGCCGGACTCCTGAATCACGATCGTATCCTGGCTGACGGCAGCCCGGCTTATAAACAGCGCCGCAAGCAGCATCAAAAGTTTTTTAGTTGTCATAGTCGTTTTTTTATTGGCAGGTTTGAAGTTTCAGGACATTAAGGTAATACTTTTTGAAATATCTGAAATGCAGTTGATTTTTTTTCATTTTTCTGCAGAAAAATCCGGTTTCGTTTCCATATTACGTTCACCGGCCTGCTGAATTACTTTTTGGTGTGCAAGCGCAGGTGTGATTAACCTTTCGCGAACGCTCCAGGCATAATGCAGGGACTCCATTCGCCTGACGTATTTTTCAAGGTCAGAAAATCAGAAAACAGCCGGCAGGCGTTCATGATTTCCTGGTCCACCCGGAGGCGCCGGCGTTTCAGAAAGCGGGCCATGAAAAAAATCCGGTACGCCCTACGAATGGTGCAGGCGGTCTGGTAGACTCCGCATTCTTCAGGCGTGATAACTATTCATCAGCCTGTTCATCCGATTCATCCTCAGCCGGGTGGTAACTCCTCATCAATCCCGCCCTCAGTCTGCGGTTATATTCATCCCTCAGCCAGCCCACGTAACTTTCAGAAGTCTTGCTTAAGCAGCGGGAATAAACCCGTACCCGGTATTCGATTTCTTCCATGAGCAGGCGGGCCAGGTGCAACGCTTCGTTTAAATCAAGGCTGTTTTCCCTGCACATCTTTACATGCTGTTCAATGGAGCGGTCAATCACCACCTTGGGGCGGTGTTTTCCGGCCAATGCCCGCTTATGTTCTTCTTTAACATCAAAATCAATACGGGCCGACAGACTGAATTTACTTCGCAGTTCTTCCGGCATCGTATATTGGTAGTGACGTTCCAGTTCCTCATCGCTTTTTATTCCGGCCAGGTAAAGTTCCGGTGACCGGAAGATGGAGGCCCAGTCCACCCAGGCATCCCAGAACCCGAAACGGCTCAGGTTATTGCCCAGGTCCACGATGCTGAAAGATGTTTTGCCCGGCAACACGCGGGATCCCCGACCGATCATCTGAAAATAAAGCGTCAGGGATTTTGTCGCCCGGTTCAGGATAATGCTTTCGATGGCCGGTTCATCAAAACCCATGGTCAGAATACTGACGGAAGTCAGGATGGCATCGGGCTTGTTCCTGAACCAGTCCAGGATTTCCTTCCGCTCCTTGTCCGAATGGGTATGGTCCAGGTGCCTGATTTCATAACCGGCCTGGGTAAAGGTGTGGTAAACATGCTTCGAGGTATCTATCCCGTTGTTGAAGATAAGGGTTTTTTTTCCGGCGCTCGTTTCCTGGTAGGCGCTCAGGAGCTTATCCTGCATGCTGTGCTGGTTATACAGCCGCTCGGAAGAACTTACCGTATAGTCGCCGTTTCTTCCCACCCGGAGGGAGGTCAGGCCAACGTGATGGCTATACGTAACGGCTTTGGCCAGGAATCCCATCTCGATCAGGGAAGCGATGGATTCGCCAACGATCAGCTCATCGTACGTATCCTTCATCGGCAGGTTGATATTTGAACTCAGTGGTGTTGCGGTTACACCCAATACAACACCCTTTTCATAAAACTTAAACAACTTGCCGAAAGCATTGTAGTGGGCCTCATCCACAATCATCAGCCCCACATTATCCAGGTTCAGGATTTTATCGCGAAGGCGGTTATTCAGCGTTTCCACCATGGCTACAAAACACTGGTAGTCGTTGGGAACGGGCAATTCTTTGACCTCCCTGCTGATGACCTTGTTTCGCACCCCGAATTCTTTCAGCATCTGCGAAGTCTGGGCGCACAGTTCAACACGGTGGGTCAGGATCAGCACTTTTTTTCCGGTGCTATGGATAAACCGCCTGGCGATCTCCGAGAAAATGACCGTCTTGCCCCCACCCGTAGGCAGCTGGTAGAGCAGGTTGTAGCGGGCGGGATGTTCATGGAGGCGCTTTAAGATTTCCTCAATGGCATCCTGCTGGTACGCATATAACTTTTTACCGGCCGCCGTTTGGTCGTGCAGGTAAGAATCCGAAATTTTCAATTCTGGCAAGGTATCAGCGGATTGACGAATGGGCAAAGGTATGCATTCTGCCTGTTCCGGCCGGTATGGAAAGCCTGAGGTGCGTTCCGGTCCGGGTTCCGGAACAACAACACGGGCGGAAGCAGGACGCGGGAAGAGGCGTCATCGCAGGCGACGGGCCCTTATTCAAAAGAAAAGCAGGTTTTAATATTGGTGAAGGTATTGTCGCTTCCGAAATAGTTCCTGCTGTTGGAGGCCTCGGGGGAAGCCTGAAAAATATCCGAACCCGGAATGACCATGTTGAGCCAGACCTGGATGATGCAGCCTTTTTCGCCGGCCTCCCTTTTGGCATGAAACAGGATCACCTGGGATTCTTTTTCTATGACCATGCATTCATCCGGAAGGCTGGTGATCTGCACGTAATCGGGGTCGCCCGAAACGCGCTTGTTGTTTACGATTTTGGTGCGTAACCGGTTATCCCTCGTATAGAGATCCATGCTGAAAACAGGAAGTTCCTTTTCCTTCCAGTCGTTCATGGATAATAACGGCGTTTCTTTAAAGTACACCAGGCTTCCGGGGTTTCTGTAATTATTGCCTCCGATCCGGAAGGTGCATGATCCGTTGTCCGGGTCCGGATCCCTGGCCTGTCTGCGGTTTCGCATGAACCGTCGATCCGGCGTAAAGAAACGGATGGAGTCGGTTTCATGCAAACGGCCCAGTTGCCTGAAGTACAGGGCGCTGTCGGTCATGTTTCGTTTCAGGTAATAAAGCGAAGCAATGCTGTATGCGGTCGAAAATGCCGAATCAATTTCCAGTACTTTCCTGCTGTAGTTCATCGCTGTGGCAAGGTCGGAACGGTTGACGGAAATGTTGCACATCAGGCCATATCCCGCCGGATTATCGGGTTCGAGCCGGATCAGTTGCAGGGCGGCCTCTTCGGCTTCCCTGAAATGCCTGAGTTTCTGTTCGGCCATGCCCAGGAGCAGCAAGGCTTCGCCCGAGGCCGGGTTAATCCTTATGGCGGCCTTAGCTCTGTCGCAGGCTTCGTTATAATATTCCAACCCATAATACGAGGTGCCCAGGCTGACGAGCATCTCCTCGTCTTTTGGATTAAAGGCCAGGTACTGATTGGCCAGGTCGATAGCCTGCCGGTACTGGCCGTTCAGACCATGGCAGAAAGCCAGCAGCCGGAAGCGGTCAGGATCCTTATAGCCAAGTTGAGCGGCCTTTTCCGCCAACCCGATCGCCTCGCGGCAATGCTGACTTCGCATGGCCCATTCGGCTTTCAGAAACCAGGCTTCCGCCTGAAGGGAATCGGCTTTCAACAACCTGTTGATATAATAAAACGAGGAGTCCTTTTTATCGTAAGTTAAATACGCCCTTGCCAGTATCATCAGGGCGCCGGGAGCTTCCGGCTTGTAAGCGAGGGCTTTCCTGGCGTACCGGATGGAGACTGCAATGCTTTTATTGAGACGGGCCGTTTGTGCCAGGCGGATCAGGATATCCGCATCCTCCTTTCTGGCTCTTGCTTCACTGAAATAATGAAAAGCCGCCTGGTAAGCTTCATTTTCCAACTGGTATTCGCCTGCACAGGTAAAAAAAGAGGCCATATCCGAAAAATCCCTGGCGGGTTCCCTGAGCGCAAGGTTCCGAAGGGCATTGGATGGAATCGCAAAATTAATGTTCTGGGCGTTGCCGATGATCATGTTGCATATCCCGATCAGCTCACCCTTTGCGTTGACGGCTGCTCCACCGCTGCTGCCTGATGATACGGGGGCGGTCAGCTGAATTCTTTTCAGCGCTCCTTCCGTTCGCACCCCGCTGACGATCCCTTCCGAAATGGAATTTTCAAATCCGGCCGGACTGCCAACCGTATAAATTTTCTGCCCGACTGCAACTTCATCGCTGTTGGCCAGGGGTACGGCAGGTAACCCGGCAGCTTGACTGGTCATGATCATCAGATCATTATCCTGATCATAACCTCGGATGCCTGAAACAGCATATACCTGATTGCCCTGCCTGATCTCCATGCTGCTGATCATCCTGTCACCGGTATGAAGCAGATGCAGGTTGGTGGCTATATTTCCCTTTTTATCGATCACCACGCCGCTGGCCTGGCCTATCCGCTGGCCGCCCGCATCATAGGAAAATATGGTGACCACAGCCGGATTCACTTTTTTATATACCCGTTCGGCTGTATTTTTCTGGGCCTTCAGCGTTCCGCCCGAAATCAATAACAGGACAGGCATAAAAATGACGGAACTCAACCTATACATAAGGTCCGACCATAAACACCTGAAAAAACGTGGGTGCATCTGCCTGTAATTTGCTGTAAATATAGCAAATTAAAGGACCGTTCTTGCCGGCGTGTATTACCGGAAATCATGACTACCTGCAGGAGTAAACTTTCTTTCTTATCATTCCGTTTCATTACTTGTAAAGCGGTAAATTTATACGGCTGGTCATTCAGACTTTTGACGGACAATAATAATTGGACAGTGAAACTTTCCTGTTCAAAATGCAGTGCATTGAATCCGGATGCTGATCAGTCCCTCTGGAGGAGCATGAAAAGCACGCCGCTGCCTGCATGGGAATTTTGGTTCATGGATTCATACCAGGGATGGTTGATGCCCAATGAATCCGGCGATGGAAGTCAACTGATTTTAACTGCGGTTAACCTGACTGATCTGAGTTTTGCTCCTTGCCAACGGACCTCAGCCATTGTACCGGATCATGCCTGACCGCCCTTCGGTTTATTAATCAGGGATGCATCCCGAATTCCGGCATAAACCAGCATAGCGGTTAAAACCAGGATACTTGCCCAGGCCCACCATGGAAAAACGGGGGTATCGCCCGAAGCATAGCTGTGCAGGCCTTTGGAGAGATAATAGTTAACCCCGATAAAAGTCATCAGCACACTGCCGAAAGCGATTACTGCTCCTGCATTGAAAATAAATTCACCTTTCAATTTTGGAACAAGCCTGAAGTGAAGCACCAGGGTATACGCGATCACAATGATCAGCGCCCAGGTTTCCTTGGCATCCCAGCCCCAGTAACGGCCCCAGGATTCGTTCGCCCAAACGCCTCCCAGGAAAGTGCCCAGCGTGGCAAGAAAAACCCCGACCGTCAGATTCATTTCATTGATGCAGGTCAGTTGGCCGATGGCGGCATTCAGCCGGGTTTCATTTTCACCGGTCCTGAAAATCATCAGCATGATATTGATCAGTGCAAGGATAAAACCAAGACCGAGAAATCCGTAGCTGATAGTGAGCGTGGCGACATGTATAATCAGCCAATACGATTTAAGCACCGGTTGCAGATTAGTCAGCTGCGGATCATAACTGCTATGACCGGCTGTCATCAGGATAAAAAAGGCGAGCCAGGCGGTTGCGGCCAGCGTGATTTTTGAATAGCGCATGAATGAAATTCCGGCCAGAAGCCCTGCCCAGGAAATCAGCAACAGTGCTTCGTAGCCGTTACTCCAGGGGGCATGTCCTGTCAGGTACCATCGTAATCCCAAACCAGCCGTATGATAAACAAATGCCAGGATCAGCAAAACGGAAAACAGGTTCAGCAGGCGATTCAGCCAGCGGACACCTGTTGACCGGAGGAGATCAACGAGCGCAAGTGTAAGAAGCCCCGCTCCCAGCAGGCCGTAAATATTTCTGAGCCATTCAAATATTCCGGCCTCGTTATATACTATTTCCAGGCCGGCGCGGCCGGGGGAAGGCAACAGGGATTGTGCAGGGCTTTGACGCTGAATGGAATTAAAATAACCGCATATCCTGTCGACCACGGCATAGTCACCAGTCTTTGCGGCCTTTACCAGTTCCGTTAAATAATGACCAAACAGGTTGCGGTAATTAAAGTCCTGAAGCTGCAAATCATCATTCAAAACCGACAGGTTTCCGGTTAACGGGATCAGCGCCAGCGAATCATTCCAGCTGATCCAGGTGTTATTCGTCATTCCTTTAACGGGGAAGAGTTTCAACAGGCTTCCCTGAAGGACCATCATCATGATATTGGCGCGTTCATCCGCTTTAATAATCTCCCTGTCAAATGTGTTTTGTTCCGCGGGTTTTTTTCTGAAGGCTGTATTCACAAAATCAGCAAGCTTATAATTATTATCCTGATCCAGGAAATCGTTAAAGGAGGCGTTTCTGCCGCTGATGCCCAAAACGGCACGCACCGCCGCCTCCCGGATATAAATGATCTTTTGTTGTTTCCAGAATGCTGCATTCAGCGGCATATCAAGCAATACCTGCACGGCATTCATCTCACCCCTGCCGGGAATGTCCAGCCGGTTCTGCCGGGATATCTTATGCAGCACATCCATGGCCAGTGTATGCACCGGTTCAAACCTGCCGTCATTGGTCTGCACGATCAGTCTCGCGAAACGGTCCGCATGCGCGGGAGAAATATTCTGATTTCTGTTCTGTGCGTATAGCTCCGGCGTTGCAAGCAACAGGCCTGCAATGACCCATACACCTGTTCCGGATTTCAGTCGCATGTCCTTCATCCGGTGACGGAGAGAAGCGTAATGCGAGGATTTGCTTAACAGGGTAAACAGAAATCCAACGGCCAGAAGCAGATAGCCTGCGTAGGAAATCGTTGTTCCCCAAAAATCGTGGTTCACCGAAAGAATGGTACCCCGTTCATCACGGTCATAGGACGACTGAAAAAAACGGTAGCCGCCATAATCCAGGACATTGTTCATAAAAATGCGATGCTTTTCGGTGATGCCTCGCGCATGGTCTTCCAGGGTAATTTCACTGGCAAAAGAAGACGGGCTCATCGAACCCGGGTAGCGTTCCAGGATAAAATCATCCAGTCCGATTTGAAAAGGAAGCACGACGGCTTTTTTGCCGTAGGCCATTTTTAAATTCAGCGCTCCGATGGCAGCATCCTGGAAACCGGCAATAAAGGCATCCCCTCCCAGTACTTCCACGGTATGCGTATGGCCGTTTACGGTCACATCAACCTGCAGGGCGTCAGCATCGCTCTGATCGGCAGTACCCTGCACCTTCTTTTTAACCGCGCTGTCATAACTGGCTGCAAGTACGAATTGAAGTCCGGTCTCCGGGATTTCATGCAGGCAGCTCCTTTCAAAAGCAGCCGGTTCGTTTTTAAAAATGGTATCCATGGTCATTTCCGGCATCCTGGTGCGCATGATTTCATGCGGCGACCGGATTTGGAACCGCCCGTTTTTCCCGGTTATACGTATGGCATCCTGCCGGCTGCCGTTATTGAAGGCAATCACCGTATGACCGGTTGCCGCAATTTCACCGTCCCTGAGCAGCAGGTTCTCTCTTCCGTTTTCACCGGCCAGTACAAGTTTCAGGTAAGCGGTCCCTCCGGGAGCATGTTCGATCAGGGTATCGATGGCGTTTTTAATCATACCCCTGTAACGAAAATCAATAGCTCCGCTTTCCCCGGTTTCCATTTTAAAATGAAACGAATTTTTCTTCAGGGCGCTTGTATAAAAAGGGAAATCATGGTTGTACTTCCCGCCCTTTTCTTCGATCACCGCCTGGAAATAGGGTTCGGAAGTATACAGGATGTTGCTCGACTCTCCTTCACGGATGTGCATGGTACCTTCGTATCCGATATAGCGCGTAACGCCTGCTCCAAGGATCAGGATAATGAAGGCCAGGTGAAACACCAAACCTCCGAACTTGCCTTTTCGCATCAGTTTATACCGGTTAATATGGCCGATAAAATTCAACGCCAGCAATACCAGGAGTATTTCAAACCATCTGGCATTATACACCAGAAGCCTGGCCGTCTGGGTATCGTATTTTTCTTCGATAAAGGTGGCCGTTGCGGTTGCCGCCATAAAAACAAGCAGCAACAACAGCATCATTTTCGAAGAAATAAAAATTCTCAAAATGCTTTTCATAGGACTCAGTCAGGTGTGTTAGTATAAATAGTTAATCCTTTTGAACCAGGCTGCACTGTTGCAGACCAGATAGTTTAAGCATGCGCTGAGGAACTATTTCAACGCCGCCCGGGCATGGCATTGAGTGCGATAAAAACCGGCCGGGCTGTATCTTCCGGGCCATCATTTAATCACAGCATCCTCCATGATCATGGCGTAAAAATATCCGTATCCGAAATCCTTATTCAGGGAAATCCTGCCTTCAAAAGTAACCATATCGTCCGGTTTTACTTCCATGGTGGTGGTTACGGTGAGATCAAAATTATTTTCAAATGATGTTCCGTCCTGGATGTGAATCCAGTTCCGGTGCAGAATTCCGGGGTTGATACGGGTCACCGTTCCCTTAACCCGGATGATTTTTTCCGCGTACCTGTTCTTCCCGGAAAATAATTGTGAAATGGTGACAATATCCTTTTCCGGTTTTACCTGAATGTCCGTTCTTCGAATAATTTGCGCGGTGGAACCGGAATGCGGTTCGGCGAGTGAACGTTTGGTCCCGGCCATTGAAACCTCAGATGAAATATCTTCACCGGCAGCGGGAACACGGGAACGGGCCTGTGAATTTTGAGCATGGGGTCCCCGGTGGATCCCGTCAATAAAATAGACGGCATCAAAGGTTCTGTTCAATTCCCTGCTGTGAAAATCACGCATGAGCATTGCATTAACATAATAGCATGTTTCGCCGGTTGCGGCCTGCGTAAGCGGCATGGCAAGCCAGCAGGTGCTGTCCTTACTGCGGACCTGCAGATAAGTATACCGGGTTGTCTGAAGCACTTCCTGCACAATGACCATGTTGTCATCCGGCTGAAGGTGAGGTTCCCGGGCAGGCTCCCGGTCCGGATGACAGGATCCCAGGAACAATACGGCAACCACGAAAAGAATTATTTTTTTCATCAGATTGATGGCTTTTTTCCGGCAAACGCTATCGATTCACCTTTTTATACTTCAGGCTACTGCCTTTTATAAGATTTTTCACTATGACAACCCGGGGAACAGGATCCGCCCTTTTCGATCCGTTTAAATCCAACCGGCATTTCCCAGGATCCAAATTTCACCTGATCGGCGAGCAGGTAAAGATTACCGGAGGCATGCACGTTATGGCAATTGCCGCAGCTCCGGCCCTTGTCCTTACTGACATGCATGAAGTGAAGATTTTGATCGCCGTTTCTGAAACCGGTCTCGCGGGAGGTGGAATCTTCGATCAGCGAACTTTCATGACAGGAAAAACACAATTGGTATTGGACCTTTTTGCCGGGAGCATAATTGTTATCCGGATAGGATGCCGTCAGCAGGTTTTTATTGCCTGAAGCATGAGGATTGTGGCAAACAGCACATCCGTTGTTTTCAATGGCTCCATGAACGTATTTGCTTCCTTCAATAAATTGTTTCATGTTCCTGATGGTCCTGTCGTCAACTTTTACCGGCTTGTTGTGGCAGTTCATGCAGGTGTTCTGCTCTTCAGCCAGGAGAATTTTCTTCACCCCGGATCCATGGGGGGAATGGCAATTTAAGCAGGACGTACCTTCTTTCATGGCACCGTGAATCACCGCCGATGTTTCCACGGATTTCCTGAGGTCGGTATGACAAAAATAACATTGTTCCGGAACCTGTTGCGAAATCAGATGCTTATTGGGCGAACTGTGAACATCATGGCAGGAAAGACAATCGCCTTCCTTTACAGGCGGATGAATGTGCGCCTGGTTGTAGGTGTCGGAATGACAGTTGTAGCATAATTGCGGAAGCTTTTCGGTCAGGGCAAATCCTTCCCAGTCTTCGCTGGGATGCGCCTTTCCATTGGATTTGTGACAGTTCATGCAGGTGCCGGAAACAGGCTGATGCACCAAATTCTTCTGAACCAGTTTTCCATGACAATCGAGGCAGTTTTTTTCCGCCTGGCTGGTCTGGCCGGAGGTGCCGGAAATGGAAAAGGTCCAGATCAGGAGTATGAATAATGGAATGCTCTTCATGGCACGTTAAGTCGCATCAGAATTTTCTGTAAATTTTTAACGATCCTCCTTCGAAGAAAAGGTTTTCGTCCAGGTAGGTTCTCCGGTATAAATCCAGTCCGGCCGATATATATATTTTTCTGAAACCCGTTACACATTCCAATCTTGCATTCAGCAATTTCAGGTCTATTCCGGTACCTGTCTGGTGCCAGTAAGACATGTTTAAATTGAACCGCGTGTTGGTGCTTATGCCGTAACTGATATTGCCCGTCACGTCATTGTATTTCTGAATAACATCATCACCCGTCAGTTTGTAGGTCCGGATGTTGCCTGTCAGGGAATACATCACCCTGTTCCGGATATCGCCCTGGAGGGTCACATAATAATGAACCATTTTATAGGGAACCAGGGTGCTTTGGTAATCATCGTATTCGGCACCGGCGGAGGCCATCCGGTAAGCGAGTTTAACGCCGTAAATATGCTGATGCAGGTAGTCTATCGTCAGGTACTCCGCCTGATGAAGGTTAACGTAATTTCGTTCCATATACCGGTAATACAATTCCAGCAGCCGGTTAAAAAAAATCAGGCTTGCCGAGACGTTGTGCGCGTTTACGTCATACCGGTAGGAACCCGGCTGGGTGGCCGTATAGCTGACCAGGACTACCGCGTTGTTGGCAATTTGCCCGCCGGGTATTCTCCGGATTTCGGTAAAATTATTCCACGGAATTACCAGGTAATCCAGATTGGGCTGATAGACGATAGCGCCGGTCAGATCCGTCACAAAAATACTGGCGATAGTTACATAGGCCTTGTCGAGTAAAACAAATTTGCCGTCAGTTAACGTATAGGGTTCATTCTTCAGCTCAAGCTCCACCGCGTCACTGACCTGGTTCCTGTGCTGGCGTTCATAACGGTAGGCCAGCGTAAGCAGGCCTTTGCCCGGAATTTTTTTCTGATACATCAGATCAATCCCTCCCTTTGAAACGGATTCCCGGTAGAGCGAATGTCTCGTGTCCGTATAATCCGTAAAAATGCTGCTGTTCAGGCTCTCATAAAGCTTATGGTCAAACCGGACTCCTGCATTATGCTGATCGGATTCCGACTGCAGCCATTCATAGCGGTAAAAGGAATAATTGCCATAAACATTCAACCGGCGTGGCAGGCGTAGCGACAGGGATTCAACGACCTGGTAACGCCTCAAACGCTGGTTCCTGGCCTGGTTTAGCGCAGACATAAAGGAATTCAGCTTATACTGCTGATTACGGTCAAAAACGACCTGGTTTGAAAGGCTGAGGTTATCCGAAATGACACTGACCGGAATCATTTGATATTGCCTGGATACATAGGCATCATGCGTGTAAATGAGTTCATTTTTACTGACAGCACCAAAATTCCGGCTGACGGATGCCATATAGTTTTCCTGCCTGATATCATAAATCCTTTGGCCGGGAATTTCATTGACTTTTGACCAACTTCTTTTATAACTAAACCGGGCGGGAAGTACTTTGTTGGAAAAGGTCAGCAAACCGCCAAAATCCTTGTTATCCGTTTTCAGACTGGTCAGGTTTTCGCGGTTGCTGTATCCCTGGTCCAGATGACCAAACAGGGTCAGCGACAGCGGTTTTTGGGCAAAAAACAAGGTGGAAATGCCTAACCTTCCAAGCGTTCTTACTTCGGCCTGATCCGGAACAGCGAGGTAATTGTCAGTGCTTTTCTCGGGATTAAACTCACCGTCCGCCTGGATGATCAGAAACCGCGGTGTCCAGAAATAACTGCTGGTTCGTAATGAAAAGATTCCTCCGTACATGCTGCTGTGCTGCCTGTCCTTTCCCTCATTAATTGTGGAAGTCAGATTACGGTATAACCCCCTTAAACCAAGTTCGCCGGAAAAGGAAGTCAGTCTCCAAAAACGAATCTCCTCATCGTTGCGCTGCGCAAATGTTGCAGACGCCAGGATGAGCAGAAGCAATAGGACCGTCAGTTTTTTCATGCGGGTATATCAGTTAACCATGTAATGATCCTTGCCGCCATGAGCATGATGGCAATGCAGGCAATCGGTGACGGAAGCGGCCTGCTGATGAACTTTATTCTCAAGAACCTGTTCAGACCGGTGACAGTAAGAGCAAATCCGATCCTCCGAACGGGTCAGCAGTTTCCGGTTTTCCGACAGGTGGGGATTATGACAAGCCAGGCAATGACCCGATGAAACGGGACCATGAACGAATGCATACTTTTCAGTATAATTATCATGACAGGAATAACAAAGATCCGGTTGCGGCTTCTTCAGGCGGCCAATATTAACGGCATCATGACATTGTTCACACTGATGTTCCTGGTAAGGCTTATGCAGTTTAAATTTTAACTCCGCTTTCCCGGATAGGACGGCGCTGTCATTGGTTATGGAAACAGCGGCGCTTAGATGGTTTTGAACAGGTTTCCGGACAGCCTGGGTTGAATCCGGAACGCCATCAAAAAAAATGCTGAGCGTCCGGTGGACCCGCATGGGCGAACACTGAATAAACAGAACCAGCGCCACGCCTGTGAATAAAAAACCACTATAACCTTTATGTTTCATGATGGGGATGCCCTGCTTATAATCGTTCAAATTTCAAAAGGATGAAATCGAAATGGTTATTCTTTTTTTCTTGCCGGTTCAATCGCCCCGTAAACATTTATTTTGTCCGGGCCATACTGATTCGTCACAAAAATGAGGTACTTTAAATCATAGGACGGATTTACAAACCTGCTGAAATACCTTTTATTATTATAATCGATGCATACTTTGGCAGGCAGCCACATATCACCGGCGCCCTTATAGGCGCCTCCAAAATACATCAGCAACCGGCCATCGTTGTTAAACAACTGAACATTCTCGAAACCCGCATCCACCACGAACAGATTGGCTGCACTGTCAACGGCAATCCCTTTTGGTCTTACAAACTGACCGGGCATCTTTCCGTAACTTCCAACGGAGCCAAGAAAATTCCCGTCATGGGAATAGATTTTAATTTTAAAATCACCAAAATCGCTGATATATATTTTGTCACCGGTAACATAAATATTGGTTGGCTGAAACAAATATCCGGAATCCCCTTTTTGAGCTTTCGGAAAATAATCAATCAGGTTTAAAAATCCCTTCCGGTAAATGTTCACCTTGTTCCCGGCGGCGTCCGTCACATATACCTTGTCTCCGAATACGAATACATCGGTTGGCTTAAAAGTTCCCGTATCTCCAAAACTGTTGATATAATTATTGTGCCAGTCGAATACCACAATTTCATGCCGCTCCACATCCGCGACATAAAGAATTCCATTTGGATCGATAAAACAATTGACTGGTAATTTGAGGCGGCCCTTTCCTTCAGGTTTAAACTGCTCAAATGTTTTTTTATTGAAATCAAGAATGTCCAGCCCTTTGAGATCAACATCGCAGATAACCAGTTTGCCGTTAAAAATGGAAATGCCGTACGGCTTTTGTACCGGTAAGGGAAGATCTTCCCCGAAAATATATTTTGAAAATTTTGTTCTTTGCTTTTTTACATCCGCCGAACCTTTAATGGATGTCAGAAACTGTATCCTGGCCGTATCGGGTGGTGAAGGATAGACAATGGCCGAAACATTATCCGTACCGCGAAGGTGCCTGGAACAGGAAGTCAGTAAAAGCAGACCTGCCGCGGCAGGCAGAACGTTCTTAAAAAAACCGGCTGTCATCATAGGTGCTGCTTTAGTTCATGCGAATTGTTCACTTCCCCGGGGATGGCGATGGTTCAGGTTTGAAGTACCGTCCTGTTTTACCAGAACCTCATGACCGGTCCCCTTGCCAGCCCGGAATACGCAAAGCCTTTCCGGCAATCCCGGAGCGGAACTGATACGGTTCACATGAGGAAGTCCGAGCCTCCGGAAAGAAAATGTGAGATTATTTATTATGACAGGTCAGACAAAGTGCACTGCCCGTATTATCCTTTTTCAGGAGATACTGGAGATTGTACTTGTTATGTACATCATGGCAGGAAGAACACTGCATCTTGTTTGAAATCAGCAAGTCGTTCTGGATGGTGCCCCCCAGGCCCGAAGGTTGGGTGGTGGGATTGAACAGGCCGCCATCGGTATTGGCTAATGCATTGTTGTAAACAAATGAAATCGGATGGTCGTTGCTCAGGTTGGTACCCAGGTTATAAAGTCCCGGTATAAAATGAGTGCCCGTGGTTATGGATCCGAAATTTTCAAGGGCTACAGTTCCATCATGGCAACTGAGGCACAATTTGGACGCTCCGTCCGGTTGACCTGCAGTGGCATCAAATGTGCCTGAAACAGCATTGGTATATAAGGTGTAATTGGTAACAGCGCTTAACTGGTGATTCCATAACGGGGCATCCGGCAAGGTCTGTGAATTATGAGGAGTGTGACATACTATACAGATTTCAGTTGTCGTATTCCAACTGTTCCCGGAAAAATCATGTGCCGAACCTGTTATCTGTGCATACCCGTTAACGGATTGCGCCGTCCATAATCCCAATAATAATGCTAACTTTTTCATAGTCATTAATTTTTTAAATTAGTTTACGGGCTCTGTTATTCAAGGCTTAAATGTACAAGCCCTGTTTTTACGATTCCATGACAATAATTATTTTTATAACTGATTAATATCATGAAAAACAAGCCGGTGGAATCAATCTGGCTGGCCGATGTACGATAACCGCTGTTTTATGGACTTTCGCCTCCGGCCGGAGCCCGATACGCTTCGCTACCGGGATTCATTCGACTACGACTTTCACTTCGGAC
>CAYWHE010000057.1:0-20005 GCA_964458125.1 uncultured Flavobacteriaceae bacterium | reverse complement strand
CAGGATTCGCCTTTTAATTTTTTTAAGCTGATACTGACATTTTCTTTATATGGAGGTCATTGGATATGCCCTTTACAATGCCCGCTTGCAGCTGATGTTTTAGTCTGAAATAAGCGGTCTCTGCCGGATAAACCCAAAACGGCAATGCGGTTTCGCTTGAAATTTCCTTTATACTATTCGCTGGTCTTCACCAGTTTTTGAACGGACCGGGTGTTTTTGTCCTTCAGTTCGATGAAGTATAAACCGGAAGGAAGATCGTGAAGCGATAACGAAACCATTCCTGACTGATCAGTGAACAATTCCTTTTTCCATGTTGCCTGTCCAGTCATATGGATGACGCTGACCAGGAGTCTTTCCCCGGGCTGACCGGTATGGAGGATGAAATCTCCTGTTCCCGGGTTCGGAAAAATGAAAAACGTTTCATCCGCATATTCTTCCAGGCGGCAATTAATGGTTACGGTTTTGGTGGCGGATGCTTTGCTGCATCCGTTGCTCTTGGTAACCACAACGCGATATACGCCGGCTGTTTTAGCAGTGTAAACCTGGCTGGTGGCGCCCGGAATGAAGTTCCCGTTCTTTTTCCACGCATATGAATAGTTGATCCCGCTGTTTGCCGTAAACTTAACACTGTCGCCATTGCAGAAAGTAACCGGACCGTTGGCTGTGAATGAAGCTGAGGGCAGGCTGTATACGGTTACCAAAGTGCCGCTGCTGGTTTTGGAACAGCCGTAGACATTGGTAACAGTAACCTTATACGTTCCGGATGCGGTAGCCTGGTAGGTGGACAGCGTGGCTCCGCTGATCAGGACACCGTTTTTCTTCCATTGGTATGTGAAGTTGTTGCCCGTATTGGCATTCAGGCTTACCGATCCCCCGCTGCAAAAGCTGGTGGATCCGACGGCTGTAATGGTGGCATTCGGGTTGTTCCGCTTGGTGACAGAAATGCTGCCCGATGTCCGGTTACAGCCGCTGGCGTTGGAAACTATGACATTGTAAACCCCGCTTTGTTTGGCATAATAAGTTGAGGAGGTAGCTCCTGAAACGGGAATGAAATTATTCAGCCACTGGAAAGTATAACCTGCACCGGTTTGTGCCTGGATTGCCAGGCTGTCACCCGGACAGAAGTCGGTACCTGCCGAGGTGATCAATGCCGAAGGCAAAGCATGAATGGTGATGTTGCTGCCGTTATCTGCACCGGTTCGGGCCGAGTCTGTTGAAATGACCCGGATACGGTAGGCCGTTCCTTCGGGTATGGTATCCGGGATCAGCGCACTGATGCTCCCGGTTGTTGCCGTCGTGGAAAGCGAACCAATGGTGACGGCATTGGAGAATCGTCCTTTTTTATCACTAAGCTGGGCGTAGTAGGTGTTTCCTGCAGCCATCGGTATGACGGACCGGAACGGCACATTCACCGCCTGTCCTGCGCAAAAGGTGACCGGCGAAATCGAACCGGTGTAGAGGTCTGTCCGGAGTTTCAGCAGTAATATATCATAACCTCCCGCTGAATTAAAGGTGGAGGCTCCAAATGTGGCCGGGCTCCCGGAATAATAACCGGCAACATATACTTTCCCTGAATCGGCCAGCGCCATATCCTGCGGCCCGTCATAATCGTAACTGCCTCCGCGGGTGGCCCATTGAAACTCTCCAAAACGGTTGTATTTAACGATAAAAGGATCATGGTACCCCAAACTGGTCATGTATATTTCATTAAACATGCTGGTTCCGCCGTGGTATACCGTACCTGATACATAAGGATTACCCTTGTCATCCACGGCCACAGCCTCCCCTGATTCCCACTGGCTGCTCAGGGTTGACTGCACCCACTGCACATCACCTGATGTGGTATATTTGGCCAGAAACATATCATAAGATCCGTTAGGGGTAACCGTTATCGTATCAAAAGTCAGGTAACCTGCATGTAAACCGGTAATATAAAAATTACCGAGACCATCCAGGGTAATGCCGTAACCGGCTTCATAATCAGGGCTGGCGGCACTGAATAACAAGTTTAATGAACCGGAGGCATTATAACCGGCAACAAAGACGTCTACCGGTCCGGATGCATTCAGCACACTTCCGCTGAAGGTGGCGTTATTCTGGTAGAACCCCGTTATATACGAGTTGCCGGAAGCGTCCACATCAATGTCATAACTCCTGTCGGTGCCGATACTGCCCCCTCCGGCGGCCCACTGGCAAATTCCCGAGACATTGAATTTAGCGGTAAAGCAATCGATTGATGCGCCATTGATGGGATGATTAATGCTGGTCAGACTTACACCGTTTCCGAAAGCAGCGTTTCCCGAAAATTCCCCCGTGAGATAAAGATTGTTCGATCCATCCACGGCAATACCGTTAACATGATCGTTGGAGGCATTACTGCCCATGGTTTTCAGCCAGGTAACCGTACCGGAGGAAGTCAGTTTGGCGATAAAAATATCCTGGGAACCCCCATTGGAAGTCAGGTTGAAGGTGTCCAGGGAAGCGCTACCGGAATAGTCGCCGGCCACGTAGATATTTCCGGCATTGTCGCAGTCAATCGCATAGCCTGCCTGTGTGGAGGCATTGGTAATGCGTTTTGCCCATAAGGCTGCACCGGCAGGATTATATTTGACAATGAATCCATCCCTGGACGTGGCATGCAAAACAAAACCGCCGAGCGTGATGGAATCGCCATAATACCCCGTCACATACACATTTCCGCTTGCATCGGTACAAACACCTGTTGCAACATCCTCACCGGTACTTCCGGCATGATTGACGTAATTAAAACCCTGGGAAAATACCAGGGCCGGAAAATTTAAAAACACGGGTAGAACCAGGTTAAGGATAATTTTTTTCATTTGAAGGGTTTGTTTAGGAGGTGTCAAAGTAAAAAAAAAACCCCGGTCCAGCAATTTTTTTTGATCAGTTACCGGAAAAATTTGTCCAATGAGTCGGATAATGGGTTGGCCGGCCCGAATCCGGGAAGGTTAAAAGTGCTGCAAATCCTCGGCTTTTCAACGGAAATAACCTATGCCTTTGGAGAAAGTAATTTGAGGAGGATTTTATTTCGCAGCATAGCGGAACATCATACCAGGGCACCCTGCATGATCTGATCCACGATGGCAGGGTCCAGAAGGGTAGAAGTATCCCCCAGGTTGGCTGTATCTTTTTCGGCAATTTTTCGCAGAATCCGGCGCATGATTTTTCCGGAACGGGTTTTGGGAAGTCCGCTGACAAACTGAATTTTATCCGGTTTGGCAATAGGGCCGATGATCCGGGAAACCGTATCGAGGATTTCAATTCTTAATTCGGGTTCGTTTTCCGGCGGATGTTCGCAGATCACGTAGGCGTAAATGCCCTGTCCCTTGATGGCATGGGGATATCCGACCACGGCCGATTCAATCACATGGGGATGTTCATTGATGGCATTTTCTACTTCTGCCGTGCCCAGACGGTGACCGGAAACATTGATCACATCATCCACCCGCCCGATAATCCGGTAATACCCGTCATGATCCCTTCTGCAGCCGTCACCGGTAAAATACAATCCTTTGTAGGTGGAGAAGTAGTTCTCCACGCACCGTTCATGATCGCCATACGTGGTCCGCAACATGCCCGGCCAGGGAAATTTAAGACAAAGGTTTCCTTCCACATTATTTCCGTTCAGTTCCTTTCCTTTTGCATTCACCAGTACAGGCTGCACACCGGGCAGGGGGAGGGTGGCAAAGGTGGGTTTCAGGCGGGTGATGCCGGCCAGGGGCGAGATGAGTATGCCACCGGTTTCTGTTTGCCACCAGGTGTCAACAACCGGGCATAACCCTTTGCCTATATGTTCATGGTACCATTGCCAGGCTTCTTCATTGATGGGCTCTCCCACAGTCCCCAGCACCCGCAGCGACCCCAGGTCACGGGTATTCACAAAGTCCAGCCCGTAGGCCATGAGCGAACGGATAGCTGTCGGAGCCGTATAAAAGATATTCACCTTGAATTTGTCCACCACGTCCCAAAACCGGCCGGCATCGGGAAAGGTAGGAATGCCTTCAAACATCAGGGTGGTGGCACCGGCCAGCAGGGGTCCGTAAATAATATAGGTGTGACCGGTGATCCAGCCAACATCAGCTGTACACCAGTGTATTTCCTGGTCCAGGTACTGAAAGACGTTGAGAAATGTAAACTGGGCATACACCATGTATCCTGCCGTGGTATGCACCACTCCTTTGGGTTTACCCGTTGATCCGGAAGTATAAAGGATAAACAGCATATCCTCGGCATCCATCGTTTCGGCCGGGCAATCACTGTTAACACCTGCCGTTTCCTCGTGCCACCAAACATCACGCTCCTTCAGCATGGGTACATCGCCGTGGGTTCGTTTTAAAACAATGACTCTTTTAACGGAAGAACAGGTTTCAAGCGCTTCATCCACGATAATTTTTATGGGGATCTCCTTATTTCCTCGAAAAGCGGCATCGCTGGTGAGCACGATGCTGCAGGTGGAATCGTTGATGCGCTCACTCAGGGACCTGGCAGAGAACCCGGCAAATACCACCGAATGAATGGCACCGATACGGGCGCAGGCCAAAACGGCAATGGCCAGTTCGGGAACCATGGGCATGTAAATGCATATCCGGTCACCTTTTCTGGCGCCGTTTTTTTTCAACACATTGGCAAACCGGCAAACCTGCTCATGAAGCTGCCGGTAGGTGAATTTTAATTCCGTTTCGTTCGGGTCATTGGGCTCCCAGATGATGGCCGTTTTATCACCATTTTCCGCCAGGTGCCGGTCGAGACAGTTTTCTGTGATGTTCAGTTTGCCGCCTTCAAACCAGGTTACCCGGTAAGGGTCGAAACTCCATTTCAGGACGTTTTTCCATTTTCGTTTCCACTGAAACTGACCGGCTTCGGCTGCCCAGAATGCTTCCGGATCGGATACACTCCATTCGTATTGTTTACGGTATTCTTCCTTATCCCGGATGATGCCCATTCCTTTTCAATATTTTTTCAAAACTAAATCATGCGCCGGATAAAAACAAGGTGACTGAAAAAAGAGAACGGGGCCGTTTACAGAACTTTCAGCAGGATGACGGTAAACAAAACAATGCTGACGGCAATGATGGCCCATTTCAGGTTTTTATTGTTTTTTCCGTCGCCCGCCACATATTCGGGCCCGGAATTATAAATTTCCATTCCTCCCTCCCGGATCATAAAGCGCAGGGGTACATAAACCATGGCATTGACTTTCCTTCCTTCCTTATAACCCGGGTTCCAGGCCGGCATTAAACGGAATACCCGCAATAATTCAAGTTCGGTTTCCACCGGGAGCGACTCCCTGGAATCGGCAGGTTTTTCCAGGTATACTTCCGTGAGGACTCCGTTAGAATCGATCGTACATGCCGCAATGGTGAGAAAAGTCTTTTTGGGGGAAACGGGCATGCTGCTTCCGGCATGAAAGTGTCCGGTTATAAACTGAAACAGGGAGTCCGGTCCGCCCCGGAAGGAAGGCAGCGTATCGGTTTCATTTTTAAAATAAAGGGTATGGTATTGCTGCTGAGGCTTACTGACATCGATAATCTGGGAAAAACCTTGAAAAGTGAGCAGAAAAAAAACAGGCAGGAAGTGCGGCCTGGTCAGCGTTTTTACTGGTATCATGCACATGATGACCAGGTGGTTCATCGTTTTGCGCGTTTAAGATCATCGAGCGCTTTCAGCATGATGTTCCTCACCCTGGTCTTCAGCAATTCCAGGTCTTCCTCTTTCAGCTCATGGGTGGGAATGGGTTCGCTCCATTGGCCGTATACGATACCCGGGGAGAGTTCAAACCAACGGGCAGGATTTAACAAGTTGTTTGAATTATAAAGCGTCAGCACTGCCAGGGGTTTTCCCGATTCAATAGCCAGGCGGAAAGCTCCGTCTTTAAAAGGGAGCAAGGGTTCGTTGCTCTGGTTACGGGTGCCCTCCGGACAAAGAAAAACGGAAATATTTTCGTCCAGTGACTGGCGCATTTTTTTCAGGCTCAGGGAACGGTCGTTTTTATCACTGCGGTTTACGGTGATGTATAAATTCCTGATAATATAACCAAGCACAGGTATTCGCGCCAGTTCGGCTTTGGAAAGAAAACGGAAGGTGTTACGGCAGGAAAGGGCGTAACAGGGAATGTCTACGAAGGAAAGATGGTTGGCAACAAATACATAAGTCTGGTTCGGGTCAATCAATTCCTTATTGAAGATTTTGGCCCGGATAAAAAATAAGATATACAGTCCCTTGGCCCAAAACCGGGATAACCTGTGGGCAATATGCGGAGCCCGTTTATGGGAATAAAAATTAAAGATCAGGAAGTAAATGGGCATCACAATGAAAAAGGAAATGCCATAGACGATTGACGCATAGGTGGTAAAAAAAATGCGCAGCATCCTGATCAGTAGTTTCATAAACGGATTTATTGGGAAATAAATGAGCCGCCGAAAGTAAACAATTTTGCCGGGATGGGAACCGGGATTTTTAAATGAAAGATTGAGGTACCGGACATGAATTTCTGCCTTCAGTCTCGAATCGGGCAGGAAACCAGGAGCCTGAATATAAAACCGGCCCTGGATGACGGGCTGTCTGTTGAAACCGTCTTTCCACCGGCCATGGTTTTTTAACCGGAAGAATGAAGCATCAGGTAGTTTCCTTCCATATCTTCAATCAGGGCAATAAATCAGAACAGGCTTGAAACCTGCATTTTTTCAAGGAGGCTTTTCTGCCCGCTGCCGGCATATGAATCAAAACAGGATTAAAATTCTTCCCGGGCATACCAGGAAGCCTTCTCTCCACAGAATCCGGATGCCCATCCGGAGCCCAGGCCAGTTGCCGCCCCGATTCCTTTGGTGGCCCGGTCAAACAGCAGGCAACCCATCCGGATGTTCATTTGAATTTACGACAAGTCCTGATCAAAGGTGAGGCTGTAAACCTATTGGCCTGTTCAACATCAGCCATTGTTATTTCAATCCGGCTCTTGGCCTGTAGTGACGTTTCCAAACCCGGATATTCTGGCAAAAAATGTTTCATTTGAGATCATGATGCTTCATCTCACCGGAATTTTTATCTTTCAGAAAAAATTGGCCATGAAAAAAAACTTCTTGTCGATAATTATATTCCATTTGTCAGGACTTGCCTGCAGCCAGACCCCTGTTGTACTTCGGACCGACATGACCATTTCACAGGTTGTACAGGTTGCCGCCGGTGCCAACAGGATCTGTTACAGCAACCTGGACAGTTCATTGTATTACGGTACATTGAGCGGGGAAATTTATAAGGTGACGATACCCGCCTCCGGTCCGGCTGCCGATACCTTATTATATACGACGGCCGATCATGGCATTCCTTTTATGCAGGGGATGGAGATGCGGGATTCAGTTTTATACGTATCGGGAAACCTGAATAAGGATTCCGCGCTGACCACCGGAGTGATCATGAAGGGAGTGCTGCAAACCGGATTTCAAAGGGTATGGTCGGCGGTAGCGCAAACAGTTCCTTATGAAACGGCAGGAGATTTTGATCATTTGTTTAGTGGTATGACCCTGAACCTGGGCGGAGATACCCTGTTGGTGTGCAGCGGATCCCGTGGTGATCACGGAGAGGTGAATACCCGCAACGGTTTATTTCCGTTGTTGAGAAACCTGCCTTTAACATCTGTTATCCTCCGGATTCCGGCGAATGCCACTAACCTGCTGATCCCGAAGGATTCTGCATCGCTCGACTCCCTCGACCTGGTTTTTGCCAGAGGCATACGAAACACCTATGATTTCGCCTACGATGCATCAGGTGAACTTTTTGGCTGCGAGAATTCCGGCGACAGGGATGTGGAGGATGAGCTCAACTGGCTGAGAGAAGGACATCATTATGGCTTTCCATGGATCATGGGCGGTACGGAAAATCCCCAGCAGTACCAGGGATATGATCCGGCAACTGATTTACTGATCAACCACAGCTGCCTGGCTTGGAATAACGGTTTGTTTACAAACGACTCCCTTTTTCCCCCCGTTCCTCCGGGACTTGTCATGCAGCCTCCCTGTGAGAACCTGGGACCAGATGCAGGTTTCATGCGCGACAGCATCACCGGTCTGACCTATAATGCTTCAGGTGCCGGTCAGACCATTCGCAGTTTCACCCCTCACCGTTCTCCTCTCGGCATCACCTTCGACCATGACAGTATCCTTGGCAATGATTTGCGCGGATGTGCCTTTGTTCTGAGTTATACACGTGGTGATTCGGCTGCCGGCAATCCTTCACCGCTGCTCGCTCCCTTTCATGACTCCGGTGAGGATCTGCTCATGCTGCAAATGGAAAAGGATACCAATACGGACAATTACCGTTTTCATTGCTGGAAAATTGCCGAAAAATTCCGCTATCCGCTCGATGCCGTTTTAACCGATACCCTGATGTATGTGATTGAATTCGGATATTCGGGAAATAAATCCATCTGGCAGCTCGGTTTTCCCAGGCACCAGCCCGTGGCCGCTGCATTGCCCGAAAATTTAAAGGAATCATCCATCCAGGTATTTCCGAACCCGGCCGGTGAAATGATTCGTTTTGAAATCAGTAACGCAAATCCATATACGATGTATGAGATGGAGGTCAGGGATATTTCAGGGAGGACCGTATTTCACAACTCCCGGTTAAATTTTAAAACCGGCTTTGAGCTGCATACGGGACAGCTTGAAACGGGAAGCTATACCTGGCGGCTCACCGGTAATAGCGGGAAGCAGTTTTCAGGCCGGATTACGGTGATGCATTAGGCCTGTTACCGGTTAACATCCGGAGATTCTGAATATTTTAATCTCTTTGGGTGAATTCCAGCCGCCGGAGGCGAATAATAAAATTTCAACGATGCCCCATTGCCTGCAGCGTGGGAGCTTTCACCAGGATATCGGGTTGTTCAGTATTTGTAACAGGGCTCATGTCCCCTGGAGCGAATCAGTCTCATGCCAAATTTGTTGAGAAGAATCATGGTGTTTCATCTGTAGACAGGGTAGTGTTTTGATCCGGATGGAGGCAGCATGATTATCGGTTAAAATCCGATGTATCCTGACAACTTTATTTCGCAATATAACTGTATGTATATATGTAAATGGTTTTTCCTTTTAAAGCAAATGTTTTTACCTTTTGAAGAACATTTATTTTTATTTAACTATATAAGGTGGTACGATGCCTCTGTCCGTCAGATCTCCGATGCCTATGTGTACGCATGTTTGTTTGGTTCGATTGAGTTTTTAATTTACACCAGGGCCAGGTCACTTTTTTATGAAAAATAATTTCAACTTTATTTGGATTTTTCAATTCCTTTTGTATATTTGCCTGATCAACCAAAGCCCGCCCAGCAGTCCCCAGGCCATAATATTTTTCGGAGTACACCTTTACCATTAAAACAAGTTGTTTTTTAATGGGTAAGATACTATTGACTATTGCATGAAACCAACACCTAACCAATAAAACTGTATAACATGAAACGAAAATTCAATCTGATTATGGCCTGCGCAACAGGATTTGTACTGGCCGCTGCAATGAACCCTTTACAGGCTCAAACCAATGGAACAACGGGTAACTGGGATTTACGCGGAAATTCCAATATCGATCCCTCCATCAATTTTATCGGGACCACCACCAACCACACGGTAAAATTTAAAACCAACAACCAGGTTCGCATGGCCATTTCTGGCAACGGGAAAGTGGCTGTCGGCAGTTCCACAGGTGTTTTTAAATTCGAGGTAAAAGGTGGTAGCATGAGTGTGGATTCCTTGTACCGGATAAAAGGTGTCCAGGTCCTGAACCGTGATGCAGCCAATAATGTTCAGCTGGGTGACAATAGCGCCCTGGTTGGAATAGGTACTGCTGCACCTGCAACGAAACTGGATGTGAATGGGGTCATTACAGCCACCGGAGGGAATTCCGACAACTGGAATACGGCCTATTCCTGGGGTGACCATGCCGCTGCCGGGTACCTGACCTCCTTTACGGAAACAGACCCGGAGGTGGGCGCCAATGTCTTGAATTTTGTACCGAAGTGGAATGGAAGCGCCCTGGTCAACAGCGGTATTTTTCAAAATGGCAATTTTTATGGTTTGGGTGCTTCTTCAACCATTGGTGCTGCAAATCTTGTACTTCAAAGCCCCAATGCTTCCAGTTACGGTGGTATGTATATCAACCAGACGGGATCAGCCCTGAAACCTTTTTACGGATATGCTGTAAATGGCACCTCCAGTTGCTGGACCTATTATGATCAGTCCTCCAAGACTTTTCGCTTGTATAATTCAGGGGATCGTTTTGCAGTAGACAGCCTGGGCCAGGTAGGTATCGGTACCAACAGCCCCGGTTATTATCTTGACATCCAGGCGAGCAGTACGTTCAGGGCTTTAAATGCGGTGTCCAGTTATGTGGGATCAGTAGGCCAGATCGTCAATTTTGAGCGCACTTCGCCTCCGTCTTCTGCCAATGATATTTTGCAAATCACAGTTCCGGCAGGATCTCCCAATGATTTCCAGTTTATCGAAGCGGACGTAGCCGGCTCAAACAGGTTCCAGGTTAACGGTGACGGCAGTGTCGGAATCGGCATCAGCGTTTCTACAACAGCCCGGTTAAATGTGGATGGTGCCAATGCAGCCAACCGGAAATTATATGGAATATACGCCACCACGGACAGCACCTCTTCAGCCTCCTATGCCATTTATGGTCAGCAAACCAATGCCTCATCCGACGCAAGAGGCGTATTTGGACATTGCAGCGGCGGTGACGGTATTGGCTATGGGGTATATGGTCAGGCAGGGTATATCGGAGTCAGGGGATTTTCTTCAGCTGGCGCATATACAGGTTCCGGTTATGGAGTTTACGGCTCAGCCAGCGGAACGGCAGGTACCAGGATTGGCGTTTATGGTTCGGCTTCCGGTGGTACGGTTGAAAACTGGGGCGGCTACTTCCCGACCAAAGTCTACACATCTGAAATCCGTGTTGGAACCACAGGTCCCGCCACCGGCTATATAGCATGCATCGGCGGAAAGTTAATTGCAGAAGAGGTGCGTGTGGCCCTCGAAGCAAACTGGCCCGACTATGTATTTAAATCCGGTTATAAGAAATTGTCAATTGATGAACTCCAGGATTATGTCAATGAATACAATCACCTCCCCGGCGTGCCTTCCGCCTGCGAACTGGAAGATAACGGTTTGCATCTCGGTCAGATGCAGTCAAAGATGATGGAAAAACTGGAGGAACAGGCTCTTTATATCATGGAGCTGAACAACAGAATAAAGGAGCTTGAATCCATGATGAAAGCTTTGCCCGGAAAATGATTCCAATTTTCTTCAACAACTTTATTCACCAGTAAAAATCAATCGTGATGAAAAGAACTATATCAAATTCAAAAAAATGCAGACCCCTTCCGGTACTGGCCCTGAGCCTGATGCTGCTGTTTACAGGGTTGCTGCACGCCCAGCAGGCTGCCTTATTTCAATACCGTGACCAATCGGTATTAACGTCCCAGCAGCAGCATTACAGCAATGCCTGGACCAGATACGAATGGGTTCGCAAGCATTATATCGTCAGTGTGAACACCAAACTGTTTAATCAGCCCTCCATAACCCTGAATATTAAAAATTTACCGGAACTGAAATCCAGGCTTTCGGAAATTGAAGAACATTCAAATGGTTCATTTTCCTGGTTTGGAGACCTGTCAGGACAAGCGGGCAATGCAAATTTTGTGATCAACCGGGGAATGGTTACCGGAAGGATTTCCTCCACGCAGTTCATTTACCTGCTCTATCCACTCGGTGACGGCATGCATGTTTTACTGGAATGTGACCCTTCAGACATGCCTGCTGATGAATCTCCGGAAGGCTATCAGCAAATGATTCAACAGGGGATTGAAACGGAAAAGCGCAATCAGGAAAGCCAGATCCGTATCGATCCGGAAACGGGTGAGCCGGTGAACCTCGCCGCCGGTTCATGCCGGGTACGTATTTTGGTTGCCTATACCGATGATGCCGATGTCAACCTGGCAGACCCGGTATCCTTTTGCCAGTCCTGTATAGATGCCACCAATACGGCTTACGCCAACAGTTCAGTTTATTTCCGTTGTGAGATGGCCGTGGCCATCCTGGAAACCTACGCGGAATCTCTGAATTCTGCAACTGACAAAGTCAGGTTTCACGATACCAGTGACGGTTATATGGATGACGTGCATGATTACCGTACCTATTTCGATGCCGATATGTGCATCCTGATAACAGAAAACCTCCAGGCTGGTATTTGCGGTGAGGCCTATACGGTTGCAAACTCAACCTATACGGATCCATTCTGCGTTGTGACCAGGGGTTGTGCGGTCGGAAATCTTTCCTTTCCGCATGAACTGGCACACCTTTATGGCTGCCGGCATGATCCGTATGTGGATAATAATTCAAGCCCGTATTCTTACGGTCATGGTTATGTTTATTTTGCCGGTTTGTGGCGCACCATCATGGCCTATAATGACTATTGTGATGATAACGGTTCCTCCTGCACGCGTATTCAGTATTTTTCAAATCCTGCTGTCAGTTATAACAGTCATGCCACCGGAGTGGCAAATGCAAACGACAATGAATCGGCACTGGAAGCTTCTGTTTCGAACATTTCATCACTCGAAGCGACTACCACCAATAAATCATTTGCCATTGCATTTACTTTCTCCAATGGGGAGTATGCTGATGTCATCGCAACGAATTCCATTACCAATACTGCTAACTATACGCACAATAACGGTTCCTCGGGCAGCTGGCGAACGGGTGTCTATGCCGATATGAAACCTGGGTTCTGGGCCAAATCCGGATCTGAATTTGTAGCTTTCACCGATGATTGCACGGCCTTAAGGCCGCAAGCGGAAACCGATGGGTCCGGTGCCGCCGGCATCAGCAGTTTGGAAAACAAATTACTGGTTGATCCGAATCCGTTCACCGACAAATTTGATCTGACCATGCTGGTCAGTGAGAAGGGGCGGGTTCAGATTCACCTTCTTAACATGCTGGGAGAAAAAGTGCGGGATCTGTTCGAAAAACAGGTTGATCTGAAAGGACCTTATCGGTTCACTTTTGACGGTTCAGACCTGGAACCCGGAATGTATTTGTTGGTTGTTCATTCAGCTTCCGGAACCAGTACGGCAAGAATTGTCCGGAGTAAATAACCCGGTTTTTACATTAAAGAAAAGGCAACTCTTCAAGGGTTGCCTTTTTATTCAATTCGACATGACTTTTACAAGGACAAAGTCCGAAGTGAAAGTCGTAGTCGAATGAATCCCGGTCGCGAAGCGAATCGGGATGGGTTCAATACCCCGATGCTTGCAGCGGAATTTTCCATTCGACATGACTTTTACAAGGACAAAGTCCGAAGTGAAAGTTGTAGTCGAATGAATCCCGGTCGCAAAGCGAATCGGGATGGATCCAGCGCTTGCCCCGGGGTTTATACCCTTGATTTTATTATAATGCTTCTGTTATTTTTTAATAAAGCTGGTCTTTCTGATGAAAACCCCTGACGGATTACCTCATCAGGTACATCTTGCCATAGCCCTTCTTGAAGTATTTGTCAGCTTCCGTGGAACGTCTTTCGATTCCACTTCCGTTTATCGAAGTGATGACGCGGTAAAGATAAATCCCGTTGGCCAGCTGGTCGCCAAACTCATCCTTACCGTCCCAGGCATAGTCCGATATGTTCCGGCCGATGTGGATGTTGCCAAGTTCTTCACGCATAATTTCACGGACAATCTTTCCGCTCACCGTCATGATCTGGATTTTAAAATAGTCGGGGACCTCACTGCCTGTAAGTGTAAATACAAACCGGGTTGAGGACGAAAAGGGATTGGGATAATTGACTACATGGGTGATGGTTGAGCGGTTGATAATTTCAAATGTGATCTGATACCGGTTCTTGCCGCTTTCATTACCGGAGACATCACTGCTGGCATCAATGGTCAGTTCATAAACACCATCCTTGGCCAGCGACGGGTTGAATTCGATTTTGAAGCTGTTCTTAGGCATCTGTGCCGGGGTCCATTTCAGTTTCTCAGGGTCATTGGAAAACCCGGGTGAGTTTTCGAAATGCAATAACTGCTGAACGCCGTCCGGGTCCTTCAGAAAAATCCTCCAATGGCTGGTATCGTTCAGCGCCAGGAATTTATTTTCATCCGTCAGCTGCATGACAATGTACGGCTTGGATGAGATAATATCCCCGTTGAGTATGTGAACGCCGTCGAACGTAACATCCAGGACCGGGTTTGTAATGTCACGGGTAACGTCAAAGTTAATCTGTGCAAAGTTGTTAAAATGAAATTGCTCGGGCTGGTTATCATTCGGATTGGCTTCCGCCCAGAGCGAGTTGGTGTTCTGCTTGCCCGCTGTACTGAAGGACAGGGTCAGGGTGTCCACCTCTCCTGCTTTCAGTTTTTTATACCTTGGTGAACCGAGGCTCAGACGTTGGTGGTACTGATCATATAAATAATAATCAACCAGCATGCTATCGGCAAAATCAGTGATGCCGATGTTTTCCAGCGCAACGGTAAGCCTGGCCGTGTCACCCTCCGGTAACGGGTTGCTGTAGAAGCTAAAAAAACGTGACGGGTTGATGGCGGCTTCCGGAACTTCATCGTAATAGATCTGCCAGCGATCCAGCTGGGGAGGCGACTTCAGCGAATCATCCTGCAGGTAAATGTTGAATTTCAGGTAGGGAAATAATTTGGCATCCACTACCTGGTCCAGGTTGTTGATGTCTGTTGTGGACTTCAGAATCTGGGGAATCACATCGGTGGTGTTTCCATGTTTATCAATACCGATCAGCTTCAGCAGCATGCTGTCTTTTGTTCCCGATGGATTCTCCACGCTATGCTGGGCCCAGTGCAGGCCGGTCCAGCGGGTGGCAGGGCCGATGACCTCGGAAGTAATAAATCCTTTTGACCAGTTTCCTCCCATCAGGGCCGAGAGCGAGATATCCGTGTTAATGCTGTCGCCTACCGATTCAATTGCCGAAAGCGGATCGCCTTTCTCACAGAAAAAGATCCAGGGCTGATAATCCTCAATGGTCAGAATGCTGTCCGCACCCAGGCCCGTCATCGTTTGTTGAAGCGATACCGGCCAGTTGGAAAAATCACCGCTGAATACACTGTAAATCAGGATATAATTTCCGTTAGGTACCTGGCTGATCATGTCGTTGACATAATTCAGCTGGACACTGTCGGTATGAAAAACAAAGTACATATCGTTGCGGGTTCTTCCTCCGGATCGGTTGTCGTTGATATTATGAAAGTAATGATCCATGTTTTCCTTAATCAGCGTATCCCCGGTTACCGTATCGATGGCAGCCCAGTGCCGGGTTTCCCATGGTTGTAAGGTCAGCGAATCAATAACAGCCACATGAAGGCAGTGCTGCCCGTCAAATACACCATAATCTTTTAATACGTTGTCGATGGAGAAATCAATCGGATGAACCGAACCCCCGAACGGGAAGAGTGTATTCCTGGCCAGCAGCAGGCTCTGGGTACTTACAAAATCAAAGGTAGTGGCCGGACGGTTATATACGATGTTTTTAAATTCATCATGTTTGAACTGGTAAAAATGTGCCTGGGACCAGCCGGTTTTTCCTGGTTTATAAATAAATGAACTTTCATTCCAGTGATGGTTGACCGTATCCGTCAGGATATTCTTATCGGCTACGCGCCAGTAATAAACCCGGTTCGAATCCAGTGTAATGGGCAGGGCCCAGGTCACCACTCCCCCGGAATGGGAGACGTCATTGGTCAGCAGGGGATTGATAAAGTCATCATCGGTATCCACTTCGAAACGGTAGGTTCTTACCGGTGCAAAGGGATCGGCTGTGCTGGCCTTCAGCGTTACCGTATTACCCGGGATGATGGCGTATTTATACGGATAAACCGGTAGAATATCGGAGGACTGAATATTAAATATCAGCGTTCCCCTGTTGTTGCTTTCATCCGACTCGGCCAGTTGATTATAATAATCTACTCGTACCTCTATAGTGGTAAACCCGGAGCCCCGCTCCGGGGCAGTACGCAATGTGAGGGATAAGGTATCGCCATAACTTACATAATTCATGGGAACAATCATCACCGTATCGGTCTGGTCCGGGTATATCCTGCGGACTTCCACGAAAAAGGGATTATTAACCGCTTTTCCGAGATTGCGGACATATATCTTAAGCTGGAAGGTATCCTGTTCGGATTTGATCTGGACGGGATTGGTGAAGAGGGATGCATTATTGATAAACAGATCGGGTGCGGCAAATGAATTCGGAACAATGGCCGGATCGCCATGAAGGGTCATTCCCATGCAGGTGGATTTATAGTAGAAATTCCCGGGGTTGATAGCCAGAATGGTATCCACGGAATATTTCATGCTGGACGCCAGATCCTTGCCATAATTCAAATAGGAGATGTTCCGGTAAAGATTATTGGAATAAACGGCCAGGAAATCTTCATACCCCTGATTGGGTTGGGCAATAAAAGCAATGGCGCCTTTATCCGCCAGGATTACAAACTCCTCGCTGGCCAGCGTGGAGGTGCTGTGGATATCCCCGATATAACAGGAGTTCGCGATAATAATGGGATATTTCCCCTGGTTCTGATAGGTGGAAGGCGCATCCGTGCTGATGTCAAATGAACTTCCCGCTGCATGGGCGAAAAACGTCATGATGGATACCCCGTTGTTGATCAGGTCCTTCAATTGAATGCTGTTGATGTTGGAAATGGGATCGGCTGAACTTTTGGAAAACGTGTAGACCTTACCCCCGAACAGCGTGTCTTCAATGATCTGCCTGTATTCATCCAGGTAAGCACATAGTATATTGTTTTGCCCCTGGTCGCTTCCACCGCAGAAATGCAGGACATTTTTCATCCAGTCTGCTTTCGCGGCAGATTCATATTCCATCACCTTATTCAGATAAACGGTCACATCGCCTGGCGTTCTGGCCGAAAGCCGCCCGGTGGGGATGGCCACCTTAAAATTGGTGGAGTCCAGCAGGCCGGCTGTGATCATCATATCCGATGGCGGGTATCCATAAGTCGGTACCAGGTTTAACGGGGAGTCTGGGCCTCGAATAACATCCATGGAGATTGACTTCCCGATCAGAAATAGATCCTTCGGGGGAGCCGGAAGGTGGTCGATCAGTTTATCACAGAAATTGCGTATGGCCATGGGATGCCCGTTGATGCCATAGGCAAACTGATCCACCAGCTGGGTGACATCAGCCAGGATAACCTGCCTGGAACCGCCCTGCATGGAAGCCCTGTAGGTTTTATAAGCGCCTGCCTCCTGCCATAGGGAAGGATGAGTGACGATGATATAATCTCCTTGCAGCCCCTGTACACCATAATTGACGAACTTGGCAAAATTGGAAGGATCATTATTCACCGGCTTCAGTTTGAAATTCGCTACCGTGGAGAAGGTGTTTCCGTCAGAGGTAAGCCAGCAGTATTGCTCCGCTCCGGCCGGAACGAGAGTTTGAAGATTCGCGCCCTGGACAACTGTTATTTTCCTGATGGTGTCACCGCTTATCGCATACAATACTGGATTTCCGCCTCCCAGGCTGGTTCCAGTCAGGTTCAGGTAGGCTTTTCCAAATGCATTTCCCCCCTCCACAAAAAAAGCCTGGGGTCCCGGTTCACCTGCAAAATCCGGACTGTGCGGATAACGCAGCGTGATGAAGGGTATGGTCAGGCTATTCGGACCGCCTCCGGTTGGCAGTGCCTGTGTGACAAAATTGGTTACCCCGTTTGACAGCCCCGAAGGCGGAATGCCCAACTTGTATCTTCTCCATTCATAACCATTGAAATAATCATTGACATATTGATTATTGTTGACGCTGAGCGTAAATTGATGACTCGGTATATCGCCGCTGTTATTGGCACCGACAACGACTGTTTCTAAGGATCCGTTTGGTCCGCCTAAAAAAATATTGGGAGTTGGAATGCCGTAGGCAAAGGTGCCTCCGCCGCCGTTGTTCGGATTATAGGTGAACCGGGAGCAACCCCAGGTTTCGCCGCTGATGTAAGAATTGTCTGTCAGGCCATGATCGTTCTGATAGCCGGGATTGTAGAAAGCGGATCCAAAATCCTTATAAGTTTCCCGGATCACATAAGCCGACTGAGGGTAGGCTGCAAAATTTACGTCTGTTTCCAGGATCATCCTTTTGCCGTCAGGTCCACCGGGATCGCAGGTTAAAAAGTAAGCCGCCGTGTCATTCACCAGGCTGAACCGGTCATTTACCTGGCTGGTATCGGTATCATACATTTGTGTATCAAAAGTTCCGTCATTCCTGGTTCCATAGAATTCAATATACATGCTGTTATCCCAGGCTGTGGTATCCTTGCTGAGGAATATATATTGTTCCCGGCCATCCCGGTAAAGTTTCATTTTCTTCGGGTTCATGGAAGGGAGCGGCACATTCACTCCAAGAAGGTCATTATAGGTAATCCGGTATATACCTTCCTTCCAGACGCTGATTTTAAAATACTGCTGAAGGGAATAAGCCGATTGATTTGAAAAAGAAATCCATTCATTGGCATAAGGTTGTGCCTGACTGAATTTGAAATTGATAATCAAAAGAAATAGCAGGTAACGTTTTTTCATTGGTCCATGGTTATGGTTAATCGGGTTGAACTGCCGGCGTAAAGCATTTTAAGGAGCAGTTTGTTCAACTGTCCTGGGCCTGTGTGGCATTTTAATACTCCATTTCAGTGAAAATACATTCGAATATAAGGTTTGTGCAGCATTTCCGATGTTGGTGAGCGCGTAGTCAATGGTGATGCTTTTAATACGCACGCCGACTCCCATATTGGGTTGAATTGTCGTGGAAGTTCCCCCGTTTTGATCCTTCACCTGCTGGATGTTGTTGACTCCGCCACGGAGAAAAATAAAATCCTGGTATGCCAGTTCCAGACCCAAATGTGGATCCAGACTAACCGGGTCGCTTTTCACGAGTACATTTCGTTTGCCGTCAAAAGTGATATCGAGATCAAGTTCAGGTGATGCCGAAAAGCGCTTGCCGATATCCACACGGTAGGCAATGCCAAGAATGGCCTTGGGAAGGGTTATTTCCAGCCCATTTTCTGGAATCTCATTACCTGTTTTAATAAACACATCCTCAAAAGCAGCTGTGTTAAAACTCCAGGCGTTAAAGGTGGAGGTAATATCTTTTCCATAGAGGCCCAACTTCCATTTCTTGTAATCGTACTGTGCTCCCAGATCTATCCCAAAACCCCAGGCTTTGGCAAATTTCCCCACTTTCCGGTGAACCACTTTGACATTACCTCCGTAGCGGAATCCCTGGATTTTGGTTTTTTTCGAATAGGAAAACAAAAACGCATAATCAGAGGCTGAGAAGGACTTCAGCCTCCCATAGTCGACATTGCCGTCGGCATCAACCAGGTCGGTGGAATCAATAATATCATCCACGGCAAACCGGATGATTGAAATCCCGATACTACGTGTGGCATCAACCGGAGCGCAGAAGGTACCGTAATCGAACTTGGCAATCCCGGCAAAATATTCGGCATGCATCAGGGCCAGCTGTCTGTCGCCTTTCGATAACCCCATGCCGGCCGGATTCCAGAAGGCCGAAGTAGCATCATCAACCAGGGCCGCTTGTGCACCTCCCATGGCCAATCCTCTTGCCCCCACGCCAATAGACAGGAATTCATTACTGTATTTGGGTGTATTTGACTGGGACAAAGCAATCCCTGGCAGAAAGGGTAAAAACAACAGAAACAAGGATTTTTTAATCATTTTCACTGGTTTTGGTCAGGTAATCTAAACGGTCATTTGGTACTTAAATTATCCGGTAAAACTCCTTCTTACGGCTGGAAGGCTGCGAAGGTTTTATATCTCAAAGTTAACACTAAAACAAATCCAAAAAGCAGTGGTTTAAAGTTTATTCAATTCGACTTGACTTTTACAAGGACAACGTCCGAAGTGAAAGTCTTAGTCGAATGAATCCCGTCTCGCCTCAGGCGAGACGGGATCGG
>CAYWHE010000056.1:0-20046 GCA_964458125.1 uncultured Flavobacteriaceae bacterium | reverse complement strand
TCATGGCTCATGGTAGCCAGGAACTGGGATTTAGCCGTCGTGGCGGCTTCAGCAATTTCCTTGGCCCGGATAATTTCCTTTTCGTAATTGGCGCGTTCGGTAATATCGCGGGAGAAATAGGAAACGCCGGTAATATTGCCGTTTTCAAGTACAATGGGATGGAGGGACATTTCAATGGTGCGGGCCACCCCGTCAAGCGTGACATAATTTTCTTCCCTGAGCAGATGCTCGCCCTTCAGCACCCTGTTAAACATGTCCTGCCATCTGGCGCGGTCGCCTTCCTTCAATTCGTTGACCAGTATATCACCCGGGTTGAGTTTGATTCCGTTCATGTCAAAAAAACGCTGGCGGAAGATGCTGTTCATCACGGTGATCCGCTGGGAATGGTCTACAGCAAAGATGGAATCGTAGGTGTTCTCAATCAGAGCCATCAGGTTGGCTTTGCTTTCCAGCAGCGCATGTTCCATCAGTTTACGCTTGCTGATATCCTCCACCATGGCGATCACATAGAGCAGTTCTCCGCCTTTATTACGGATGGCGGAGGCGGTGAAATTGGTCCAAACCGTGGTTCCGCTTTTGCATATAAAACGCTTTTCCTTTTTTTCGTGAGGGATGTTGCCCCTCACAAGCAGTTCGATGGAATCGGTTTTCCGGATGATGTCGTCCGGGTGAGTGATATCGTTTATCGTCAGCACCTTCAGGTCTTCGCGGTTGTATTCCACGATTTCACAAAAAGCGTTGTTGACGCGCATGATCCGGTGATCATTCCCGATGATGGCCATGCCGAACTGCCCTTCATCAAAAATCTTACGGAATCCTTCCTCGCTTTCCGTAAGCACCTCTTCCTTTTTCCGGTAGGCTGTAATATCCGACAGCACCCAGATATGATCCCAGCATTTTTCGGATTCATTAAACACCGGCATACCGCTCATTCGTATAAAGCAGGTTTCGTCATTCGGCAATTTCAACTTCTTTTCCCGCACTTCCGGCTGACGGAACTGTTCCGGCGTCATGCCTTCGGGTATGTTGATGGT
Source organism: uncultured Flavobacteriaceae bacterium (assembly GCA_964458125.1). Lineage (GTDB taxonomy): Bacteria > Bacteroidota > Bacteroidia > AKYH767-A > OLB10 > CAYWHE01. The sequence goes on along the minus strand of CAYWHE010000056.1, from coordinate 19,012 downwards.
CAGCTTTTCCTGCAGGATGCCGGTCACTGATGTGGTTGAAAAAAGATCAGCCAGGTTCAGGTGCAGCAGGTCAGCGGCCCGCTGGTTCATCATCCGCACATCGCCTTTTTCATCAGCCACCAGCAATCCCTCACCGGCCATTTCCAGGTAATGCCTGTATTGATGATCGGCCGTTTCGCGCTGCAGACGCAATTGTCTTTTTTCGTTCACATTCGAAAACCGCATGAACAGTAATTTTTCCTTGTTACTGATCAGGCTCAGGGAAACCGAAGCCCAGAAATCATGTCCATGATGATCCACCAGCTGAATTTCCCTGTTGATCCAGACATTATTTTCTATCTCGTTATGAAAGGCATCGGTATGGTTATCAAATACAACCTGTTCGCGGAAGAGATCGGTCAGTAATAAATTGTCCAGGCTTTCCTGTTTCGAAAAGCGCAGTTGTTCCATCGCCTTATCATTCATTTCCACGGCCATCAGCGAGTGGGCATGAAACAGCAGCCAGGGGTCGGGCGACTGGTTGTAAACACTGCTGAGCAGGCGTTCACGTTCCAGCACGGCATCCTGGAAACGGATCCGGTAAACCTGGTAGGAAATGCAGATCATCATGACAGCCAGCACCAGTAACAGTGCCCAGACCGGGTTGGTATGCTGGGAGGCGGTGCCCGCCAGGAACATCCCCTCCATCACCGCCAGCACCACCACATTATACAGGACAATCAGCAATACCTTCTGGAAATGCAGGTTGCTGAAAAGAATCAGTGTCAGGATGATAATTTCGTAATGGCTCCTGAAATCGTTGATATAAAAATACCCCATCATGTACAGGGTTGCCGTCAGGAAGAATCCGAACATGAAGGTACTGAATTGCTTCCTGACGAATGGAATCACGAAGGAAGCGATGATCAGGCTGACGGGCAACAGGGCAAACAGGTCCCGGTTGATGATGAATTCAACGGAGGCCGTGGTATTAAGAAAATTAAGATGGTACGTTAATACATAGGTCAGTGCAAACAGAAGGAGGATCAGACGGTAGTAAAATGTTTCATAACCGGCTATCTTCTTTCTTGACTCAATAATCTCCGAAAAGGTTTTTGCAACTGCCATCTGACCTTAGTGTTTCCCGAAAGGCAATACCATGCCCTGTTCCTATTTATACAAATTCCGTATAAATATAGAATATTCTACGATTTTAATCGAAAAAACTTCGAAAAGGTTTCAGAATCAGGTCAATTTATCGAGCTCCCGGTTCACAAACTGGCCCAATTCCCTGATGTAGGTCTGTGAAAAATCAAAACGGATTCCGGCTGTTTCGTAGACTTCGCCAATGGAACGGGTATACCCCAGTTTTAAAGCGCTCATATACTGCCGGAGGGCCTTTGCGGGATCGGCCTTGTAGTTTCGCCAGACGGCAATGGCGCCCAGCTGGGCCATGGCATATTCGATGTAATAGAAAGGAACCTGGAAAAGGTGCAGCTGGCGCTGCCACAAACCGGCCATCACCTCCTCGTAACCCGACCATTCCACCACACTGCCGGAAAATTCGCGGTACAGGGCCATCCATGCATTTTTTCTTTCCTCCACGCTGTGGGTGGGATGGGTATATATCCAGTGTTGAAATTTATCGACAGTGGCAATCCAGGGAAGAGCGGCAATGATTTTTTCCAGGTGCTGCTGCTTGGCCTGTATCAGTTCTTCCTTACCGGTGAAAAAATGCCGCCAGTGTTCCATGGACAACAATTCCATGCTCATGGAAGCCAGCTCGGCAATTTCAGACGGGCAGTTTTTAAAATCCACATAGGCGAGATCCTGCGTCAGGATGGAATGCACGGCATGTCCGCCTTCATGAACGATGGTCACCAGGTCGCGGAGGGAGTTGGCCGAGTTCATAAAGATGAACGGAACACCGGTTTCGTATAAGGGATAGTTATATCCTCCGGGCGCCTTCCCGATCCTGGACTCCAGGTCCACATGCCCCAGCGTGCGCAGGGTTTCCATGCAGGAGGCCAGGAAAGGATCAAGTTCCCCGAAGCAGCCGATGGTTTTTTCCATCAGTTCATTCGCATTGCTGAACGGTTTCAGGGCCGGGCGGCCGGTGGGATCTACTTCCGTGTCGTAGGGACGCAGTGTGTTGACGCCCAGTTCCTTCCTTCTTTTCAGATCGAGCTGATCGCACAGGGGAACCACCTCCCTGGCTATGGACTGATGCAGATCCAGGCAATCCTGAACGGTGTAATCAAAACGTCCCATGGCGGAAAACATGTAATCGCGGTAATTATCAAATCCTGCATTTACGGCAATCTGGTGCCGGATGGCTACAAGTTCGTTAAACAGCTCATCGAGCCTGTCCGTATATTTGTGCCGTTCGGCAGCAATTTTCAGGAAAACTTCCTTGCGCCTGTTCCGGTCCGGGTCCTTCAGTATGTTGGAGGCCTGAGGCAGCGTAATTTCCTTGCCATCCATAAAGATGCTCATAGCCCCTGCGATGGTCGAATAATCCTGTTCTTTCTGCTGCATGGTGGCGAAAAGAGGTATGTTTTCCTCCCGGTAGATGGCCACCTGGGTCTTCACGTTACGGATGTAATTCTTATAATCACCTTCCGCTATGTCCCTTAGAAAGGCACATTCCAGCAGTTTCAGGTTAAGTTTATTGTTAAAAGGTGCAATCTTCGGCTCTATTTCGAGGACGAAATAATTGTAATTTTGACTATATGATTTACTGGTCGTGTCGCAACTCTGACGTATGTAACGCCAGGCAAAGTCTTCCTGGATCACCGACTCCAGTTCACTCCTGTCGGCCAGCCACTTCTTCAGTCCGTCCAGGGATTCAATGGAACGGCTTTCAAGTTCTCCGTAATACCGTTGAATATCCTCCCAGGTGCGGAGCTGAAATTCAGAAGGAAGATATTTTCTGTTTTTTTTAACGGCCGATTCTGCCTGTTGGAGTTCCATCAGTCAATGACAAATTAAACTTATACTTTTTTTCTGGTCTTTACACTGGTCACCTTTTTATCGGAGGCTTTCACCTTTTGATGCTCCGGTACGGGATGTGCGTGCTGGGCGTGGGTTGAAGACCCGGCCAGTGTTTCGGAAATTTCCCCGCCTTCTTCCTCCTTCTCCTCCTCCGCCGTTACCAGGTCCTTCACAGACTGAAACCAGGTTATCATTTTTTTTATATCGGAAGGATAAACACGTTCCTCATCAAAATCGGGCAGAACGGTTTTGAAAAAAGTTTTCAGTGCATCGGGACTCCCTTTGGGGTCAATGGCCATTGCCGCGGCCTGGTGTTCCTTCATTTTCAAAAACACCTCCTTCAATGCCATATCCCCGCCCCTGGTAAAAACACTGATATCCTCCAGCATGCTTATTTTCTGTGAGGCCTGAATGGGATACCTTTTTTTATCGTTAAGCGATTCTACCACGAAACCATTCTTGGTTTGCGCAACCAGTCTGAACAATCCGCTCATACCGGCTATGGACATAATTCCTTTTAAGCTCATACACGTATGTATTTAAAGATGACTTTCCCTTTTCCTTCAATGATGCAAAAGTAATACAAAGATGGCAAAACGGAAGATTTTACCTTTCCGTTCCTCCAGGCCAGAAAAAAAGCCCTCCCGGAAGGAAAGGCCTTTATTTTCATTTTGTTTTATTTTGATACCGCAAACCGGCCTGTCCTGGTTTGTCCTCCTGTTTCCAGCAGGCAGGAATACAGTCCGTTGGCAAGCATTTGCACCGGCAGGGAAATGAGGTTTCCGCCGCTGACCAGTGAAACGCCCTCCTGATGCCATAATTCACGGCCCTGTGCATCCAGGATCCGGATTGTGGAAACGGCAGGTTTCTCTGTATATACCGATAACATGGCCTCCTGGGCTGCGGGATTCGGGTAAATGGACTGAACCCATACTCCTCCGGGAGCACCGGCAGGATCACCTATGCCGGCAATGGCATCATATTTCACCTGGGCATTGCTGGCGCTGCCGAGAAGGTCGTTGAGGTCATCCCCGGCGATGAAGGCGAAAGCGACTTTAACCGAATCGCCCGGATTCAGGGCAAAGGGTCCTGTGGATACAATGTTGCTGACATCATTCCCGGTCCCCGTACCGCCTGCTGTGGCATGGTTGGTGGAAAGTGTGGTGTATTTTTCCGCGGAAGTAAAACCATCATAATTACTGATACCACCGTTTGTACCGTCGTTGTCGGTGGCAAAATGCAAAAACGGCCCCGAGGTCAACACCTTGATACCGGCGTAAAGTCCGCCGGACGCTGTATTATAGCAATATCCCATCCGGGTTCCCTGATCCGTTGCCGCCAAATTTTCGGCTGAATTGCCTATGTCAAAGTCGGCATAGATGCCCGCATAAAGTGATCCCAGTGAGGATGATCCGTTGTTTTTTATCCAGTACTCAAAAATCACATATTTGGTATTGCCTGCCGTACTCCACACATAAAAATTATGGTTCACCATAACATTCAGGCGGCTGCTCAGCGGAGCCAGGTTATCGTTAAACAGTCCTGTCAGATCATATTCGGATTTAACCGTGGGAGAAACAACATGCACGGTTTGTGCGGATTGAAAATCAAGATCGGTACTTCCCGCCGGATCGCCCCGTACCACATCGGAAACCGAATTGCTGTTGTTCCCGATCATGAGACCTCCTTCATACATCATGGAACTGCCGCCCATGTATTTGAAGCCCAGTCCGTCACTCTGTCCGGTTGTGTTGTAACCGATCCTTCCCTTGCTGGTAACCGAAGTGCCGATATCGTTTATGCTGACGTTGATGTAATCCACGTTAACGGTCAGGTAGAAATACTGGAAATCGGTATAGCTTCCGTCCGTAAAATCAATCCTGATTTTAATGTTGGCATTGAGCGGAGCATTCGGTTTAATTTTAATTTTGAAAGGATCAGCGGTATTGTTGTAAATACCCATCATACCCACGGCTCCGGCCGTTGTGGAGTTGTCCACAAACGTGATGTAGGAAGACTGGGAAGAGAGCGTGGCCACCAGATTGGCCGTCGGGGCGAGGTAGTTGATGATATCACCCGCCAGGTTAACGGTATCGTTGATCACAAATGTATTATCGTTATTATCGGTAAACACCATGTTTTCCATCCGGACGGAGGGATGGCTTTCGGTCAGGGCCCGGTACATATTGATCCTGCCATTACCCAGTTTACCGGCATAGGTGCCGTTTCCGGGTGCATTATCCACGTTATCGGCAGTCTGCCGGAGTTGTTCCCCGACCTGCAATCCTGAATACGCGGGGTAAAATGATTTCACGATGGCGGCAGCTCCTGCACAGACAGGCGAAGCCATGGAGGTGCCGCTCTCAAAAGCATAGGTATTGTTATAAATGGTGGAATAGATATTATCTCCGGGGGCGCAGACGTCAACCGAATATCCGTAATTGGAAAAACCGGATTTGGAATCCACATTATCGGTTGAAGCCACATTAAAGGCATATTGGTAACGTCCCGGATAAAAATCCTGTTCGTTATTGTTGTTCCCGGCCGCAACCACCACCAGTGAATTTTTATTGATGGAAGCATACGTGATGACATCCTGTCCCAACTGTCCGCCGCCAGAACCTCCCCAGGAACAATTAATGATCTGGCAGCCATGATCGGCGGCATAGGTGATGCCTTCATACGCCTTGGTAAGGCTTCCGCTGGCGTTAGCGATTTTAACCGGCAGAAATTTGGAGTAAAAGCCGGGACTGGCCACGCCTGTATTATTATCGGTTACTGCGGCTGCACAACCCGAAACGTGGGAGCCATGGTTGCAGGTACCGCAGGATCCCACACTTGGATCATTATCATTTTCACCCAAATCCCATCCGCTGAAATTATCCGTATAGGTGTCGTTGTCATCATCCACCCCGTTCACCGGGTCTGCATAATTATGCTTGAGGTTGGCGGCCAGATCAGGATGGTTGGGATCGGTTCCGGTGTCGGTAATGCCAATCACCACACCGCTGTCTCCCTTCGAAATATTCCAGGCTGAATAAGCCTGAATTTTGGTGAGGAAATATTGGAGCCCGGTACTCGGATCGTTGGGTGTATAAACGGGTTTTGGAAGGTATTTAGGTTCGGCATACAGGACCACACCGGTGGAAAGGACACTGTTAATGGCCTTTTCAAGGGGAAAATCACGGCTGTATTCGTATTCATAGATCAGGCTAAGATCGGCATAGGCAAAGCCATATTCATTTTTTTCGGCGGAAGGTGGCTGTGTGGCCGGAAACATTTTATGCAACGATACCGGACCAAAAGACTGAAGCACCTCCTGGAGGGCCGGGATTTCAGTACTTGTCAAACTGCAGAAGGAGCGGTAAGCCGGATCTACTTTAAAAATAATAGTATTGGGCAGGTAATCAGATCCTGTAAGGCCGGCAGGCATTTTGAATTGGCCAGGTTTATTCCCCGCAAGGGAAAGGGAAACCTGCAGGAAGAGCAGAAATACCAACGGCAAAACAGAAGTATAGCTAATGATTTGTTTTTTCATGAAAGGGTTCTTGTATTTTTTTACGAAATTAAATTAAATGTCCTGATTATCAAAACCCCCGCAATCATTTTCCGGTAATACACTGAAATTTCGAGGTTTATTCTCCTTCCGCTTCAACATTTTCCTGTTTTCGGGTCAACCCCCTTTTTTCTTTCCTTTGCATGGCATTTATAAAGTTATGAAAAACCATCCCATCATTGGAGTTATCGGAGCAGGTACCATGGGTGCAGGCATTGCCCAGGTGGCGGCTGCAGCCGGTCATGAAACCTACCTCACCGACGCCAATCCCGACATGCTTATCAGGGCCCGTGAATCGCATCTCAAATCCTATAAAACCCTGGTGGAGAAAGGGAAAATAATGGAAGACGAGTCTCGGTCGGTTTTAGCCCGTATCCATTATGCGGAAAACAATGTGGCGCTTGAAAAGGCCGGGCTGATTATCGAGGCCATCATCGAAGACCTCTCCGCCAAACAGCAGCTCTTTGCAAGCCTGGAAACACTTGTTTCAGACGACTGCCTGCTGGCCAGCAACACCTCATCCCTCTCCATGGCATCCATCGCTTCCGCCTGCAGCCATCCTGAGCGTGTTCTGGGCATCCATTTTTTCAATCCCCCGACACTGCTGCCGCTGGTGGAAATCATACCCAGCCTTTTTACCGGGGCCGGTATGTTTGAAAAAGGGAAAGCCCTGGTTGAAAGCTGGGGAAAAATTACAGTTATGGCCAAAGACACCCCGGGCTTCATTGTGAACCGCATTGCCAGGCCCTTTTACGGGGAGGCTATCCGCCTGTTTGAAGAAGGCATGGCTGATATGGCAACCATCGACTGGGTGATGCGTGAAACTGGCGGTTTTCGGATGGGGCCCTTTGAACTCATGGACCTGATCGGCAACGATATTAATTATACGGTAACCGAAACGGTTTGGAAGCAGTTCTTTTACGAACCCAGGTATAAGCCGTCCATCACGCAAAAACGCATGTTTGAAGCCGGAAGATTCGGCCGGAAATCAGGCAGGGGGTATTACGATTACAGCGCCGGGGCTGCATGGCCTGAGCCGGTTAAAAATGAAGAATTAGCACGGACAATTTTCATGCGTATTTTATGCATGCTCATCAATGAAGCAGCAGATGCCCTTTACCTGGGAATCGCCAACAGGGAAGATATTGACCTGGCGATGACCAAAGGTGTAAATTATCCGAAAGGGCTTTTAAAATGGGCAGATGAAATCGGCATTCCGGTGGTGACGGAAACCATGCAAAATCTCTATGATGAATACCAGGAGGACCGTTACCGCCCCTCTGTCATGCTGAAAAGAATGGCCAGGGAAGGAAAGCAGTTTTACTGAGCCCGAAATGGCATGAAAACGCCTGACGGAAAACATTCCTGCAAAACCTTGCCGGAATTGATACCGGGAGCCTATATCGTATCACCACCGAGTCTTTTGTAAAGCTCATCGGTTTTGTCGGCAATTTTTTTCAGGAGTTCCTGGTCTTTTTTGGATACCGGGGTGGTTTTTTTACGAAGCGTTTTTTTTGCCGTCTTTTGAACAACAGGGGGCGCTTCTGTTTTGGAATGAAATAAAAGATAGGCCAGCAGTTTATCGGTTAAAAGCGCCTTTTCCTCCGGCGGCATTTTCTCCATCCGGGAATAAATGGTTCTGAACTGTTCTTCTATGTTGGCAATGTTTTTCATAACCTGGATTGTTTAACCATTTCAACGACCCTTTGATTGAAAAGGTTCTGATCAAAAAATACAAAAAACTCACAGGGGAAAAAGGAAAAAAACCTGTTTCGTATTACTGAAAATAGTTGGTGCTGGTCAGGGCAGGTTCCAGGGTATCCTGCTTCTTTTTCGGCCAGGTAAAACAGAATTTGGCGCCCCTTCCTTTATCCGATTCCACCCGGATACTTCCGCCTTCCTCCTCAATTATTTTTTTAACTATTGCCAGTCCCACCCCTGTGCTTTCAAAATTGTCGCGGGCATTGAGGGTCTGAAAAATCACAAATATTTTTTCATGGTACTGAGGTTCAATACCGGGTCCGTTATCCTCCACTGAAAACTCCCATTTATCCGTTGTTTCCTTCATATCGATCCGGATATAAATTTTTTCCTTGTCGTTGTACTTGATAGCATTGGTAAGGAGGTTGGAGAAAACCTGCTGAATTTTAATTTTATCGGTAAACAGGACGGGCATTTTATTTCCGGTTTCCACCGTGCAGTTCTGCGGGGCTCCGATAAATTCGATGGTATCCCTGATCAGTTCGCGAATGTTCACCGGTACATCATCGCCCTTTTTCCGGTGCGCTTTGCTGTAATCCAGCAATCCGTTGATCAGGTCTTCCATACGGGAAACGCGACCCTTGATAATATTAAAGTTCTGCCGCACTTCATCGGTAAACTGTTCTCCTGCATCTTCTTCTATCCAGCCGGCCAGGTTTCCGATGGCACGCAGGGGCGCTTTCAGGTCATGAGAAACCACCCATGCAAACTTGTCGAGTTCCTTGTTGGTTTTCTCCAGGTCATGCAGATAGGCTTCCATTTTGGCCTCGGCCTCCTTCCTTTCACTTACATCGCTTTCGATAAAGATAAACTTTGATATATTTCCGTTATCCTCAATAATGGGCGTAATGGTCAGTCCCATCCAAAGGGTACTTCCATCCTTCCGGTATTTGAGCAGTTCACCCGAATACGATTGCCTTTCCGCCAGTTTCTGATTCATTTCCCCGATGGTCTGGCGGTTGGTGAGTTCACCGTACAGCAGGTCGCCCGGGTGTTTGCCCACCACCTCTTCATACGTAAATCCAGTCAGTCTCGTAAAACCATCGTTTACCCATTCGGTTACGCCCTTGTGATCGGTGATGCTGACGGCATTATCCGTTTTACTGGCGACAATGGAAAGTTTGCGCAACTCCTTGTTTTTCTCAGCCAGGATGTTCCGGGATTCGGTAATTTTCTGGATGACTACATTTTTATTTCCCTCCAGCGTATTGCACTGGGCCGATATAAAAAAGAGGGCCAGTATGCCGGTAATCAGAAAATCCTGATCGATCATGGACTGGTCGTCGCCTACAAGAATATTTGAAATCAGGCTTGTATTTTCAGTGATGAAATAGAAATAAATAAGATTCAAAGCCGCCAGCAGGAACATCCATTTGCCCGCCCGGTTGCCCAGCAGCATGAAGGTACAGAGGATCACCGAACCCAGGTAAAACATACCGGAGTTGCGGATGCCTCCCGAATAATACGTTAACATGTGCAGCACGGTGAAGGTGGATAACACCGTTATGGCATAAGCCACCTTAACTCTTTCGTGGTACTGGAGCGAAATATAGTTGAGCGCGTATACAAAGAAAATGGACAATAACGTATATAACATCAGGCCCCCATGGTTGAGCAGGAAAAAGGTCTGGATGGCCACCGCCAGGCTGATGATCATGCCGGCAACGGAGAAAATCATAAACAGTTTATACCGCTGCTTGGACAGGATATCGTCTGCTTCAATTTTATTGAAGTAATCGTTTTTAAAGATACGTTTCAGTATGGTCTTCATCCGGCCGGTTATGCTTAAATTGATAAAATTTATACTACCCTTCCGGGAAAAGGTTACAAACCGGGAAAATCTTACAAAAGTTCCGGAAAAACCTGTGCCTGATAAAATAATGTAACTATTCCGGATGAATCGGGTAAACAGGTTTGTGAGGGCCAACCTGCCTGCACACCACCGGTAACCGATAAACATTATTTAAGCATACCAATCACTATGTCAGAAAAATCAATCAGCATCCTGCACGTAGAGGACGACAGCGTGGACTCCATGGTTGTTCAGCGCGCCTTTAAAAAAAACAATATTCCTTACCCGCTCCATCATGCAACCGATGGAACCGAAGCGCTCGATATACTCAGGGGCACCAACGGCAGGGAAAAACTGAATCCCACACCCAGGTTCATTCTGCTTGACATCAACATGCCGAAGATGAACGGACTGGAGTTTTTAAGGGAACTACGCAAAGACAAGGACCTGACCAACATCACGGTATTTATCCTGACCACCTCCAATGATGAACGTGACCGTGCGGAAGCCTATATGAACCATGTGGCCGGGTATATTTTAAAACCGGTGAACCTGGATAATTATGTTTCCACTTTCAGTACGCTCTATAACTACTGGCAAATCTGCGTGGCCCCCTGAAAACAAATCCACAAAAAAAGTCCCGTCAGACAACGGGACTTTTTTTTGCTTAAAACTCAACTGATCAGGCTTCTTCCTTATTAAGTTTGCCTGGGCCGGTATTCAGCCGGAAGGCTTTGTAAATATCCTTCATGCTTGAATTCGCATCCTTCAGTGCCAGGGGAAGTTGTTCGGCAATTGTTTTGAGGACGTTATCGATATCTTCGCGGGTATGATGCAGGTTGACCGGAACACGCAACCCTGTATGGTTATAAGAAACGGAGGGATACACGGACAGGTTAATGAAATAACCCAGGTTCATCAGCCGCTTCACCATGCTGTAACCAACTGCCGGCTTGCCAACTCCGATAAAATTGATGGGCGAGGTGCACTCGGCAATTAAAGGCAGGTCGTACATCTTAGCTGTGGCATTGAAGAAGCGGATGGACTCCTGTAATTTTTTCTGAAGGGTATAGATTTCGTTACTCAGGTGAATCCTGGCGGAAGCAATGGCCGCACCAAGCATGGGAGGCTGGATGGGGCCTGAAAATATCAGCGTTTTACCGCAATTCCTCACGCGTTTCCTGGATTCCTTATCCGGGAAAACCAGTAATCCTCCCGCTGCGGCAAAACTTTTATTCGTGCTCGTCACCAGATACATTTTTGGATGAAAATCGATCTGGCTCAACACGTAACCGGTTCCGTTCTTGCCGGCCCAGCTCATGCCATGCGCATCATCCACATACAGGTGAAACTGTTCATAGGTATCCATCAGTTTCACCAGTTCCTGCAAGGGAGCAAAATCGCCATACATGGAATATACGCCATCGGCCAGGTACCAGATTTTCTGATGCTTGTCCTTTAAGGCATTGATTTTTTCCTCGAGGGCATCCAGCCTGTTGTGCCGGATCATCTCCACCGTGATGTTTCGGGACTTCAACAGCTGTACCGCCGTTTGCACGCATTCGTGAACCTGTGCATCCAGGATCACGGCATCGTGATCACCGATCAGCACAGGAATGTTGGACAGGTGGGCCAGCGTAACCGACGGGCACATGATGACCGGTTGGTTAAACATCCTGGTAAAAAGACCCTCGAGTTCCGTATACAATCCTACCGAAACATAGGCCCGGGAAGATGAAAACTGGGTTCCGTAGCGCTGGGTCGCTTCAATAGCTCCGGCCTTCAGCCGGGGATCCAGTTCCAGCCCAAGGTAACTGCAGGAACCGAAATTGATCATATCCTTGCCATGAATCCGGATGTGACGGCCGTCCAACTCTTCGTCCTCGGTTTCCACCTGGGTAATGCCCAGTTCGTTGGAGGCCGTTAATACCTGGTCGACAATGTCCAGGATTTGTTCATGCTTGCTTTTGTTTTCAGAGGTTTCTTGGCTCATAGAGAGTGCTTCATAAGGGTCGATCCCAGGAAAAAAATACCCGGAGGGGTCAAATTTAACTTTTTTTGGATAATTCGGAAAAAACCTGTTTCCTGTTCTCGGCTAATTTCTCCATAACCGACATAAGATCCTGTAATACAGCCGAATAATCCTTCACGGCTGCGTTGGTTTCCGTTTGTAAAAAGGATTTAGCGTTTTTTTTTCCTTTCATCCTCGTCTTCACGCCCGGGTGGTCCAGTCCAAATCCTCCTTCCTCCAATGGATTAATGGACGCCAGGTCGCTGATATTCTCACCGATATGCGCGATGATTTTTTTTGATTTCATATCCAGTATGTCGTATGTGGTAACGGTTTTGGGGTTGGTTTCCGGTAGCCTAATTTTTTCAGGAATCAGCATGGGGTCCAGGCCGGTTTTTCCTTTCCGTCCGGGTGACAGCTTCCGGAGCCCCGGTATCAGGACCTCCTGTGACTTCCGGGATGAACCCGGGTCCTGGTTTTTATTGGGTTTTACTGCCATACAGAAATTCGACCTTTATTCAGTAGTAAAATTACCGGAAAGAAATCCTGGCTTCGGGCCAACCAGGAAAACTTATTCACCTATGGATGTTAATTGACTGAATCGGGCCTGCATACCCTCCCTTGCCTGGCTGAACGGTTTAAATCAGGCGGGAAAGAAATTATTTATCCGAAGGCAAGAGCCCTGTTTTTCCTCCTTACCTTGCCAGACTCAAACAGTAAAAAAACATGCAGACGAAAGCCGAGAAAATAGTTGGATTCATGTACGACCGGGACTGGTTCAGCCAGTGGCTGGGTATTGAACGGGTGGAGATCGGGGAAGGGCATTGTATCCTTTCCATGATAACCCGTAAAGAAATGCTCAACGGTTTCGGAATACTTCACGGGGGCATTTCCTTTTCCCTTGCCGACAGTGCCCTGGCTTTTGCTTCCAACTCCCACGGGCGCAAAAGCGTTTCCATTGAAGGTTCGATGACCTATACCGGCCAGGTCGGTGAAGGTGAACTGCTCCGGGCAACAGCAAAAGAAGTCAGCCTGACCAATAAAATTGCTGTATACGATATCCAGGTGACCCGGCAGGATGGAACCGGGGTGGCACTGTTTAAAGGCATTGTATACCGGACCGGCAAGAACTGGCTGGAGGAAAATTCCTGAATTCAGTAAAAGGTTACCGTTATGGTGCAGTTGACATTGCGGCCCTGGTCATCGCTGCAGGATATTTTGCAGATGCCTGCGTGGGGCTGAAAGAAAACCGTTTCCGCAGGATTCACTTTTTTAAAAAAACGATTGTCTATATACCAGTAGACTTCGCTTACCTCCGTTGAAACCTGGCATTTAAGCTCCAGCACTTCTTCCTGACCCTTCTGTAAAAGGTACTCTTTATCATTCAGAGGGGACGTTATAACCGGCGGAGATTCCTGCAACACGCGCGTACAGGCGGGATTGTGGGGCGGAGGTGCCGGATACTCCGTATGTGATGCCCGGTACCAGGCCATGAGGGCAGGGTCCTCCGCGGAAAATTTCTTTCTCCTGTACCCGTCCGCTGGGAGACACTGCATACAGTAGGAGTAACTTCCATCGGCGGATAAAAAATACTCCCTGAGGTGCGTGCATTTCTGATACGGGGACACTCCAGGGATAAAATAATCGCTCACCTGGTCCGTACAATTTTCCCCCGGAGGCAAGCCCGTTTCGGGACATACCAGTCTGAAATCAAGTTGTGCAGGAGGAACAAACCAGCTGCCGGAGGAATTGTAATCAATGCTGTTGAACAGTTGAAACAACAACGGGGTGGCGATGTCGGCGCCCGATAATTCCGGTACACCGGTTCCGTCAAAATTCCCGACCCAAACGGCAATGGTATAGGTCCGGTTGTATCCGATGCTCCAGGCATCCCGCCGGCCATAGGAGGTGCCTGTTTTCCAGGCCACCCTGGGCAAGTGCATAGTGCTTTCGTAATGGTTGGGTAAATCCGGACGTAAGGGCAGGGTGAGGATTTCAGACAACATCCAGGAGGCGCCGGGCGCCAGCAGCCGGGTTGAATCGTTACCCGTATCGGATTCCATCAATTTTAAGGGCCTGTAAAGGCCTTCGTTGGCCAGACATGCATACAACCCGGCCAGTTCAAACAACGTCACTCCGCATCCACCGAGTACCATGCTCAGGCCCATATTTTTTTTATTTCTCCAGACGGAAACAAAACCTGCCTGGTTCAGCTTATTGCAAAAATCATCAACACCAACGGCATTCAGCATTTTTACCGCAGGAACATTCAGGGAAAAAGCCAATGCCTTTTCGGCGGTTACCTTTCCGTTAAACAGGTTGTTGTAGTTTTCAGGCCTGTAACCGGCAAAATTTACAGGCACATCCAGGAGCACGGTTTTCGGTGTAATCACGCCTTCATCCATAGCCAGTCCGTAAACCAGCGGTTTCAAGGTGCTTCCCGGCGAACGGACAGCCATCACCCCGTCCACTTCACCGGCATGGGCTGCATCGCTGAAATCCGCCGAACCCACATAAGCCCTCACGCGGCTTGATTTATTTTCCACCACCAGCACGGCGGCATTATGAATATTCATCTGCCTGAGTCTTTTCATGTACTGGAAGGTGATCGCCTCAGCCTTCCGTTGCAGCGGCACCCTGATCGTGGTATGCAGGGTGGGTTGTTGCGGAAACCTGCGCATCATCTGCAAGGCAAACTGGGGTGTCTCACGGGGTGCATTCAGTCGCCTGATGGAAACGGGCTCGGCAAGCGCATCCCTGATTTCATCCGGGTTAAAAACAGCCGCCTCCCTCATCCGGTTCAGCCACTTATTTCTTTCCTGTTGAAGATACCCATCGTTCTTACCCGGTTTCAATGAGGATGGACGGTTGGGTATGATGGTCAGGGTAACCACCTGGGCCAGGCTGAGCAAGGCGGGTGGCTTGCCAAAATAAAGCAGTGATGCGGCCTTCAGCCCTTCCATATTACCTCCAAAAGGCAACAGGTCGAGGTATAACTGCAGGATTTCCTCCTTCGTGTAATGCATTTCCAGTTGCAGGGACCGGAACATTTCCCTGAACTTGTTGCCGTATGTCCGCGGGGCAGGAAATAGCAACCGGGCCACCTGCATGGTGATGGTCGATGCCCCGGAGGTTTTTTTACCCTCCCGGAAATTCCGAAAGACGGCACGGATCAGCGCGGCCGGATCTATGCCCGGATGATAATAGAAGTGCCTGTCTTCTTTAAAGAGCAGGGCGGGGATCATACTGACCGGCCTTTCGTCCGGCTCCATTTTCATTCTCCACTTTTCATCCGTACTCAGACCGGCATACAATACCTGTCCGTCTGAGGCCGTCACCACGCGGGCATACGGAACTTTAACCTCCAGGGGAAAAAGGATGTCGAGCAACAGGAACAGCAACATCGCCAACAAAACAGCAGCCAATATTCTTTTCAAAAATTTTTTCATCCAGGGCCGGGCATGTTGGTGCAACAACAATGTTCTCTGCAAAATATTATGGCCGTTCGGCTAAAAACTGCGCACACAGTTTCTGAAGACTTTTTTCAACCGGGATAAAGGACAGCCCCAACTGCCGGACCACCTTTTCATTGCTGTAAAAATACCGGTTGTTGGCCGTCCGTGCCGTTTCTCGTGTCACCAGCGGCTCCCGTCCGGTAACCAGGCTTTTCATTTTTTCGAACCTCCAGGCCAAATTACTGAGTATGGGGCCGGCCCGGAAAGTTGGTGCGGGTCGTTGAAGAAAACCGGCCGCCAGGGAAAAAAAATCCTGGTATTTCATGTTTTCCGAATTCAGAATAAACCTTTCTCCTGAAACAGGACTTTCCATCAGCAGAATCATGGCCCTGCTGACATCTTCCACGTCCACAAAACCATTCACACCGGTGGTGTAAAATCGGAGACCCTCATATATTTTCCGGATCATGGAGGCACTGCCCTGCATCCAGTTTCCCCTCCCCAGGATGACGGAAGGATTCACAATAACAGCATCCAGGCCCTCGGCCATGCCCCTCCACACTTCTCTTTCCGCACCATATTTGCTGATGGCGTAGGCGGAGTTCAGCTTTGATCTCTTCCAGAGTGTTTCTTCGGTAATGTGTTCACCGTCAAGGGTACGCCCGATGGCCGCTACGGAACTGACATGACAAAGTTTTTTGACGCCTGCTTCGAGGCACATGTTCACCACGTTGGCCGTACCCTCCATGTTCACCTGCATGAGATCACGGTAGGAAGCCGGTGAAAAAGATACCCTTGCAGCGCAGTGATACACCTGCTCAACACCCTTCATGGCCTCTTCCAGGGAAAACACATCCCGCACGTCCCCGTCCACGCGTTCCAGACGGGCAAACAATCCGGGGTGATCCCTGAAATAAAACTCCAACAGGGAATCATCTCCGCCTTTTCGACGGAAAGCGCGGGGAGCATGACCGCGGCTGGCCAGGTCGAACAGGAGGCGCGAGCCCAGCAAACCGTTTGCGCCTGTGACAAGGATCATTTGCGATATTCCGTTTTGAATGGAAAACGATTTCCGTTCACCGCACAAAAATACAAAGGGATGCACAGCTTCAGGGATAAATCTGGGCCGGGGCTCATTTTTATTTTTTTTGGTGAGGGCGCCAGTATAAAAAATCAACATATGACAGGGTTACCTTCTCCTTTAAATCTATACAAGACCGGAAAAGGTAAAGGCACAGGTGATGAAAAACGATGAATTAAAATCAACCGTTCCCGTCAATATTATTTTTAACCGGGCATCAATGCCTGAATATATTATTTTTGCGCTTCATTCAGGAATTTAAACTGTTATGCATTTTATTGAAGAACTCCGGTGGAGGGGGCTGATCAACGATGCCACACCCGATGTTGATAATATCGATAAATCCGACATACGGATCACCGGTTATGCCGGTTTTGATCCTACGGCCTCCTCCCTGCACATCGGCCACCTGGTGCCCATCATGTTGCTGGTTCACCTGCAACGTGGCGGCCATAAGCCTATAGCCGTCGTCGGCGGAGCTACAGCCATGATCGGGGATCCTTCGGGCAAAGCGGCCGAACGGAAGCTCCTGACCGGTGAAGAGGTTTCACGCAACCTGGACGGTATTAAAAAACAGCTCAGTCATTTCCTCGACTTCAATGCCATCGATAACCCGGCCGAAATCATCAATAATTACGACTGGCATAAAAGCATGAATGTGCTTACCTTCCTTCGCGAAGTTGGTAAGCATTTGACCATCAACTACCTGCTCAGCAAGGGATTTATAAAGAAAAGGCTGGAGACGGAACTGTCGTTCACCGAATTCAATTACCTGCTCATGCAGGCCTATGATTTTTTCTGGCTGTTTGAAAACAAAAACTGTGTCCTGCAAATGGGTGGTTCCGACCAGTGGGGAAACATCACCACGGGTATTGAACTGATCCGCAAAAAAGCCGGGTATGGCGCCATGGGTCTGACCTGTCCCCTGCTGACCAAGGCGGATGGATCCAAGTTCGGAAAAACGGAAGAAGGCAACGTATGGCTGGATCCGGATCTGACCTCGCCATACAAATTTTACCAGTTCTGGCTTAACTGCAGCGACGAGGACATTCCGAAATTATTCCGCATTTTCAGTTTACGGACCAAATCTGAGATTGAAGACCTGGAAGCCGGACACCGGAAGGCTGTGCATCTCCGGCAGATGCAAAAGGAACTGGCCAGGGAACTGACCATCCGCGTACATTCCACCGGGGATTATGAAATGGCCCTGGAAGCATCGGAAATCCTTTTCGGAAAAGGAACAACGGAAACCCTTAAAAAACTCGATGAAAAAACCTTCCTGCACGTATTTGAGGGCGTACCTCATGTGGATATTCCGCTGACGGATCTGAACAACGGCATTCCCGTTCTTGACCTGCTGGCCGACAGGTCGGGAATTTTTTCCTCCAGGGGCGAAGCACGGAAAATGATGCAGGGCGGAGGAGTGAGCCTGAACAAGGAAAAAACCGAAGACCCGAACCAGGTGATTAACGCATCCTTCCTGCTTAAGGGTAAATACCTGCTTGTACAAAAGGGAAAGAAAAATTATTTCATCATCAGGAGTACCTGAATCAGTTCAATGCCGGTTTACCTCCATAACCAAGGAACCGGCACTGTCAGGATTTCCCCTTTTTATTATTCCAGACAAAAAACATCCCGATGGCGAGGACGATGACCAGGCTGAAAACAAAGTTGGTCACCAGGTTCAGAACGGCGTTGTTGTCCAGGTTTCCGTTACCGCGCTTGTAAAACAAACCAACGGACATCAGGGAACCTATACAAATGGAAATGGTGACAATAATGATTCTTCTCCGGTTACTCATGCATTTTTCTTTGGACAAAGATAAGGATAGGGTTTGAATAACCGGAAAAACCCGCCTCTGCGTGAACGGGCAGGGTTGGCAAATCTCCCGGTACAGAAACCCTGTTTTCCATCCTGCACGGGAAACAGGCTTTGAGACGAACCGGACAATCAGCATCTCCAAACCGATCCTCCTTCAGGGTGAATATTTATTCCCGGCGGAATCCAATTTATTTTTGTTTTTTGATAGGATGGATGTATCAGGGATCAAAAAAAGAATTTTATATTTACATCTTCTCCATAGGTTTGAACGGCGTATGCCAGGTTTAAAAAGTCAATTACCCCCTGAGATAAAGTGCTCCCGGTTGAAAAAAGAATAATGACCTGAAAAATATTTTTTACCGGGAATCAAGGGTATGAACCCCAGGGCAAGAGTTGAACCCATCCCGATTCGCTTCGCGACCGGGATTCATTCGACTACGACTTTCACTTCGGACTTTGTCCTTGTAAAAGTCAAGTCGAATTGAAAAATTGTGCTGCAAGCAGCGGAGTATTGAAGCGATCCCGTCTCGCCTCAGGCGAGACGGGATTCATTCGACTACG
>CAYWHE010000055.1:1848-20206 GCA_964458125.1 uncultured Flavobacteriaceae bacterium | reverse complement strand
ACCTGCAACGGGTTTCAGGCAGGGAACACATGGTAAAGGCCATGAAAAATCACGTCATTGGTTATGGTAAGATTTCCTGCAGGCTGCATGGTTCAAGTGAATTGTCAGTCCATGAACCATAAAACCTATCCGGTCCTGTTTTTCTTAGCTGGTTTTTAACTCTTTTTCCAGGTATCCGGAGCCCATTTCTTTATGCACAGGGGCTGTTGAGTTTTTGCCGGTATTTTTTATTATTATCCGGAACCAATTGATTATTTTTGACTGGACTAACCATTCAGATATGCAATTTAAAATTGCCTCCCTTGAAAGTGAAGCCGGGTTTAAAGCGCTTTTCCGGCATGCCTCCATCGCAATCCTGGTCATGGGAAGGGAAGGAAACATCGAATTGCTGAATCCCTGTGCGGAAAAACTGTTTGGTTTCCAGGCCGCCGAACTGATCGGCAAACCCGTGGAGGTATTAATGCCCGGTCATCTCAGGCACAGCCATGTTCACCACCGTAACGATTTCTTTGAAAAACCCAGGGCCCGTTCCATGGGTTACGGTTCAACGCTCTTTGCACTTAAAAAAGACGGCACGGAATTTCCGGCTGAAATCAGCCTGGGACATTATCAACTGGACGGAGAAATGCTGGCCGTAGCTTTTATTACGGATATTTCCGAACGTAAACACCTCGAAAACCAGCTGGTGAAAGCTCGTGAAAACCTGGAGGAAAAACTTAAAATCCGGACGCTGGAACTGACCAAATCGCTGGAAAAGGAAAAAGAAATCAATGAACTCAAATCCAGGCTGGTTTCCTTTGCCTCCCATGAATTCCGGACACCGTTAACCTCCATCCTGACCAGCATCATGCTGATCGAACAGTATGGGGATGCCTCGCTCGAGGAAAAAAGGAATAAGCATATTGAACGGATTAAGGCTTCCGTAGGTCACCTGACGGAAATCCTCAACGATTTTCTTTCTCTGGATAAACTGGAACAGGGAATAGTGGTTTCGGAAGTAACCGTCTTTAATCTCAGGCAATTTCTCACCGCAATTTTTGAAGAAATGGAAGGCCTGTTGATCAAGAAAAACCAGAAAATCAATATGCATTATTCAGGTCCGGAAGTGGTTAACCAGGATACCAGGATCTTAAAAAATATCATGCATAACCTCCTGTCCAATGCAGCCAAATATTCCGCCCCGGAAACCTGCATTACCGTGACCGTTGCAGCGGAGGATAATCAGGTGAGCCTGGCCGTCACGGATACCGGCATGGGCATTCCCGAAGAAGAACAAAACCGACTGTTCGAAAAATTTTTCCGGGCCCGAAACGCCACCGCCATCCAGGGAACAGGACTTGGTCTCTATATCGTAAAAAAATACGTGGAATTAATGGATGGAACCATCAGCTTCACCAGTAAAATGAACGAAGGAACAACGTTTGTTATCCGGTTCCCCGTGTAATCATTCCATTGTTGTTTCATATTCTTCCTGATCCACAATATTTTATCCTGGAATATGCGGCACGATCATCGGCCTCAGGAACCGGAAGATTTCAAACGGGCCTTTTCACCATCATCAGGGACACTTTTTTCATGACGATGATCACCGCCGGCATTGCCCCAGGTCATTTTTTTCCGCAAAGTCAATAATTAATATTGCACCCGTTAGTTCAAAAAAATTTCACAGTAAAAAACCAAAAATCATGTCAATCACATTAAGAAAAAGAAGCATGCTTCCCTCTTTTGCCGAAAAGTTCTTTGAAACAGGATCTTTACTTCCGGGTATTTTCGATTTCGATGGAGAATTATTTGATTTCAATGAAAAAATGATCATCCCAGATGCCAACGTCATTGAAACCGAAAAAGAATTCAAAATTGAATTAGCTGCTCCCGGACTTGAGAAAAAAGACTTCAAAATTGAAGTGGATAAAGAAGTCCTGACCATCAGCGTGGAAAAAGAAGAAATGAAAAAAGAAGACAAGGACAATTTCCGCAGAAGGGAATTCTCCTACAATTCATTCTTCCGTTCCTTCCGCCTGCCTGAAAACCTTCTTTCAGACAAAATTGACGCTCATTACGAAAACGGGATTTTAAAACTTGTACTCCCCAAAAAAGAAGTCACCGTTTTAAAAACCAAAAAAGAAATTAAGGTTGTTTAAGGATTGAGCAGTACGGTTGTCTTGAAAGCAAGAGAGAGTCCTGACCCCTCGTCAGGGCTCTTTTTTTCCAGCCGCATGCCGCTGCTGTCCGTTGTTCAGGACCTGATGGGTATCTGCCGGAATTCGGCCATTCATTCCGGAAACAGGGAAGCGCTTGAAGTTTCAGTTACGGTATGAAAGTCCAGCCTGGAATCAGCCAATCTTGTAATTGATCTCCCAAATAGTGATATTGCTCCCTCATTACTAATTTTTTAGACAACCAAAATCATGAAAAAAATTGTGCTGCCCGGATTGCTTGCCGGAACCTTCATGCTGGTGGCCGGCATGATCAACGGGCAACTCTTTAACCAGCTCTTTCCTTCCCTTGCCTCCGAATATCTCAATACCAGCCTGTTCAGGGATATGAAAGATCCGCTGATGGCCCTTTATTTTCTTCATCCCTTTGTTCTGGGCCTCATCCTGGCCTGGGTCTGGAACATCGTCAAGCCGGCCATTTCAGGTAAAACAACCGTTATGCATGGCTTGCGATTCGGTTTTATTTATGCCATGCTGGGTATTCCCGGAATGCTGATTTCATACGGTTCATTTCAACTTTCCTTTCTAATGATCCTGAGCTGGACCATTGGTATTTTTATTCAGGGACTGGGTGCCGGCATCGTGGTGGCCAGTGTAAACAAGTAAATGGCCTGAGTGATTTAACGCGTCCCGTCCTGTGACGGGTGGTATCCTTGCCATTTTCTTTCACCGGAACCGGCAGGGAATTCACCTTAATAGATTGATCCGTTTGACATCCCTAACGAGTATTACACCGGCCCATGACCAAAGTCCTTTTATTGCCTGAATAACATACGGTAATTTGAAAAAACAATCACCATGAAAACCAATCCTGAAAAACCAACCGCAAAAAAGAAAGCTTCCGGCATGCCCAAAGAAAGCGCTGAAAATGAAATGAAGGAAGAACACCTGTCCATGCTTCCGATGGAAAACATTGGCCAGGAGGAAAATATCGTGGAAACTCCCGAACCCACCGAAGAAGAAAAGATGGAGGAAATGAGAAAAAAACAGTTTTATGATTAACCGGGTCCTTCCTTGCATGGATTCTTCACCCCGAAACCCGCCTATCTTAATTTTTTAATTCGTATTAATTTCATTCCCATGGAAAACTTTGATATCAATAAGATTCAACTGACCATACAGACTCCCGGCATAAAAATCACGGAAGCCATGAACGACAGCATCATCATCCGCATTGAAAAACTCGGGGGAATTTATCCCAGGGTTAAAAAATGTGAGGTCCTGCTTCAAAAGGAAAAAGCAAACAGCTTAAATAAATGCTTTGGAGAAATTAAATTCTTCGTACCCGGTAAAATAATTTTTTCCAAGGTAGCGGGAAGCACCTTCAAGGTTGTCCTGGACAGTATTTTTGAAGACCTGGAAGACCAGTTAAAAAGGTTAATGAATAAAAGGGCGAAAGAAAAGAAAAAGACCTCCCTGACCTCTCTTTAGCCAATCGGCAAAGCCGTAAACAAGCCGTGGCCTGAATGGAAAATCGGCTGACGTTTTGGGGACTTTTCACTTTTATCATCATGAAAAAGGAAGGTGTACGAACATAAAACCGGGGCTGACCACACGAAAAATGTATCTTTGGCTGAAGAAACCGAGTGAGCAGTACGTATGAAAATTGCCTTAACCGGGGCCTCCGGTCACCTGGGCTCAGCCATTGCGAGGGAACTGCTGAACAGGCAGCATACCGTCAGTGCCCTCATTCGTGATGATGAACGCGCCATCCGGGGACTGTCCATCTCCAAAATAAAAGGGGATCTTTTTTCTGATCCGGCGCTTGACCGGTTGATGAAAGATTGCGAAGTCGTCATTCATGGAGCGGGATTGATTTCCATTCACGGCGGGGTACACGGACTGGTGCACCAAACCAACGTGGCCGGTACCCGGAAAATCATCCACGCCGCCCTTCGCAATGGCATCCGGAGACTGATCCATTTCAGTTCCATTCATGCCTTTCAGCAACTGCCGCGGGATGAAGTGCTGGACGAACAACGCAGGCTGGTGGAGGAGAACGCCTTTGATTACGACCGTTCCAAACGTGACGGGCAGCAACTGGTCCTGGAGGCCAATGGAAAAAATCTCGAAACGATCGTCCTGAATCCTACGGCTATCGTTGGACCACCGGATTACAAACCTTCCCTGATCGGTAAAGCCATCATCGATTTGTATAAAGGCAGGATTCCGGCCGTTACGGAAGGCGGTTTTGATTTCTGCGACTCCCGCGACATCGCCCTCGCCTGTTGTGAAGCATTAAACGGAGGAAAAACCGGGGAAATTTACCTCCTGGGCGGAAAATGGTACAGCATGAAATCATTTGCCGGAATCCTGGCCGGCATATCAGGAAAAAAACTTAGGGTTTACAGCCTCCCTGTAAGCCTGGCCAAAGCAGGACTTCCCTTTGTCCAAGGATGGTCCCTGGTGACCGGGAATGAACCGTTATATACGCATGAATCCATTGCCGCCCTGGTCACCGGCAACCGGAAGATCTCCTATGCTAAAGCAATTAATGATCTGCAGTATTCCGTGCGGCCATTCGAAACTACCATGCTGGATACCTGGACCTGGTTCCGGGAAAATAAATACCTTTGAAAATCAAAAATGAAAACAGCCGGATACGGGCATCCAACGGATGTCCCGGGCCGGATGGTGCCACCTGAATATTCCGGATACATGACCGAATCACTCTTTAACAACCTGATCCTGCTCTGGATGGGCATCGGTGTGTTCACTTTTTTTTACCTGTTAAAGGTGACGGCGCCTTATGGCCGCCATACTACGAACCAGTGGGGTCCGATGATCGGGAACAGACTGGGCTGGATCATCATGGAGGCCCCGGTGATGATCATGATCCTGCTGTTTATACTTCCCGTCATCCGCACCGTTTCAGCCGCGGCCCTGCTGATGCTGGGATTGTTTTTCCTGCATTACCTGAACCGGACCTTCATTTTCCCCCTTCGCCTTCATACAAAAGGCAAGAAAATGCCCCTGCTCATCGCCCTTTCCGCCATCCTGTTTAACCTGGTGAATGGTTCTTCCCTGGGGTATTATTTTGCGACTTTTGAAACGTATGACAATTCCTTGTTCCGTGATCCCGTGGCCCTGGCAGGTATTCTCCTGTTCTTCACCGGCATGGCGGTAAACTGGAAGTCGGATTCGATGCTGATCGGGTTGCGGAAACCCGGTGAGACCCATTACGTCATGCCCGCCGGCTGGCTGTTCCGGTTCATCAGTTGTCCCAACCTGTTTGGCGAACTGGTGGAATGGCTTGGCTTTGCCATTCTTTGCAGGAACCTTCCCGCCTGGTCCTTTTTTATCTGGTCGGCGGCCAACCTGATTCCCCGGGCCATTTCCCATCATAAATGGTACAAGGCCAAATTCCCGGATTACCCGCCGGAAAGAAAGGCGGTTATTCCCGCAGTGATCTGAACGGATTTAAAGGCTGTTTGGAAAATCAATCAGTCTGCACCTGTATTATTTTTCACACCAGGCCGCAGGATGAGCCTCAGCGAGGTATCGCTGGTGACATAAGTCCAGGCCCAGTTGATAAAAATGATCAGCTTGTTTCGCACGCTCAGGATCAGCATCAGGTGCAGGAACATCCAGGTCAGCCAGGCCAGGTAACCCTTAAACCGGATAAAAGGGAGATCCACCACGGCCTTGTGCCGGCCAATGGTGGCCATGGAACCCAGATCGCGGTACTCGAATTCAAGAAGCGGCTTGCCCAGTTCTTTTCTTTTCAGGTTTGCAGCCAGGTTTTTAGCCTGGTTGATGGCCACATTGGCCAGCTGTGGATGCCCCTTCGGGAATCGTGGAGTTTCCATGTAAGCCAGATCGCCCAGTACGTAAAAATTCGTATATGGAGTAACGTTATTGTACCGTCCGGCCCGGATGCGGTTTCCGGGCGCAGCCGTTTCGGGGGGTAATCCTTCCACGGCATTCCCCGTCACCCCGGCGGCCCAGATCAGGTTTTTGGATGGCAGCACCCGTCCGTCGCTCAGGGTGGCTTCCAGTCCGTTATATTTCAGCAACAGGACGCCGGTCGTGACTTCAACGCCCAGTCTTTCCAGGTACCTGCGTGATGATTCCCGGGCGGTGCTGCTCATGCTGTTCAGCGTATGGGGGCTGCCTTCCACCAGGTAAATATGCAGGCCCGAAAAATCAAGTCCGGGATAATCCTTCGGCAGGATCTTTTGACGGATCTCTGCGAATGCACCGGCCAGTTCCACGCCCGTAGGACCGGCCCCGGCAATAATGATATTCTGAAGGGCGGGCCTCTCCGCCTCTGAAGCGGAGTACAGTTGCTCCAGGTTTTCCAGGATATGGTTGCGGAGGCTGATGGACTCATACGTTGACTTTAAGGTCAGGGCATGTTTCATCAGTTCACCGTTACCGAAAAAATTGGTGCGGCAGCCGGTGGCGATCACCAGAATGTCATAGCGAAAACTTCCCATGGAGGTGATCACCTCACTGCCTGCAGGGTTTACGCTGCTGACCTCCGCCAGCCGCACCTGTACGTTCGGGTGGTGCTGGAATATCTTGCGGAAAGGAAATGAAATACTGGAAGGCTCCAGTTGGGAGGTGGCCACCTGGTAAAAGAGGGGCTGGAACTGGTGGTGATTCTGCCTGTCGATCAGCAGCACATCAAAAAGCCGCTGATCCAGGTTCCGGATCAGTTGCAGGCCCGCAAACCCTCCACCGATTACGACTATTTTCTTCTTCGCAGTCACAACGAACCCTTAATTTTGAAAACAAATGTACTGCAAACCAATATACCGGCGCTAAACATCATAGAGGTTCTGTGGCGAGCAAAAAACAAATATCCGCCCGCGCACCCTGTCAGTCCTTTGTTTACACTCCATGCCGTCATGGCCTTTAAAATGTCCCTCCCATGCACCGGGTTGGGTCGGATTTTAGCGCCGCATCAAACACTGGTGATGGTTCAGGAATAAGAAATAGCAAAGGTAAAGGAACAATTGCTGTTTGCATAATCCGGATCCAAGGCATGCACGAATGACTGGTTTGAATCACCACAACCGGTAACCGCTGTTTTAGGATAAGATATGATGACTGATGCCAGCCAGGATTTAGAATTATACGCCCTCCCTTCAAATTCAGTCAACAAACCCGTTGCTGAAAACAAACGGTTGAGAAATATGTTACTTGAAAAATCATTACCTTTACCAGACCAACACGAAAAGCATCACCATGGTAACAAAAAAAGTTGAAAACGCATTAAACAAGCAGATTGAGTTTGAAGCAGCCTCCTCCCAGTATTACCTGGCCATGGGATCATGGGCAGAAACAGAAGGGTTGACGGGTGTTGCACAGTTTTTATATGCGCAATCAGACGAAGAGCGCATGCACATGCTGAAACTCATCAAGTATGTGAACGAAAGAGGTGGTCATGCGCTGGTTCCGGCCCTCAAAGAGCAACCTCAGAAATTCAAATCCATCCACTACGTTTTTGAGGAAGTATTGAAACATGAAGTATTTGTTTCCAATGAGATCAATGGATTGGTGGAAATCTGCCTGAAGGAAAGGGATTATACCACCCATAATTTCCTGCAATGGTATGTGGCCGAACAAATTGAAGAGGAAGCGCTGGCCCGTACCATCCTGGATAAATTAAAGCTTATTGGCGATGATAAGGGAGGTATGTATCTCTTTGACCGTGACCTGCCTTCCATTGGTATGGCCTCCTCGGGCGGGGATCGCGGTAAAAAATAAGTTCCTTATTTTAAATTATTTTTGAAATGTCCTTCGATTCTAAAAAAATTGACGGTGTCAAGAAAATAACAGCCCATAAAATAAATTCCTGTTTCTCCTGGACTCTAAAAGTTTTCCAGGCATATCTTCACTAAGGACCTGAATCCAATTTCCTAAAAAGTGAATGGATACCTCATTCATTCTTTGAAAATATTTTTCAAATGCTGCTCAAAGTTTTTTCTCGAAGGAAAATACTCATTCTTCTTGGGTAAACTGATTTGTTTTCCTTCAAAAATACGAATGCTGTAATTGCATTGATCTTCCCTGAATGTTGATGAAACAATTACTTTATAGTTATTATCAACTCCGATTAATCCCCTATCAAATGCCCTGTGAAGGTTGGGACATAATGCAATTCCATTTGTAATGGTGTCATTATAACTTTCATTCCAGGGAATAATGTGGCAAGCATCTACCATTGAAACATTTATTGTTGCATCTACCTTCATTCCGGAAATGCAGCAAGTGTTATTGTAAATTTTGGGTATCACCCTCTTGAATAAACTTCCCCTGATGAAAATCTCCTCCTCATCCTTTTCACTTAGCAGGACTTCAATTTCCTTTCTGTAATCTTCCGGGGCTTCATGAATTATTTTACTTTCAATGTCATCAAATAATTTTTGCTGTCCCAGGGCAGAGTTGTTAAAAGCATTTTTATTTTCTGGAAAATACAAATCAAGCAAGTATTGCTGCATTATTGTATTGTCTGTTTCATTCCTCATCAATTCAAATAATTCTCTATCAAGTTTAGCATAAAAGACCGTTGCGTTTAATTCTCCCAGACTGGAAACAGATTTCTTAAACAAAAAGGCCGCCTCAAAACCTGGTTTTGGAATCAAATGCCAAAAACCTTCTCGTTTCAAGTGCCAAAAAGGCAAAGCAAAGTTGTTAACATGATCTGTAAAAACGAGTTTATTCCAGGTTATCCTAAATAAGGCAACCAATTCAGGGGTAACATAAACTTCGTTCTTTTGAATCAGGTTATTCCGGAAAGCCTGTAGAACGGTAATCAGAAAAATTATTTTGTGTGGAGCTTTGCCGTATTTGGTTATACCTCTATTCAGTTTTTCAAAGGCTGTCAGGTATCTGGTAATGGTACTCAAGAAATCGTTTTTATAATTCTATTGTTATCAAACAAATCAAATCCGAATTGTTGCACCAATGTTATACCCAACATTTCCTCAAAAAAAGTAATGCTGCCTGAAAGCAGCATTATCACTTGTACCCGGGGCGGGAATCGAACCCGCACGGCCTCAACGGCCACAGGATTTTAAGTCCTGCGTGTCTACCAGTTCCACCACCTGGGCATTCTGCTTGTCTGCCATCCCGATACCTGTCGGGACCACCACCTGGGCATCAGAAGGAAATCAACAGGTGTTCAACGGTGTCTTTCCTTCCGGGATGAACTAAAAACCCCCTCCGGACAGCTGATGGGAGAGGGTCTTTTTCTGGAGCGAAAGACGGGGTTCGAACCCGCGACCTCGACCTTGGCAAGGTCGCGCTCTACCAACTGAGCTACTTTCGCGTTTAATTTTAGGAATGCAAACGTACATAATTTTTTAGAATTCAAAAAATGAGGAAGGAAACCATAGCATTTAAAAAAAATAATTTCTAACCTGTTGAATATTAATAACTATGCAAACTTATACCATCCGTTTCAGATCGTCTGCCGCACCGGTCAGGCTCTTAGCCGTTGGCCCGGATGGCTTCCACCGGGTCGAGCCGGGATGCCGTATAGGCGGGGATGAATCCGGATACGATTCCGATGCCTGCTGAAACGCAAAGTCCCAGCAGGATATTGGTGAACGTCAGCAGCAGGTTCATGTCCATGAGTTCGGATACGGCCAGCGACAAAACAAACACCACCGTCAGCCCGATGCCACCGCCAATCAGGCAAAGAAATACCGACTCGGCCAGAAACTGCAGCAGGATAAAATAATTTTTGGCGCCAAGCGATTTCTGTATCCCGATGATGGAGGTACGTTCCTTTACCGATACAAACATGATGTTCGCGATTCCAAAACCGCCCACCAGGACCGAGAAACCGCCGATGATCATGCCTGCAAAGGAAATCATGTTCAGGATCGGTTCGGTAAGGTTTTTGGAAATCAGGTTGGCCTCATTCATGGCAAAGTTATCCTCTTCCATCGGACGCAGTCTCCTGATGGCCCGCATGGCGCCCTGCAACTCCTCCTTGAGTTCGGCATTCGAAACGCCCGGTTTCCCTTTTACCATGATAAACGGGTTCAGCCTGTCGGAACGGATATCCAGAATTTTGCGGGCAAAATTTACCGGTATGACAATACTGTTGTCGTTCGTGTTTTCCAGGATGCTTTTACCCTCCCGTTTGAACACCCCGATCACGGTGAACCTGCGCCCCACAGCCAGGATCTGCTTGCCGACCGGATCGGCGCTTCCAAACAGGCTTCTGGCAACTTCTGCACCCAGGATGCAGATGGCGCTCCCGCCCAGCGACTCCGATTCTGTAAAATAACGTCCGGACTGCAGTTCGAAGGAACGGATCTGGCTCCAGGCATGGGAAACGGCCGTTACATCGGCATTTTCAATGCTGTTGTTCCGGTACCTTATGGTCTTGCTGTTGATGAAGGCCATCATGGCCATGGCTTCGGCATGCTGGATACGGTGTTCAAGGTCTTCCATTTCCGAATAGCCGGGCAGCGGACGCTGCCAGTATTTCCACCAGGGATAGTCGTTCCCGAAGGTCCAGGGCCATTTCTGAATGTAAACCACATTCTCGCCAAGCGATTGTACGCTGTTGCGGACGTTCTCCTTCAGGGCATCCACCACCGTAAAAACGGAGATGATGGTGAAGATGCCAATGGTAATGCCCAACAGGGAAAGGATCGTACGGAGTTTGTTCACCACCAGGGCATGAATGGCAAAAAGGAGGCTTTCTTTGAAAAGTTTCAGGTAAATCATGCGCAGGTTCCAGGCTTCGGATCCTGCAAAGATAATTCAAATTCAGGTTGGAAAAGGTGTTTCCATACCGGCCTCCGGTGGACACCGGAACCGGAAATCTTACCGGGCCTTCCATCCCTTTCCCTAACCTGCCGGAAGTTATTTCGGGGCCTTAAATAAATTATTTTGAACCGGTTAAAGCCATGTTCAAAATCGTAATTTTGTGCCATACTTTAGAAGCAGCGGCCGGTTTATGTCGGAAATCAGAAAGATTAAAAGCGCCCTTATCTCGGTGTATCATAAGGAAGGGCTTGAACCTGTTATTCACTCCCTTCATCAAAACGGGGTGACCCTCTATGCCACCGGCGGCACCCGGGATTTTATTGAGAAACGCGGTGTTCCGGTAATTCCCGTAGAGGACCTGACGGACTATCCTTCCATCCTTGGGGGACGCGTGAAAACCCTGCACCCAAAGGTGTTTGGAGGCATCCTCAGCCGGCGCGAAAATGCCGGTGACGTCCTGCAGCTCGATACCTACCAGATCCCTTCCATCGACCTGGTGGTGGTGGATTTATACCCTTTTGAAGATACGGTTGCTTCCGGGGCCGGTCAGGAGGACATTATTGAAAAAATTGATATTGGCGGCATCTCCCTGATCCGGGCCGGGGCAAAAAATTACCGGGATGTCTTAATCATCTCCTCCATGGACCAGTATGCGGGTTTGCTCCGGATCCTGGAAGAAGAAAAGGGTGAAACCGGCCTCGGATTGCGAAAAAGCTATGCTGCTCTTGCCTTCGGGGTCTCCTCCCATTACGATACGGCCATTTTCAATTATTTCAGCGAAGGAAAAATTCCCCTGTTCAGGAAAAGCTATAACAGGGCTTTGCCCCTCCGGTATGGAGAAAACCCGCACCAGCATGGAATCTTTTTTGGTGCGCTTGACCGGATGCTGGAACAGTTGGGCGGAAAAGAATTGTCTTATAATAACCTGCTCGACATTGATGCAGGCATTTCCCTGATGGCCGATTTTGAGGATACCACCTTCGCCATCATCAAACATAACAATGCCTGCGGAGTGGCCTCCGCTGCCACCCTGATCGAAGCCTGGACCCGCGCTTTGGCCTGTGACCCCGTTTCAGCCTTCGGCGGGATCCTGATCACCAACCGCAAACTTACCGCTGACGTGGCCGCAGGCATCCACAAGCTGTTCTTTGAAGTGCTCATTGCACCGGCCTATGACCCGGACGCACTGGCCCTGCTGAAGGAAAAGAAAAACCGCATCCTGTTACTGCATAAACCCGTTGCGCCGGAAAAAATACAATTCAGGTCCCTGCTCAACGGGGTGATCCAGCAGGAAAAAGACCTGGTAACGGAAACCGTAAACGATATGAAACCGGTGACCAGCCGGGTTCCGTCCGCCACCGAATATGCCGACCTGGTGTTTGCCAATAAACTGGTGAAACATACCCGCAGCAACACCATCGTGCTGGTTAAAAACGCCTGCCTGCTGGCCAGCGGAACCGGTCAGACATCCCGCGTGGACGCCCTGCAACAGGCTATCGATAAGGCCGGGAGGTTTCATTTCGGCCTGGAAGGCGCCGTGATGGCCTCCGATGCCTTCTTTCCGTTCCCCGACTGCGTGGAAATCGCTCACCAGGCTGGAATCACAGCCGTCATTCAGCCGGGAGGTTCAATCAGGGACCAGGAATCTGTCGATTATTGTAACAAAAACGGCCTGGCTATGGTAATAACCGGTAACCGGCATTTTAAACACTAAAAAAAAAACAAAATGCCCGGAACTGTTGAACCTAAACTGACCCATAGTCATGAAGCCAGCCACTGCATCCGTTGTTCCGGCCTACCTGAACGAATCAATCAAATCAACAAAAGCCAAATCCAAAAAAATGGGACTCTTTGACTTTCTCACCCAGGAAATTGCCATTGACCTGGGAACGGCCAACACCCTGATTATCGCCAATGACAAGGTTGTGGTAGACGAACCCTCCATTGTGGCCATTGACCGTATGAGCGGAAAAGTGCTGGCTGTTGGAAAGCAGGCCATGATGATGCATGGGAAGACGCATGAAAACATCAAAACGGTAAGACCCCTGAAGGATGGCGTTATTGCCGACTTTGAAGCCGCCGAACACATGATCAAAGGGATGATCCGCATGATCAACCCGGGCAAAAAACTGTTCACCCCTTCCCTGAAAATGGTTATCTGTATCCCTTCCGGCATCACCGAGGTGGAAAAAAGG
The DNA here is from genome assembly GCA_964458125.1 of uncultured Flavobacteriaceae bacterium. Lineage (GTDB taxonomy): Bacteria > Bacteroidota > Bacteroidia > AKYH767-A > OLB10 > CAYWHE01. The sequence continues at coordinate 7,059 of CAYWHE010000055.1, read as the reverse complement.
GCCGTTCGCGACTCCGCTGAACATGCAGGCGCCAAAGAGGTTTACCTCATCCATGAACCCATGGCTGCTGCCATTGGTATCGGCATTGATGTGGAAGAACCCATGGGCAACATGATTATTGATATCGGGGGCGGCACCAGTGAAATTGCTGTCATTGCCCTTGGAGGTATTGTATGCGACCAGAGTATCCGGGTGGCCGGTGACGGATTCACCACGGATATCTGGGATTATATGCGCCGGCAGCATAACATCCTCATCGGTGAACGCTCGGCGGAACGCATTAAAATCGAAGTAGGGTCGGCCCTGCCGGAACTGGAAAATCCTCCTCCCGATTTTGCCGTTCATGGCCGGGACCTGATGACGGGGATCCCGAAAGAAATTACCGTTTCCTACTCGGAAATTGCCCATGCACTGGATAAATCCATATCCAAAATCGAAGAGGCCATCCTGAAGGCCCTGGAGACCACCCCGCCGGAGTTGTCGGCCGATATTTACCGGACCGGAATCTACCTCACCGGCGGCGGCGCCCTGCTGCGGGGTCTGGACAAACGGTTCTCCATTAAAACCAAACTGCCCGTGCACGTGGCTGAGGATCCGCTCCGGGCCGTGGTCAGGGGAACCGGCATCGCCCTTAAAAACATTGACCGGTTCAAGTTCCTCATTCCTTAACCGGCAAACGATTACCAGCAGGCGGGACCTCAACCTGCCCTCCTGTGACCTGAAACCATTAACCTGCTGACCTGCAGTCAGCGCCATAGCCCCGGATGCGAAGTTTATTCCTTTTATTGTGGCGGAATAATTTCCTGATTTCATTTTTGCTCCTCGAGGGCCTGTCGTTTTATCTGCTTGTCCGGAACAATAATTTCCATAACGCCTCCGTCCTCAATTCAGCCAATAAATTAACGGCCAATATATACGAGAGCGTTAATTACGTCAGGGAATACATTCACCTGAAAACAAACAATGAAAGCCTGGCCAGGGAAAATGCCCAGCTTCGAAGCCGTTTGCCGGACGCTTTTTACAATAACAGCCGTGAGGAGGTCAGCGTCCACGATACCGTTCTCCGGCAGCAATACACCTATATCACCGCCCGCGTGATCAACAATTCGGTGAACCGCAGGAACAACTACCTGACACTCGACAAGGGTTCGGTTCACGGTATTGAGCCTGAAATGGGCGTGGTGGCCAGCAGTGGCGTGATCGGAATCGTCAAGGATGTTTCCCCGCATTTCTGCACCGTGATGTCCCTCCTTCATAAGGACACACGGATCAGCACCCGTCTTAAGAAAAATAACTTCTTCGGATCGCTCGAATGGGATGGCACCAGCCCCACCGAAGGCACGTTACGGCAAATCACCACCAGCACACGCATAGCGAAAGGCGACTCGCTCGTGACCACCAGTTATTCCACTATTTTTCCCCGCGACATCCTGGTGGGGACGGTAAAAGATTATTATGTGAAGCCCGGAGAAAGTTTTTATACCATCCGGGTAGCGCTGGCTTGTGATTTCCGGAGCCTGTCATTCGTTTACATTGTCAACAACGTATTTAAAAAGGAACAGCGCCTGCTCGAACAGCCAATAAGCCAGCAACATGCTCAATGAAGTCATCAAACTGCTCATCCGGTTTATAATCCTGGTGCTCCTTCAGATTATCGTGCTGAACAATATTCAACTCAGTGGATTTATCAATCCTTATCTCTACGTGCTTTTTATCCTGATGATGCCGGTGAAGATGCAGCGTATCCTCCTGCTGGGCCTGGCCTTTCTGACCGGCCTGACCATAGACATCTTCTCCGACACCATGGGCATGCATGCGGCAGCCTGTGTTTTTATGGCTTTTTGCCGGCCGGCCGTGCTGCGGTTCATGGCTCCCCGGGAAGGTTATGAAGCGGAGGCCACCCCTTCGGTGCGGGCCATCTCCTTCAACTGGTTCCTATGGTACGCCGGCATTTTAATCCTGTTGCATCACCTGATGCTGTTCTACCTCGAAGTGTTCAGGCTGAGCGAATTCTTCATCACCTTTTTACGCGTGCTGGCCAGCAGTCTCGCCACCTTATCCATGGTGATCCTGAGCCAGTTTTTATTCGTCAAGCAGGGCAAGGAACGATGAACCGTGATGCCGGGCAGCGTTGGATTATCCTGGGTATTTTTACCCTGGTGGCACTGATCTTCCTTTCCCGGCTCTTTTACATCCAGGTCATGCAGGACCGGTATAAACTATCCGCCAGCAGCAATGTACTCCGGCCTTTAATCGATTACCCCTCCCGCGGGCTCATTTTTGACCGGAATGGAAAAATACTGGTATACAACGAAGCTGTTTACGACCTCATGGTCACTCCGCGCGAAGTAAAAAAAGTGGATACGGCGGAATTCTGCTCCCTGATAGGGATTACGAAAGAGGACTTTATAAAAAAATTCAACAGGGCCAGACAATACTCTCCGTACAAGAGCTCCGTTTTTGAAAAGCAGCTTTCGGCCGAAACCTATGCCGCCCTTCAGGAAAAACTTTACAAGTACAACGGCTTCTATGTGCAGCCGCGCAGCATCCGGATGTACCCATACAGGAGTGCGGCACACCTGCTGGGCTATCTGGGTGAGGTGGATGAACGTGTGGTGGAAAAAAATCCCTATTACATCCAGGGTGATTACATTGGCATCAGCGGCATTGAACAGTCCTATGAAAAGGAGCTGCGGGGAAGAAGGGGGGTGCGCTATGTGCTGGTGGATGTGTTCAACCGTGAAAAAGGCCGCTTTGAAGACGGCAAATACGATACGCTGGCCATCGCCGGCGATAACCTTACCCTGTCGCTGGATGCCGGTTTGCAGCAGTATGCCGAAAAACTGCTGCAGAATAAAATCGGAAGTGCCGTTGCCATAGATCCGTCATCGGGTGAAATCCTGGCCATGGTAAACAGCCCTGCTTACGATCCGAACCTGCTGGTGGGCCGCATCCGTTCCGGGAATTACGGAAAGCTGCTGATGGATCCCTCCAAACCGCTTTTCAACAGGGCCATGATGGCTTATTACCCGCCCGGCTCAACATTCAAAATCATCAACTCACTCATCGGCCTGCAGGAAAAAGTGATCACGCCACTCACTGCCTTTGGCTGCGCAGGCGGTTACCGCGTGGGCAATATTTTCGTACACTGCCACGCGCATTCCTCCCCGCTCCAGATCAGAGGAGCCATTGCCACCTCCTGCAATGCCTTTTATTGCCAGACCTTCCGGGCCGCCATTGACAACCGTTTCTACGGCAATACAGAAAAAGCCTATGACGCCTGGCGGAACTATGTGCTCAGTTTCGGTGTCGGAAAAAAAATCAACGTGGACATGCCGCATGAACTCCGCGGAAATGTACCGTCGGTGGCCTACTACGATAAGTTCTTTGGTAAGGGACGATGGAAATCGTCTACCATTATTTCCCTGGCCATCGGTCAGGGCGAACTGGGCATCACCCCGCTGCAGATGGCCAACGTGTCCAGCATCGTCGCCAATAAGGGTTACTATTACGTCCCGCATGTGGTCAAGACGATCGGGGTGAAGCATTACCTGCCGGAAATTTACAAGCAGAAAAACTATACGCTGGTTGATACGTCCTGGTTTACGGTGATTCAGGACGGCATGCAGCTGGTATTCGAGGCCGGAACCGCCAGGTCTTCCCGCATTAACGGCCTCATCATGTGCGGGAAAACAGGAACTGCCCAAAATCCTCACGGGAAAAATCACTCTGTATTTTTCTGCTTCGCACCTCGTGAAAATCCCAGAATTGCCGTTGCGGTACTCGTGGAAAATGCCGGACAGGGAGCCTGGTTTGCTGCGCCCATTGCTTCGCTGATGGTGGAGAAGTATTTACGTGATTCCATTTCCCGGCCGGAACTGGAAAAGAAAATGCTGGACGCGGTTATACTTCCATCCCCCGGCGACGTACACGAAAAACAGGATGAAGAATAATTAAACGATGCGCAGGCAAAAAAGCATATTCGAAAACCTGGACTGGCTGACGGTTATCCTTTACCTGATCATGGTGATGGCCGGCTGGCTGAACATTTATTCTGCCGTATACAATGATGAGCATCAGAGCATTTTTGACCTGAGTCAGAAGTATGGCAAACAGATGATCTGGATCATCACCGCCGTCGTCATTGCAGCCATTGTGCTGGTGCTGGATGGAAAGTTTTATGCTGCTTTCTCCTATTTATTTTATGGCCTGAGCATACTGAGCCTCGTGGCCGTATTCTTCCTGGGCCACGATGTAGCCGGAAGCAAATCCTGGTTCCGGATCGGGGAGTTTGGCATTCAACCTGCCGAATTCGCGAAGTTTGCCACCAATATGGCCCTGGCCAAATACCTGAGTACGCTGGGCATCCGGTTCTCGGACATACGTACCAAACTGTCCTGCTTCGGCATCATCCTCCTGCCCATGTTGCTGATCCTGGCGGAAAATGAAACCGGCGTGGCCCTGGTGTTTTTTGCCTTCAGTATCGTCCTTTACCGGGAAGGCTTGTCGGGCAACCTTTTCCTGCTGGGCTTTGCAGCCGTCACGCTCTTCATCCTTACCCTGCTGGTGAAAAAATCCATCCTGCTGATTGCCATCTCCCTGTTGGCAGGGCTGCTCCTGCTGGTTTTCCGGAACAGGAAAATGCTGGTTCCCGTGATCGCCGGGTTCCTCGTTTGCACGGCCGTTATTTTCAGCGTGGATTACGTCTTCATGCACGTGCTGGAACCGCATCAGAAAAAGCGTATAGAGGTATTGTTAGGTAAGGAAACCGACCTGAAAGGGGCCGGTTACAATGTCAACCAGAGCCTGATCGCCATCGGTTCAGGCGGGCTGAAGGGAAAGGGCTACCTTCACGGCACCCAGACTAAATTTGATTTTGTTCCTGAACAAAGCACTGATTTCATATTCTGCACCGTTGGTGAAGAATGGGGCTTTGCCGGCAGCGCAGTGGTAATCGGCCTCTTCCTGTTGTTGCTGTACCGGATCGTGTTTATTGCCGAACGCCAGAAATCCCAGTATACCCGCATCTATGCCTATGGCGTAGCCTCGATCCTGTTTTTTCATGTGATGGTGAACATCGGCATGACCATAGGCCTTATGCCCGTTATCGGAATTCCCCTGCCCTTTTTCAGCTATGGCGGTTCTTCCCTGTGGTCATTCACCGTCCTGCTCTTCATCCTGATCAAGCTGGATAGTTACCGGATGTATATC
>CAYWHE010000055.1:0-1748 GCA_964458125.1 uncultured Flavobacteriaceae bacterium | reverse complement strand
AAAAGGAGGCTGTTGCTGTATGAAAAGAAATGGGAAGCGCTTCGGGTACACCGTAAAAAACCAATCGTTCAGACTGAAATGGATAGGGAATGATGCATTCAGCAGCAACGGTTTTACAGCAACGTTCCGGTCAGCAACAATACCGCTATACTAAAATAAATGACCAGCCCGGTGACGTCCACGAGCGTGGCCACAAAAGGCGTGGAGGAAGCTGCAGGGTCTGCTCCGAGACGCTTCAGGATAAGCGGGAGCATGGACCCCATGAGAGTACCCCACATGACGACACCCACCAGGGAAAACCCAACTGTTAACGCCACCAGGAACCAATGCGGACCGTAAATACCGGTGAAGGATGACCAGATGGCCACCCGGCTGAATCCCAATATTCCCAGCAACAGACCCAGGAAAAATCCCGAGACCACCTCCCGTTTGACAATGCGCCACCAGTCCTGGATTTTGACTTCCCCAAGTGACATGGCCCGGATAATGAGGGTGGCGGCCTGGGAACCGGAATTTCCCCCGCTGGAAACAATCAGGGGAACAAACAGAGCAAGTACCACGGCCCGCGCTATTTCATCCTCAAAATAACTCATCGCTGTAGCCGTCAGCATCTCACCGATAAAAAGCACAATCAGCCAGACAGCCCTTTTTCGAACCATCAGCCGGATCGGCACATCCATATAGGGTTCTTCAAACGCCTCCACTGCGGCCAGCTTTTGAATGTCCTCGGTGTCCTCCTCCTCAGCCAGTTGCAGGATATCGTCAATGGTGACAATACCGAGCAGGTTGCCATGCGTGTCAACAACGGGCATTTCGACCCGGTTATGCTTTTTAAAGGCATTGATGGCCACCTCTTCATCATCAGTTACGGATAAGGCGATGTATTTGCCGTCCATGATGTCCTTCACCTTTTCGTCCAGGGGTGCCAATAACAATTGCCGTACACGTATGTCATCGATCAGTTTGCCTCGCTGGTCAATAATATAAAATACATTCAGCGTTTCGGAGGACTCCCCGTTTTCACGGATGTAATCCAGCACCTGCTTCACCGTCCATTCCTGGTTGATGGCAATGTAATCAATCGTCATCAGGCGGCCTATACTGTTCTCAGGATAACCGAGCAGTTTCAGGGCAACCGTTCGCTCACTCTGGGTCAGGTACTTCAGGTGCTTGTTGATCAGCTCACCCGGCAATTCCTCCAACAGGGCCGTTCGGTTGTCGGGCGACATGTCATTCAGAATCAGCGCCACCAGGCGGTGCGGCAGGATATCCAGCAATTCCCGCTGATCGTTTATCTCCAGCAGTTCAAAAGTCTGCATGGCCCTGTCCCGGTCCAGGGCATGAAAGATGATCGCCCATGTGCCTTCTGGTGAAGAGGCAACGAGTTCAGCCAGGTCAACGGGCATCCACTCTGCAAATTCCTTTTGCAGCTCAACCCTGTCATTTCGCTGCAACAGATGCTGAATGCGGTTGTTGATTTTCTTCCTTTCCATTTTTTAGCGCGCTGCAAAGATAGCCCCTAAATGATCACCAGCCAATTAATCTGCGCCCCTGTTTCTGCATTAATTCAGGTGTTATCAGGCCGGGGTTACGGACGAAACAGGAACCGAATCTTCATACAGGTTTAGGAAATCAAGAGTATGAACCCCGGGGCAAGCTCTGGATCCCGATTCCGCTGCAGGCAGCGGGGTACTGAACCGATCCCGTCTCGCCTGAGGCGAGACGGGATTCATTCGACTACGACTTTC
>CAYWHE010000054.1:0-20346 GCA_964458125.1 uncultured Flavobacteriaceae bacterium | reverse complement strand
CCCCCCCCCCCCCCCCCCCCCCCCCCCCCCCCCCCCCCCCCCCCCCCGCCAACGCAATAGCTGCAACCGGTCAGTTGATAACAACAAAAATATCGTGATAAAAAGTAATGAAAACATGACAACAGAATATTAAAAAACAAATATAGTCCATATAATCGTGTTTTCGACAAAGGCATGAAATTATTTTTTATTGTAATGAACTAACCGAAACTATTTATAAATGTCCTTTTCATCACAAAAAAAGTCTCTGTGTCAAAGCCAATAAACATGGATGCCCGGCCTTCCAATTCGCATTTCAGCGCCTGTCACGCCCGTGACAGCAGAGCGGTGAAGTCTTCCATTCAGTATTTTCCATGCGTCATTCCGATTCATCATCGGACTTAAAGGCAACCGAACACACATCGACCTGGTTTTTTGCCTTGTTTAACAGGTGGTCCAGACCGCTGATTACGCTGCGCTGGCTGGCTGTCTTGTAAAATTCGATGTGAATATGGTTGGTATGAGGGTTGCCACCTGTGTAGGCAACCTCACCCCTGGATTTTTCGCTCCACTTCTTTTTATTCCAGATGGCGCAACACACCCCGATATTTTTTCCATGACATTTGAAAAGACTGAACAGGATGTCTCCCAGTTTTTTTTCTTTGGGTTTATCCGCATCCACAAAAATGTCCATGGCCCTCCCGAAACTGTGCTGGGAGAGTGTGCTGGTTCCTTCCACATTGCGAACATTGTATATATCATAATCCCTGATTTCGGGAAAATAAAACTGCAGGCGGCTTTTCAAAAATCTCAGGGCCGGCTGTTCCTGTGCCCAGTTGATGGGAGTGTTGGTGGTTGCCATAATTTGGTGATTTAATTTTTTTTAAAACGGAAGCAGCAAACAACTTCCTTGCTGCTTCCGTTTACTTCTGTTTTTTTTAATGCAGGGCTTTGGGTGAGTTTAGTTCCTTCAGCATCTGCTGCAATTTAATCAATTCACCTTTCAGTTCACTGATCTCCTGCTGTTGTTGCTGTATGGCAGAAATGGTAACGGGTATCAGCCCGATGTAATTGACGCTCAGGTATTTTTTTCCATCGGAGAGCTTTTCACCTGAATTTTTATCGAACGAATAGGGACTCTCCTGTTCAAATACAAGTTCCGGCATTACCTGCTGAAGTTCCTGTGCGATCACACCCGTTTGCCTGCCCCGCGGAAAATTAAAGCTTTCAAATTCATCCGTTCTGAATTCATATTCAGCAGGCCTGATGGACATGATTTTTGATAATCCATCGGAAAGTGCATGTATATTCTTTTTGAAGGACCGGTCGGAACCCTGGGTGAGATAACCGGTCATGTATGCGTTACCGGCACCCCAAAAGATCTGGCCCGTCGGAGCCGACAGGAAAAGTACGTTGCCTCCGTTAGGCGATGCCATCCAGGCTACATCGGTGCAGGTATTTGTCATGTCCAGCATCCTTGTGCCACCATTACAGGAGCTGACTACATACGGTAAAACAAGTCCCTGTGCGTTGACGGAACTGGCAGCATTGGCAACGCTAAGCCCGGCAGGATCGGTCCAGGAAGGCGCACCCGATCCGCCCGAGGTTAACAAATGACCTGCCGTACCGGCCGCCGTAAATTTGGTGGAGTTCAGCGCATCCTGGTAAACCAGCTTCCCCGCCGATCCTCCTGCCAGGTCATTAGCCCTTGTTGCCCTTTCAGCATCTCTGGAATACATGGCGTATGGTGTGCTTACCAACTGCGTAACTCCCATCATCGCATACGGGCCTGCTGTCGTTTTCATTTCCACCTGTAAATAGTTTATACCACCGGCCCAGTTTACTGAATCAAGCGTATTGATGCTGTTGGTACCGCGGTTGATCATGGTGGAGTAAAGACCAAAGTTATTGGTTGTGACGGTCTGGATGTTTTGATAAATAACAGGACCTGTCGGGCTGTTTTCCAGAATGGATAACCTCAGGTCAATGGTGGTGTTTTGCATAGGGGTGCCATTGGTGTTCCTGGCAGCGCCCTGGTAGCTGATGCTGTCAGGAGCCTGTGCAAAACCGGATGATACGGAAGCCAGTAACATGGTAATGGCACCGAGAAGGGCAGACGTAGTTTTCATTTTCTTTATGTTTTTTTTTAGTAGGATTGATTAATTGATTTTTTGAATTTTAAAATGCGTTTTTCGTGGACTGTTATTTTTATCGGTGAAAATGGCTTCCATCATATAATTTCCGGAAGGGACTGAGAACAGGGATAGTTTTTGCTCCTGTATAAAACCCGTGCAGGAGAACCCGGTCTCTTCAATCAATCTGCCCGCATCATCATAAATCCTGCAGCTCAGCCTGCCGGGATTGTCCATTTTAATCAGTAGGGATATCTCACCACTTGTTGGACTAGGATAAACCAGCAGTTCATTGTTGGAAATGGTATTCTCTTCGTGTATGCCGGTATAAAAATCCTGGGGTTGTTCAAACCCCTGGGTGATGATTAATCCGGGAGAGGAGAAGGTGGGTATGACCGGTTCTCCTACCGACCAGTCCGCGTGCAGGGCTGAAGATGTTCCGGAACCTCCCGGCACGCCCGTTACCGTTGGTGTATGGACCAGGTTTTGTGCCTGGAGGACAGGAAACATACCCGTGAAGCAAAGCAATGCAATCAATTTTTTAGTTTTCATTTTTTTTGTTTTAAGATGGATTCTTATTTAATAATTCCCTGATACCCGGTGTGTATAAACGTTTAACAGATTCACATTTAACCAAATGATCATGAGGTAATCCGGAAGTAATTATATTTTCAAATCTACACCTGAACGGCCTGTGATTCAAGCCCGATTGTGAAGCCGGTGAATGGGAGGCGGTAACTGGCGGAAAGGCATGGGCATCCGGCGGGACTGTTTCCAGGAAACCTCACAGCCAGACTCCGGAAAGGAGCAATGGGATGTTCAGCACGGGAAAAAAACACATGAGAATACGCTCCTGATCCGCTGGTCTGTTCGTATAATGAATAAATAATCCGAACAAAGTCAGTCTCCCCCGGTTCAGGAACTGCATGATCTCCCGCCTGAACCTGCCAGGCGCAAAGTTTTGCTTCATGAAAAACAAGGCCATGGACCGGCTTTTCTTCCGGCTTTTAATACTACGCCCGGGGAATGAAAATTTACCGTCGCGGATAAATGGACGTGTCCGGGTACATGATCAATAGGTAGATAAAGGAAGCGATAATTCCACGCGCAGTCCCATGGGGTTGTTCAAAGCGTCTTTCAGATCCGTAATTTCCAGCTTGGACCGGAAGTTGTTAAATTTTTCCAGTATCTTCAACCGTTCGCGGGTGAGCTTCATTCCCAGCGATTCTCTTTTTTCCGGTGAAGGCTGCTTCATCCTGGTGGCCAGTTCACGACCGACACCATTATCTTCTATAATGCAGCTGATGGCATCATTTTTTTCCCTGATTTCAATCCTGATTTTTCCAGGGTCCATTTTATTTTTCAGACCATGCCAGATCGAATTTTCAACAAAAGGCTGCAAAATCAACGGTGGCACCAGGATGGAATCCCGGTCCAGGTTTTCATCCACAACGATTTCATAAGAAAAGGGTTTGTCAAGCCGGGTTGATTCCAGCTGCATATAAAGTTCAAGGCTGGCCAGATCCTTTTCCAGCGAAACTTCCCTGTGCATGGAATTTTCCAGAACGGACCGCATCAGTTTGGAAAATTTAATCAGGAACTTCGAAGCGTTGGCCATATCCTTTTTCAGAATAAAATCATTGACCGACTGGAGGGCATTAAAAATAAAATGCGGGTTCATCTGCGAGCGCAATGCCTTCATCTCCACTTCCGACACTTGTCGCTCAAAGGAAATCTTCTTTCTCCGGTTATAGGACCGGATCTGAATAAACGAAAACAAACCGGTCATCAGCGAACCCAGTAAAACGGAATTGCTGAGTACCCGTTGTTTCCGGACTTCGGCTGCGGCAAGCGCCTGTTTTTTTTCATGTTCGGCTTTCATAACCGTTGCTTTCCTGTCAAACTCGTATTGAAACTGCTTACTGAGGGCCAATTTCCTCACCTGCTGATTACTGGCCGTGTCCTTATAAACCACATACTCCCGGTGATGAACCATCGCTTCCTTATATTCGCCCCTGTTGAACAGGATTTCGGAAAGCTGAAGTTCGGATTTGCTGATGTATTCCGGAGACCCCATTTTACGGGCAACCTCCAGGGCCTTGTGAATCATCTCATCAGCCGGACCATACTGCCCCATCCGGTTATAAGCCGATCCAAGTGTGATGTAGCTGTTGACCATGCCATCGGCATGCCCTGCCGCCTCCTGGATGGACAAAGCCTTTCTGCAATAATAAACGGAAGAATCAAAAGCCTCAACCCAGTTATAAATCAGCCCGATCCTCGAATAACATTCTGACATGGTCACCCTGTTACCGGCTTTTTCCCGGATGGAAAGACTTTTTCGAAACATGTCCAAAGCCTTCTCATATTCCCTGGTCCGGATAAAATGAACGCCATAGTTAAAATAACCCTGTGCAATACCGGCATCATCCTTTAACTGCAGATTGAGCTGAAGGGCCCTTTCCCTGAACTGCATGGCCTTTTCATGTTCTTCTTCATACGTATAGCAATAAGCAATATTGGTACACGTTCTGGCCACTTCAGCCAGATTACCCTGCTGCTCAAACATCCTCAGGCATTGAAACAACATGTCCAGTCCCTGGGCTATATTTCCCGACTTCACCTGCATGGTAGCCATATTAAACAAAGATTTCACGGCCGCTTCCTCACGGCCTGCCCTGAGTCTCAAATAATAACTCCAGGTAAACACATTCATGGCCGCATTCAGATTTCCTTTCAGGGAATACATGGTGCCCAGGTTAAAAAGGGCAGATGCCAGCTCCCCCTCATCTCCAAGTTCCCTGAAAATTGCAACACTCCGGTTAAAAAGACCGATGGCCTGCGTATACTCTCCTGACGAACCTTTCAGAAACCCTTCATTGCCAATCGCCTTTCCAAAGTATTTACGTGCCAGACGCTGTACTTCCGGGTGATCCGATCTCATCAGTTTGCCCGCCAGCGTTTTCAGCTGCCGGTTATACTCCGGCCATTGATCATCCGGAGCTTCTTCCGCCAGGCGGCTTAAAACCCGGAGCCTGACGGTATCCTCCGGCATGGAGCCCGCCAGCACAAGGAGTGAATCCAGTTCGTTGTCACCATCGGCCATTACCACATGTAGTGAAAGTGTAAACAAAACAATCATTACCGTCTTCATAATCTTTAGTTTTTTAAAAATACGTTCCATCCTATGGACTGATTTCATCCGGCTCAATCAACAGTAAAAATACGGTTGTTTAGCGGGCATAAACAAATGATTTTTATCATGACTCCTCCCGTTTTGACTATGGTTGCCAGCATTCGCTGAGGGAATTTTCCGGTCCATTCCTGAACGTTCGCCGGAAGGAATCAGCGCGGGGAACCGCAACGAATTATTTTTTAATAAAATCCTTTAAAAAAAGATACAGCGATCCGAAAATGGAAAACAGGGTCAGGCAAACCGTAAACAGTGGAAATTTTTCCGGCCTCAGCCATTCATCCAGTTTTACTCCGCCAATAACTCCCAAAGCTACAATCACCACCATCTGTATACCCATGGCTGAATAACGGGCATAGGCATTCACGCTTTTCTTAACTTCCTTGTCCTGCTCAGGATCCATGTTTTTATCTTGACTTTATTCCTGTAAAAGTAGTATTGTTTTCTTTTATCCGGATGACAAGCACCTGTTGATCCGGACAAAATCGTATTAACTGTCTGAAACACGATACATGAATTAGTCTCCTGATACCCTTTTATCCGGAAACAGATAATTGAAGCGAAGAAACAAAACAACTCCCCCGTTACCCTTATGATCCGGGCAAACGAAAGTGCAAACCGTTTCACTTGACCTGCCGGATCGCTACGTCATTCATCCCTTCCGGGTTACACTTCTTTTGCAAAATCAGACGGGTCTTCCGGCAACTTAACCGCCTGGAATCGGTATAAACAGGCAAGGCCCTGCAACGTCTGTCCGGCCGGCCGCATGAATCCGCTACCCTACCTTGCCGCTTCCGTTTTCCTGCTGATCTTTCTGTATTTTACGGGCGGTATTATCGTATATGCTTTCCGTTTGCGCATACATACATCCTGGCAGGCGGTTTTCATGAAACTCTTTGCCGGTACGCTTGGTACGGTTTTGCTATACTCCGCTGCCGTCACCAAAGGGAATACCGTGAATACAGGGCTGCTTATTCCGTCTCTGATCCTTTTGATCTCCGGCCGTATGAAAGGAAAATTTCCGGCGCCCCTTGCTTTACGCGAAGTTTTCCGCCCGGACTGGAAAAAAGCCGCCGAACTTCTGGTCTTTGCCCTTACCGTATTTTTTTTCTTTTTTTTCCTCCTGAGCGACCGTCAGCTGCCCTTCCCTGTTCCGCCTCATCCCGATTATATTTATTACGCACGCCTGGCGGATTACCTGAATGTCGCCGGCATTGAAAACATGAACCTGGACCTGACCGAAAACAATATCCCGCCTGTCCCCTATCATTACTTTGAAATCTGGCTGAATGCCTTCCTGGCCAAAACGACCGGTCTGCCGGCCCTGCTTACCCAGCAGCTCATCTGCCATGTGGCGCTGTTCGTGATGCTCTACTGCGGGTTGCTTGCCCTGGCTGAAGCGGCGGGCGGAACACCCGGACCGGGGTTGCGGATACTGGCCATATCCTTTTTCTTTTTCCAGGGAATACGATGGCCCCTGCTGGATGAAACACTCCTTCAGGGCAACGATTATTTTTTTTATGCTTCGGCTCTTTTTCATAAAAAATACCTGTTCCCGTACCTGGTGTTTTGCGCTTTCCTGGTGCACGCCTTTCAGAAACGCATCACGGCCGCCCTGCTGACGTTGCTGGTTCTGCCCGTAATCTCAGCTTCCTCATCCATTCCCGTACTGGTCACCATCCTGCTGTTCTCGGGTCTGAACTGTTTAAAAAGGCTTTGTTATTTCAATATAAAAATGGTGCTGGCGGCCACCATCGCCACCGCACTTTTCCTGTATCTGTTCTATGCGCTCCGGGAACAGGCCGATCCGCGCTTCTCCCTGGAACACAGCGCTGCCATTGTGGAAACCAACATCCGTACGCTGCTTCATTCCGGTTTACTCCTCAGCTTATTCCTGAACAACATCTTCATGGCCCTGCTTCTTTTTCTTCCCGTCATCCTCATCATATCCTTCCAGTTCGGGAACCTGATGAAAAGGGAAACGTACCGGGTAATCGCCATCCTGGCTCTCCTGCTGGTGACGGCTTCTTCCGCGGCGTTTACCGTATGGTACCAGAAGTACGATTCCTCCCAGCTTTACAGCAACACCGGCATGACCATGCTGTCCTTTGCGATTTTTTCAACCCTGATATGGCTTTATATTCAGTCCGCCCACCTCCATTACCGTTACGCCATGCTCATTTTGTTTTCCGCCTGGTCCTGCTACCAGCTGGATAAATATATCGGCATGCTTTCCGAACAAAAGGCTTCCTATGCCCGTTCGTATTCCCGCTCCTATATGAAGGAAGTGAGCGAGGCGCTGCAGCCGCTGGATAAAACAGGCGGACGGATATGCAATACCGGACGGCTGCGCAGCTTCAAGGATTTTGCCCTCGACCTGAATGCCTGTCCCTGGTTTCTTGGTCACCTGAAAAATAATTTCCGAATCCTGTCCCTCGATAATATCAGCAACATCCCGCTAAGCTTGGACAGTTTCAGCCGCCTGCAGGAGAAAGAGTTCCTTGAATCACAACAGTTTCAGAAATTCATCCGGCATGAAAAAGGAACGGGAAGCTATTTAACGGTAAACGACAGCCGCCTGGAATTCATCCGGAAAAACAAAATCGGCTACATCTTTGTAGAAAAACCTGGACTGGTGGATTCCGCCCTGGATCAGCTGGTGATCAAAACCATCAGCGACAGCCTGTCGGGGGAAAAACTGCTCATTCTTTCCGACAACTTCCTTTCTCCCCTTCCCGCCAGGGATCGTTGAGCCTTCCCGGAACGCCTGCCGGCAGGTATTTCCAACCGTTTCATCACGGCATCATTGTCCATGAAAAATGGAATGCCGTAATTTGCCCGTTGTCCCGCCGGTTCCGTATCATCACCCTGCCTCCTGATCTGCCCGGGGACTAACTGAATTTAACCTGCATTTCAATTCTGCCGTGTATCCCGCCATACGTTTAAAAAAAGGAAAGGAACGCTCCCTCCTCCAGTTTCATCCCTGGGTATTTTCCGGCGCGGTTGCACAGCAGGATCCGGGCTGCCGCGAAGGCGGAATCGTGGAAGTGTTCTCCGCCGACAACCGCTACCTGTGTACCGGGCATTTTCACCACGGCAGTATAACGGTCAGGGCTATATGTTTCGAACAGCGGGAAATCGGACCTTCCTTCTGGAAAGAAAAGCTGCAGAAGGCTTTCGCCCTGCGCAGCATGCTCGGGCTTACCGGACATCCCTCCACCAATGTATTTCGTTTTTGCAACGCCGAAGGGGACGGACTTCCCGGGCTGATCATCGATATTTATGACCGCACGGCCGTCCTCCAGGCCCATACCCTGGGCATGTATGAAGCCAGGCAGGAGATCACCAGCGCCCTGCTGGAAATTTGCGGTGACTCCGTCCGGTCCGTATACGATAAAAGTTCCGGATCCCTTTCCAAAGCCGGTCAGGCGGTGGTGGAAAACAGTTACCTGGCCGGAAGCCGTCTGGAGGATACGGTCAGGGAAAACGGTTTTCTGTTTGCAGTGGACTGGGAGGCCGGCCAGAAAACAGGTTTTTTTATTGACCAGCGGGAAAACCGGGATTTGCTCAGGCGTTACTCAGCCGGCAAAAAGGTACTGAATGCCTTTTGTTACACCGGCGGCTTTTCCGTTTACGCCCTCGATAATGCCAGCCTGGTACATTCTGTGGACAGTTCCCAGCGGGCCATGACACAGACGGATAAAAATGTGGCGTTGAACGGTTCTGCCGGCCGGCACCGGAGTTTTACCTTAGACGTTTTTGATTTCCTCGACCGGCAGGAGGAAGAGTATGATGTGATGGTGCTGGATCCTCCTGCTTTTGCCAAACACCTGAGCAGCCTTGATAAGGCCACCGTGGGTTACCGCCATTTGAATTATGAAGCCATCCGGAAGATAAAACCGAACGGCATCCTGTTTACCTTCAGTTGTTCCCAGGTGATCGACCGGTCCCTGTTTTCCAAAATAATCTTTATGGCTTCCGCACAGGCCAGACGAAATGTAAAAATCCTGCATCGGCTCAGCCAGCCGGCCGATCACCCTGTCAGCATCTATCATCCGGAAGGCGAATACCTGAAAGGCCTGGTCCTGGCCGTGGAGTAAACAAAAGGGGATGTACTTCCCGGATTCCATGGCTGAACCAAAGTCTCCCTGATTTGTTACCTTTGTGCTTCATTTTTCCAAAACCGTGATTGCACATATTCCGAAAATTAAACATACAGCAGAAGGCAATTTTTTCCTGATGGCGGGCCCCTGTGTCGTGGAAGGGGAAGCTATCTGCTTTGACATTGCCGGCAAAATCCGTGAGCTGACCGATAAACTTAAAATACCTTTTATTTTTAAAGCTTCTTACCGTAAGGCCAACCGCACCCGCGTGGATTCGTTCACCGGAATAGGAGATGAAAAGGCCCTGGGCATCCTGCAAAAAATCGGTAAGGACCTGCAGGTGCCGCTGGTGACCGATATTCATGAAAGTCCTGAAGCCGGCATGGCGGCTGCCTATGTAGACGTCCTCCAGATCCCCGCTTTTTTATGCAGGCAGACCGATTTGCTGGTCGCTGCCTCTGAAACCGGCAAAACAGTGAATATAAAAAAAGGGCAGTTTTTATCTCCCGAAGCCATGAAATTTGCCGTGAACAAGGTGAAGGATGCCGGGAATCCTCACGTGATGCTTACCGAACGGGGAACCATGCTGGGTTACCAGGACCTGGTGGTGGATTACCGTGGTATACCGGCCATGCAGACTTTTGGTGTGCCCGTGGTGATGGATGTCACCCATTCCCTGCAACAGCCCAACCAATCTTCCGGCGTTACCGGCGGCAAACCGGAACTGATTGCAACCATTGCCAAAGCAGCCATAGCCGTGGGCGCTGACGGTATTTTTATCGAGACCCATCCCAATCCTGCAGTAGCCAAATCAGACGGGGCCAACATGCTCCGGCTGGACCTGCTCGAAGGACTGCTGGAAAAACTACTGCGCATCCGTCAGGCGGTGCGCTAACCTGCCAAGTATTTCGTAATTTTGTCACGCCCTTCCGCTATTCATCCGGTGAAGGCCTGTTCCATAAAAGTACCATTTTGAAAAAACACATTGCCATCCTGGGCAGCACCGGTTCCATAGGTACCCAGGCCCTTGAGGTTATCAGCCGCAACCCCGGATCATTTGAAGTGGAGGTACTCACCTCGAATGGCAACAGCGGGCTTCTCATTCAGCAGGCCCTGGCATTCCGTCCAAATGCCGTGGTCATTGCCGACCCTTCGCGGTACCGGGAAGTTAAAGATGCCCTGGCCAGGGAGGAAATCAAAGTCTTTGCCGGCGCTGAAGCCATGTCCCAGGTGGTGGAAATGGAACCGGTGGATATGGTACTCACGGCCCTGGTGGGTTATGCCGGCCTGAAACCAACCATTGCCGCCATACGGGCCGGGAAGCAGATCGCACTCGCCAACAAGGAAACCCTGGTGGTGGCCGGTGAACTCATCACCCGGCTGGCCAAAGAAAAAGGCGTCAACATCTACCCGGTGGATTCGGAACATTCCGCCATCTTTCAATGCCTGGCCGGGGAATTTCACAACCCCATCGAAAAAATATACCTGACGGCATCGGGCGGTCCCTTCCGGGGGAAAACAGCAGCGTACCTTAAAACCGTAACACGGGAACAGGCGCTGAAACACCCCAACTGGCAGATGGGAGCCAAAATCACCATCGACTCGGCCAGCCTGATGAACAAAGGACTGGAGATCATCGAAGCCAAATGGCTCTTTAACCTCCTGCCCGGGCAGATTGACGTGATCGTGCATCCCCAATCCATCATCCATTCCATCGTGCAGTTTGAAGACGGAAGCATGAAAGCCCAGATGGGACTGCCCGATATGAAACTGCCCATCCAGTTTGCGCTGGGATACCCCAACCGCATGAAATCCGACTTTCCGCGTTTCGATTTCATGAATTATTCCCAACTCACCTTCGAAGCTCCGGATGAAGATACCTTTCGCAACCTTTTCCTCGCCAGGACGGCCATGATGAAAGGCGGCAACATGCCCTGCGTATTAAATGCCGCCAATGAAGTGGCGGTGGACGCCTTTTTAAAGGACAGGGCCGGATTCCAGGATATGCCCGTCATCATCGAAACCTGCCTGGAAAGGATTCCCTTCATCGGGCACCCGTCCTATGAAGATTATGTTCAGACGGACATGGAAACCAGAGCGATGGCTGCAGGGTTAGTTGGTGTAA
This sequence comes from uncultured Flavobacteriaceae bacterium, assembly GCA_964458125.1. Classification (GTDB taxonomy): domain Bacteria; phylum Bacteroidota; class Bacteroidia; order AKYH767-A; family OLB10; genus CAYWHE01. The sequence goes on along the minus strand of CAYWHE010000054.1, from coordinate 8,814 downwards.
AAAAATAAGTACCTTTGAGGGCTTCGATGAATAAAATTTAATAAACAGATTGGTTGCGCTAAAAAAGGGTTTCCCCGATTTACCCTGCCGTTTGCTGATGGTGGTTCCGGGGTCATGAAAAAAGACCAAATTCAGGCGGGTTAAACCTTATTGAACAGGAAGCGTTTAAAACTAATCAATATATAAAAATAACAACGAATGACAGGTTTGATAATGGCGGGTCAGTTGATCCTGGGTCTTGCAATCCTTGTGACCTTGCATGAACTGGGGCATTTTTTAGCGGCCAGGGCTTTTGGTATCCGGGTGGAAAAATTTTATCTTTTTTTTGATGCCTGGGGATTTAAATTCTTCAGTTTCAAAAGAGGCGATACGGAATATGGTGTTGGCTGGCTGCCGCTGGGCGGCTATGTCAAAATCTCCGGGATGATTGATGAATCCCTGGATACCGATCAGATGGCCCAGGAACCACAGCCCTGGGAGTTCCGTTCCAAGCCGGCCTGGCAGCGACTCATCGTCATGCTGGGCGGTGTGACCATGAACGTCATCCTGGGCATCATCATATTTTCCTCCCTGCTCCTGTTCAGTAAAAAAGAATACCTGCCGAACAGCGAAGTAAAAAACGGCATTTATGCCTATAAGCTGGGCACAGAACTCGGGCTGCAGACGGGTGACAAGGTCATCGCCATCAATGGCCGGAACCTGGTCCGGTTTGAAGACCTGCTTTCCACCCGCATCCTTTTCGGAGCCACACTGACCGTCGAGAGAAACAGTCAACGGCTGGAAATCCAGGTGCCGGAGAATTTTTATAAGACGGCAAGCGGTAACGTCAGGAACAGTTTTGTTGGACTTAGTGCCCTGCAATGCATCGTGGACAGCGTGATCCCGGAAAGCAATGCCGAGAAAGCGGGACTCCTGCCGGGGGATAAGCTGCTGATGCTTGGCGGAGAAAACATCATCACCAGTGATGATCTGAAAGATAAGCTCGCTGAACTCAAAGGCAAGACGACCCTGTTAACAGTTGTCAGGAACGGGAAGAACATGGACCTGGCCACAAGTGTCAACGAAAAGGGTACCATCGGTGTGGTCTACCATTCCATGCCGGTAAATGACAAGCCTTATGCCATGAAGCCGTATACCTTCTTTTCTGCGCTTTCATTCGGCACCAGCGATGCTGTTGAAGCCCTCGTTTCCAATGCCAAGGGACTGAAACAGGTATTTACCGGGCAGGTACAGGCATCTGAGTCGGTTCAGGGTCCCATCGGCATTGCACAGATTTACGGGGGCACCATCGACTGGGGCAGGTTCTGGACCATCACCGGCCTGCTTTCCATGGTGCTGGCCTTTATGAACATCCTTCCCATCCCGGCCCTGGACGGGGGTCATGTCATTTTCCTGACCATTGAAAGCATTACGCGCCGGAAATTCAGCGATAAGTTTATGGAACGCTCCCAGCTGGTGGGAATGGTTATCGTACTTGCCCTGATGGCCTTTGCCATCGGAAACGATATCTGGAAACATATTCTGAACTGATCCATGCCAGCATCGTCCCGGATTTCATCAGCGACCTTCATTTTTTTCCTGCTCGTTTTTCTTTCGCGTTTTTCAAATGCCCAGGAAACCGCTGCTGCCGGAGATACCTCCCTTCCGCCCGGCGTGATGCTGATCCCGTATGATCCCTTGTATTACCTTTCGGATGCCGATCATGACATCGCCGGACAAACGCCACGATCCATGAAAGAGGTGAGGCAGACCTTTCATGAAAAAGCGGATTACTATGTGTATGCCGCCATTTCACGCCATTTTCGTTGCACCGACCTGCTGCACGATACCAGCGATGCCGTACAGGAAGACCTGGTAACCGTATTCAGCACCATGGGATACAGGTATGAGGAACCCATGAACATCAACCCTGATGCACGAAAACTTCAGCCGGAAAATCAGAAAAAAGATTCCTATGAGGATCCACAAACGGCTTATCGGTATAAAAACCCTGAACCAAACCTGAAATACATGCATGCTGTGTTGGGAAAGCCGGCCCTGCTGAAGGCCTTAAGCGACAAGTACCACACTGATTATTTTGTTTTTCTGAACCAGTTCGAGATTAAAACCAATTACAATTCCTGTATAGATATCGCCAATAAAGTCTATCAGCGTACGCTCCTGCTGCATTTTTCCATTTACGATAAATACGGAAAACAAATGGCCGGCAATTTCGCTTATGCTTTTTTTCCTTCCAACACCAGCGAGGCCAATGAAATCATGAAAAACTGTTTTCCGGTGCTTGGAGCAGGAATTGCCAAAAGCCTGGCAGATGCCGTTGCCTCATCTGCTGCCGGGAAATAAAAACCGGCGTGAACCACCCCGCTGCCGGCAACGGGACATCGTTTTTACTGTTTTGCGTTCGCTGGAAGCGGAGGGGATTTCTTCCTAAGAGATTTAAGAATTTACCGCCTGATAAACTTGCGGAAAACACGTTTCCCGTTTGCCATCCGTACTTCGAGCACGTAACCGCCGGGCAGGATGCCCTCCACGTTCAATCGTTTAGCCAGGAAGGGCTGATCGTAAACCAGGCGTCCTTCCATACTGAAAATTCTTACCCGCTCAGGTTTCAACCCGGTTTCCAGCATCAGAAACCCGGATGCCGGGTTTGGTGAAAGGAACAACTCCCGGTTCTCGGGCTCATGCCAGGCCACGCTGTTGAACGGAATAAACACGAAGTATTCCTGGAGGCTGTCGACCGTTACGGTTTGATTGGCTGAAGGCCATACCACCACCGTGTTTCCACCGGCTTTATAGGTGTTGGAGGTGAAAAAATAATTGCTGGTCGTCAGAACGGCTGAATCACCGGGTAAAATCGTCAAACCCTGACCACTGATCATAGTGTCCGTGATAAAGGCTCCCAGCGTGTCCTGCCGGATCAGGATGAACAGCGTTCCTGTAAAGGAATTAAATACAGACTGGTTGCTGACTGCAACCGAAATGCTACTGTAGGATGTTCCTTCGTAAACCGTATCGGGGAGGTTAAAAATTCCTGTGATACTGAGGTTGGCCTGTTGGGCGCTGGCGGAAAAGCCGGTGAGCACGAAGATCCCGGACAACCAGGTCAGGGCAGCGATTAAAAAAGTTCTTTTCATACGAATTGGTTATAGGACGGATTCCGCCCGGAGCTGGATGCGATTCAGCCTGCCGGCTTTCCCGGATCCGCTTTTTTCCGGATCATCCGTTATTCAGGAATACAAATATAACCTGCGGATTCCTGATGGCGAAACCTATTTTCATTATTTCTTACGCGTCGAAAACAACCTTTTGCCTATTTTTGAATCCATTTTTCATCTCATGCCACATGGACATCCTCAATGAAATAATCGGTAACCTGACGAAGGAAGAGATCCGTTACTTCAAGCTGTACGCATCGCGTATTCAAAAGGGGGCAGACCGCAAGGACCTGGCCCTGTTCAATACCATCCGGAAAGAGGGCGAATCCTATGAGGAAGAAAAGGCTTTTCAAATGCTTTACGGGGGCAGCGATAAAAACCCGTTTTACCGGTTGAAAAACCGGTTGTTGCAGGAACTGACGAAAAGCATCACGATCCAGCATTTTGATGATGATGACAGCATAGCCATTCTGCACCTGCTGGCGCTTTACAGGTTTTACTTCGACCGCAACGTCACGAAAGCGGCAAGGTACTTTCTGAAAAAGGCGGAAAATAAAGCCATTGTGCTGGAAAGCTACGAATTACTTGACATCATTTATGGCGAATACATTCGCCTTTCTCATGAACTGGTCAGCATCAACCCGGAATCCTTTATCCAGAAAAGAAAGGAAAACCACAGGCAAATCATGCATCTGAGGGAAATTGATGATATCCTGGCGGCCGTCAGCTACCGCCTGAAAATTACCCAGAACTTCACTTCAGGCGACAATCCCGTCATTTCCCTGCTGGAAAAAACAGTCAATGATTTTTCCCTGGATCCGGATTTAAGAAAAAGTTCCAAGCTTCGTTTTAAAATTTACCATGCTGTCAGCCAGCTCCTTCTTCAGCGCAGGGACTACCGGTCGCTGGAAGAGTACCTGCTTTCGGTGTACAGGGAATTTACGAGAGAAAAACTTTTTACCCGCGCCAATCATGATACCAAACTTCAATTGCTCACCTACCTGGTCAATACGCTTTTTAAAAACAACAAATTCAAACAGTCCCTGCAATATGCGGAAAAACTGAAGGAAGCCATGGAGGAATACGGAAGGTTTTTATTCGACAAATATGTATTCTTTTATTATAACACCCTGGGAAATAATTACTCCGGTCTCGACCAGTACGATAAGGCCATGGAAGTGCTGGAGGAATTTAAAAATTCAGATAAGGTCAGGCTCAACCCTTTTTACGAAATTTTTGTTTACCTGAACCTGGCCGTGTATTCCTTTGATCAGAAAAAATACCACCAGGCCATTAAGCATCTCAACAAACTATACCTCCTCGACAGCTATAAAAAAACAGACCTTACCCTTCGTTTTAAGATCGCCATTGCCGAACTGATCATCCGGTATGAATTAAAGGATTATGACCTGTTGGAATACAGGATAGAACAGGTCAGGAAGGATTTCAGGGAATTTCTATCCATGAAGGAACAACAACGGGAAAAAGAATTCATCAACCTCATCCGTCTCCTGGCGGTTACCGGGAACATCCAGAATGATAAAACGCTGAAGGCCCGCTATAAGCATTTCGGCACCCTGTCAACGGGCAGGGAACAGGATGATACGGAAGTTATTTTATATGACAAATGGCTGGAGGATAAATTCCGTCACTCCTGAATACACCGTTGCCGGGATTGATTTCCGAATTACTTTTTGCCAGGTCCGTCCCCTTTTTATTCCTGTTCAGCAAAATAATTTTTATTTCACATGATAAACCGGTAATTTGGCCTGATGAAATTGTTGCCCCTTTTGATCATCCTGCTGGCCAGGCACATTCCGGTTGCCGCCCAGGGGGTCATCTTTAAAACGGAAAATGGAAAAGTGCAGTTTCATTCTGATGCCCGTCTTGAAATCATAAAAGCGAACTCGCAAAAACTTCGCGGTCTGTTGAACCCGGAAACCAGGAATTTCGCATTCGTGGTTCCTGTTACTTCCTTTGAAGGTTTTAATGCCGCCCTGCAAAAGGAACATTTTAATGAGAATTACATGGAAAGTGACCGGTTCCCGTTAGCCTCCTTCTCCGGAAAAATCATTGAAGAGATTTCTTTTCTCACACCTGGAAATGTCACCGTGCGTGCCAAGGGAATCCTGAGCATACACGGTCTTGACCAGGACAGGATCATCAAGGTTAACATGCAAATCAGGGACGGCAGCATCGGCATAACATCGGTTTTTTCAGTTTTGCTGAAAGATCATGAAATTAATCTTCCAAAGATTGTGCATGAAAAAGTGGCCTCGGAAATTAACGTCGAGGTTCAGGCAGAACTGAAAAAACAATAACATGCAGTCCTTTGCATTTCAGATTACGTTTTCCTGGAAAAAATCATGCCTGCTGATCTGTCTGATTTTCCTTACCGGCCTGCTTTCGGCACAAAAACCATTTTTTAAACGGATCTATATCAACCGCGAAAACAGCAATTTGAAATTTACCTCCGTCCTGGAAGGTCAGGACGGTTTTCTCTGGGCAGGCTCTTCCGAAGGTGTGTATCGTTATGACGGAACGGACCCCGTTTTGTTTTCCATTCCCGGTAAGGATGTTGACAATACGGTTTCTGCACTATACCAGGACAGCGGGGATACACTCTGGGCCGGTTTTAAAACCGGAAGCGTGGCCTATATCATACACAATGAACTTACCCTTTTTCGACCGGAGGAAGGAATGCCTGTTAAGCCGATTTTGGCCATTACAAAAGACAATCTCGGGAATCTCTGGCTGGCCACGGCAGGGGAAGGCGTTTATTTTTATAACCATGACCGGCTGTACAACATCAACATGGATGATGGACTGAGTGAAAATTATGCCTACACCCTGGCACCCGATAAAAGCGGAAACATATGGGTGGGTACGGATGGCGGCATTACGCTCTGTTCGGCAATCAGGGGTAAAAAAGTGATCCTGGCCCTCCATAAGCATGACGGGTTACCGGATAATATCGCCCGTGTCCTGGTTCCGGATAATGATGGAAACCTATGGATAGGCCTGCAGGAAAAAGGCGTATGCCAATACCTGGTGAAGCAGCAAAAAATTGTCATTCCCGGCTTTTCATCCAACTGGAAATACGGACAGGTAAACAGCATTTCACTGGATCATGAAGATCTTTGGATCGGAACGGAGGAATCGGGACTGGTTTATATTGAAAAAAAGAAACAGGTCATACCCCAGGCTTACGAAGACTTTAACGCCATGAATTTTCCGAAGATCATGAACACCTGCATGGACAGGGAGGGAAACGTCTGGATGATTGCCAACTCCAATATCTACCAGTCCTCAGGCAGCAGGGTGATGATTATGGATCAGTTGGGAGACGTGAAAATGAAAATGATTCACTCCCTGTATTTTGACCGTCAGGATAACCTTTGGTTCACGCCTGACCAGGGCCTGGTTTGTTATTCCTTTCGCGATTCCCCGGCGGGACAACTTAAAAAATTCACCTTTACCCCCCCGGAAGACCTGATTGATATCGTTTCCATATACGAAGATGAATGCGGCTATATCTGGGCCGGAACCATGGGTGCGGGTCTCTTCCGGCTTAACCCGGCCACCGGCAGGATTCAAAAAATGGACGCAGCGGCACCGCTGAAAAATGCAAGCGTCATGAGTATCGCCGGAAAGGATCATACCATCTGGCTGGCCACCCTGGGCGGAGCCGTAAAACTGGACCTGCCTGAAGACTGCCAGACGGATCATCTGCAGGTTCGTACGGAAACATTTGAAAACGAAAAACTGCTCGGCAGTTTTTACATCTATGAAGTTTTTGTGGATAAAAAAGGCAGGACCTGGTTCGGAACGGACGGAAAGGGCCTGACCTGTTATGATAACGGGCATTTTACCAACTACAATGAAAAGGACGGACTGAAAAGCAATGTTATTTATTCCATCACCGAAGATGAAAACGGCATCATCTGGTTCAGTACACTGAATGCAGGCGTCTACAGATTTGATGGCCACACTTTTAAAAATTACAGTACCGATGACGGCCTGCGCTATGTTTCGGTTTCAGGCATTGAGTCAGACGGAAAGGGCAATATTTTAATTGTCCACAAACATGGATTTGATGTGCTGAATACCAAAAGTGAAACCTTTATGTATTTCGGATCCGAAGTAGGCATAGCAGACATCAACTCGGATCTGAATGCCATCGGGAGAGATCATTTGGGATTTGTGTGCATCGGCACCGATGATGAAATTATCCGGTATTCCGCACATGCCGACCGGTATGTTAAAGTTTCAAGGGCTGTAATCAGCAAAGCATCGCTCTATACCGGTGAAATCAGTCAGCATGCCACGCACCGGTTATCCTATGATCAGAATTACATATCCTTTGATTTTACCGGGCTATGGTATACGAACCCCGACCGGGTGAAATACCAGTATATGCTCGAGGGTTATAACAAGGACTGGGTGGTGACGCGTGACCGGAGGATTATTTTTCCGAAACTTTCTCCCGGGCACTATAATTTTAAGGTGCGGACATCGCTGAACCGGAACTTCAGGCAATTTTCGGAAAGTTCCTACTTTTTTTATATCAAACCCCCGTTCTGGAGGGAAAACTGGTTCATCTTCCTGCTGAGTATCCTGATCGCCGGCATGATATATCTATTCACCCGTTACCGGATCATGCAGATCAGGAGGTTTGAATCATTAAAAAAGGAAAAGATCGAATACCAGTATGAAACCCTGCGCAGCCAGGTGAACCCGCATTTCCTGTTCAATAGTTTCAATACACTGATCTCCGCCATCGAAGAAGATAAAAAAACGGCCATTGAATATGTGGAAACCTTATCGGCCTTTTTCCGGAATATCGTCACCTATAAGGATCATGACCTGATTACGCTGGAGGAGGAACTGAAAATTGCCTCCGACTATTTTTACCTGCAACAGAGGCGTTACGGGCAAAACCTGGATCTTCATGTGGAGGTACCGGAAGAGGCCCGCAGGAAAGAAATACCCCCGATGGTCGTGCAGATCATCATTGAAAATGCACTGAAACACAATGCCATATCTTCGGAAACACCGCTGCATATTTCCATTCTCCTGCACGGCTCCAAACTTGAAATAATCAATAACATCAACCCTAAACGAATGGTGGAATCATCAACCAAAACGGGATTGCACAATATCATCAACCGCTATAAACTCCTGACGCCGGAAACGGTGGAGGTGATTCACCTGGAAAACGAATATATCATACGCGTTCCCTTAATCGGATAAAAACGGAATTTCATTTAACCAATACCTGCTGAACATGAAAGCACTCATCATTGAAGACGAAGAACCAGCCGCTGTCAGGCTGAAGAAAATGCTCCTCGAAGTGGAACCCTTGTTATCCATTGAAAACTCCATCGTCAGTATCAAGTCCGCTGTGGCCTGGCTGCGTGCCAACCCCATGCCCGACCTCATCTTCATGGACATTCATCTGGCTGACGGCTTGAGTTTTGATATTTTTAACGAAGTGAACGTAACCTGCCCTGTCATTTTTATTACGGCCTATGATCAGTATGCATTGAAGTCTTTCCAGCTCAATGGCATTGATTACCTGCTCAAACCGGTTAAAAAAGAAGACCTGTCCAGGGCTATGACCAAATTCAACGCCTGGTTCAAAGGTTCCAAAGAACAG
>CAYWHE010000053.1:0-20363 GCA_964458125.1 uncultured Flavobacteriaceae bacterium | reverse complement strand
ATGACTTACGGCATTATAGTTACAGGTTACCGTTAAATCAGCCACGCCGAAATCACCGATATGGTCATCAAACTGATTGAACATATCACTTGGATCAGCAACAATATTACGATTGACCAGTACGGAGGGATACCCGGAAACTATTGCGCCAACGCCATTGTCATAAGGAGCATTAACCATGGGATCACCGTTATGGACGGCAATCAGGATGGCCTCGTTCGGGTGAACCACCTTCATGGAATCCATAAAGACAGCACCTCGCGGACACCATCCGCACCACGTACCGGTAGCTTCTTCAAAGACAACCACATGGGTTGGGACAAATGAAATGCCCTGTATCACGGTGGTTCCTGAATCATTGGTTTGATTCAGGTCGCCGGTGAGTTCAAACCAGGCGGTTATATTATATGTACCGATGGCCGGAATATTAAATGGTGTGGCATGCGTCAGCACCGTTGAGGCGAGAGAGGCCAGGTTCAAACCGGAAACATTGTCCGTAAAGGTATTGGTGCCATCGCTGTATTTAAATGCCACTCCGGTAATGGTTGCAGAACCGTAATTGGTGAGCTTGGCCTGGATGGTGACGTTGGATCCGGATATGCCGTAAGAAGCCGTACTGCCGGCAATTGGCGAGAGATTACTCAGGTCTGCATCATTGGCAGGAATGGCTCCGGGGATAAATTCAAAATAGGAATTGTCAATTGGCGTATCATCCGCTGTGGCAGTGGCATTGGATCCAAGTGAAGGGGAACCGGTTACGGATACGGCTGTTGAAGCATCTATTTGAATGCCAATGGACAGGGCCAGAGGGGCATTATAGCTGCGCTGATCAACCACATAAATCTTATTGCTGGTTTCTTCCAGGACGACAGCCCAATAGGTCCAGCCTGTTGAACCGGGACAGGAATAGGAATTATATTGAATCCAAAATTGCCTGTTGGGAGCTGTTCCGAATGTCTTGGTCCAGATCTTATCATTGGAGCCTGTACCTGCAAGACCCCAGACGCAAATGGAGTTGTCGGGGATGCTTGCATCCGGCAACGCTGCACTGGTGGAAGCGGGTACGGTCAGGGCCGTTGTCGTAAAGGTAACCACACCGGATGTGGAGGCTTTTAGTGAATTGTAGGAGTTGCCATTAAAGGTAAAAAGAAATGGAACAGTGGCATTGGTCGACCAGGCTGGTGTAGCCGAGGTGGCCTGGATGGTCGTCCAGCCGGTGGCGGAGGGTTGTTCAATGTCATTGTTCAGGCCGCCCGGATTGGACCCGGCGTTCAAATGCGGAATGTAATAATATTGCGCCCGGACAACTGAAAACAGGGCCATCAGCAGACATAGTAAGGTAATGTTTTTTTTCATGAGATATGGTTTTATTACTGGTTAGTTATTGCGTTCGGTGTGGTAAAAGTAGATTAAATTATTACTCCCTCAAAATTTATTGGGGGTTCCATCCTACTCACTACCTATAAATTCATGGATTTTTATCATTTTTGTTAAAATTTCATATTCTTTTTTGTCACCTGAGGATTCTTTTTACATTTGTAAATTCAAATAATAAATTTAATTTTCTAAAAACTATAACCAAAATAATAATAAAATGAGAAGAATTTTACTTTCAGCCCTGATGGCTGTTTCCGGCATGACGGGTTCCTATGCACAGGCCGTAATTTTTACTGAAGATTTCAGCGGGACTTCCGGTGTGTCTTTACCGGCAGGATGGACGGAATACAATGTGGATAACAAAACGGTGGTATCCAACCTTTCCGGATTTAATTTTGGCTCACACGCCTGGGTAACCAGCGCCAACAGCACCATTGCCCAGTCGGCCGGGAACCGATTTGTCGTCAGCACCTCCTGGTACAATCCGGTAGGCGCATCCGACGACTGGCTGGTAACACCGGCCATCACGCTCACCACCAGCAATGCCATCAAATGGATGGCCAAGGCGCAGGATCCGAGTTTTCCCGATGGCTACCAGGTGAAAATTTCCACTACGGGTAATGCGATCGCCGATTTTACCACAAACCTGTTGACGGTTCCTGCCGAAGCCAGCACCTGGAGCCTCCGCAGTCTTGATTTATCAGCCTATTCCGGTCAGACCGTTTATATTGCATTCCGCAACAATTCCAATGATAAGTACCTTCTTTGTATTGACGATGTCCAGGTGGTATCGCTTCCCGCCAATGATGTCGCTTTAACCGGTGTGACTCCGGCTGCAGGCACATCAGCATCATACAATACGGTTGGAACAATCAATACCATTAAAGGTGAAATCACCAATAACGGCTCTAATCCGATCACCAGCCTGTTGTTTAAATACAGTGACGGGGTGAATACCTATACCGATACCAAATCCGGACTCAATATTCCTACTTTTGGGACTGCAACGCTTACGCACAGCACTTCCTATACTACTCCTTCCCTTGGCCAGCACCAGCTTACAGCGTGGGTGGAACTGACCGGTGATGCCAATACGGCAAACGATACCAGCCTGACCACGATTCAGGGGGTTTCTTTTTTGCCAACACATAAGGTGGTTTTCGAAGAAGGAACCGGGACCTGGTGCGGATGGTGCCCCCGCGGTACGGTTTTCATGGATTCCATGGCCAATGTGCATGGCAACGAATCAATCCTTATTGCGGTACACAATGGCGACCCGATGGTATTTGCAGCGTATGATGCCGGTATCGGCGGTCTTATTTCCGGTTACCCTTCCGTTGTCGTAAACCGCAATATCGTAGTGGATCCTTCGGATATGTTTACCGAATTTAACGCGCATACCAATGACTTTGGATTTGCCAGCCTCACGCCGGTTACGACCTATAATTTCGCTAACAATTCCTTCGATATTGCAGTGAACGCCGACTTTGCTGCCGACCTGAGCGGAGATTACCGCCTGGCCTGTGTGATCACCGAGGATAACCGTACCGGAACAACCTCAACCTGGGCGCAAACCAATTACTACAGTTTCCAGTCGCAGAACCTTCCTTTGCAGGGCGCCGGTCACAACTGGCAGGCTGAGCCCAGCTCGGTTCCTGCCGCCAACATGGAATACGATCATGTGGCCCGCACCATCCTGGGCGGATTTGACGGACAGACCGGAAGCCTTCCGGCTACCATCAGCGCAGGGTCAACCCATTCTTATAATTTTACCTATCCCATCCCGGCCGGTATGAACATTTACAATACGCATATCATTGCCCTGCTCATCGATGCAACCAATAAGGTGATCCTGAATGGCAACAGCGGTTCCTTCACCCTGGGTTTGAATGAAAATGATGACCTGACCGGTCAGTTTAACCTGTTCCCGAATCCTGCCAGTTCACAGGCTTTCATGGCCTTCACCCTGAAGCAGCAGAATCCCGTGAGTTTCACGGTAACCAACCTGCTGGGTGAAACCATCATGACCAGTGATCTCGGTCTGACTGCTCCCGGTTCCTACCAGGTAGAACTGAATAATGGCGGATGGGATAATGGTCTGTACTTTGTAACGCTCACCGTTGGCAACAAAAAAGTAACGGAAAAACTTTCGGTGAACAATTAATTTTTTCCGGATTCCGGAAAGGGGTTGGTCCTGTAATGGGAACAGCCCCTTTCTTTTTTTAAGTTTCCCGGAAATATCCTTTTTGGTTCCGTTGCATTTTATCAGGCCGAACCAGTCTATTATCTTTTCTTATCCGCTGCGGAATCATTTTCAGATCCGGAACCGGGTATTTTTTTTATTTTTACTTTTCATTTGAAAACAGAATCTGCATGAAAAAATACGTGTTGCCTGCCGTAATGATTTTTATTTCCGGATTGCTCCCGGCTCAATCGCCACGAATACTGTTGCTGGAAAATTTTGCTCATGCCTCCTCCGGAGCATCCAGTTTGTCGGCACCCGGGTTGCATGATCTCCAGGAGTTCAATGAGAACAGGATGGTTTACCTGGAATACCATCCCCTGCTACCGGGTATCGACCCCATGTATGCGGCCAACCCAGTGGAAATGCAGGCCAGGGCCGGGCTCTATGGAGTCGTCCATGCACCGGTGGCGGTGCTGAATGGGATATTCTTTACAGGTCAGCCCGATAACCTGCCCCAGTCCCTGGTTGATTCCTTGTCCAACCTGTTTTCCCCGTTCGAGATCAGCCTGCAACACCAGGTATCCGTTAATAACGATACCATTTTTGTCACGATGGTGGTGAGGGCCACGCAGGCCTTTAACGGAAACCCGGATGCATTTATAGCCGTATCGGAAAGAAATATTTATTTTTCGATGCCTCCGGGCACCACCCCACAGAAAAAATTTGAACACGTCATGCGAAAAATGCTTCCGGCTGAATCCGGAACCAGCCTGCAGCAAATTTGGAATGCCAATGACTCCGTGGTGATCATGGAATCCTGGCCCTTGTCGGGCATTTCCAATCCGTCACAACTTTCCGTTGCCGGATGGATCCAGGATAGCGGAACGATGGAAGTATTGCAGGCCGGTTACAGCCGTACGCATCTGGCGCTTGATATTGGCGTGGTGAGCGCAGAATTTCCACCGGTCATGTGCCCGGGCGCTTATGTACAAAAGGTGAAGGTGAAAAATTTCGGAACCGATGTGCTGACATCCTGCACGGTGGGATCCAGGATCAACCAGGGAAGTACAAATACCAAAGCCTGGACGGGAAGCGTTCTTTCCGGCGATACAAAAATTATTAGCCTGGATACGGTCATTTTGGCGCCCGGTCAATATATGCTGGCTACGGCAGCCACCATTCCCAATTCCGGGACAGATGAAGATCCTGAAAACGATTCCAATTTTTATGCGTACACGGTACTGGATACCGTATTAACTATTCCCCTATACGAGGGATTTGAGGGCCCGGTTTTTCCGCCTGCCCACTGGACCGTGGCCAATGCACAGCAGGATGTTACCTGGGAAGGCGCCGCGACCGGAGCCTATGGAAGCAGTCTGAACTCGGCTTTCATGAATTGTTTTGACGGTACCCGGAACCGCATCGATGAGTTGTATCTTCCGGCGCTCGATTTCAGCAATGTTTCGGGGCCTGTTGCACCCTCCATCCGGTTTGATTATGCATATGCCTTCTTCACGGATTCGGTCGCCAGCCGCTACGATACGCTGAAGGTGGAGGCCTCCTCCGATTGCGGAAGCACCTGGACGACCCTCTGGCAGAAGGGAGGAAACAACCTGGCCACCGCCCCTCCGGCCGGTGTATCCTTTACCGCAACCGGAACACAATGGCAGCGGGACAGCATCAGCCTGTCCGCGTTTTTACAGGTTCAACCACTGTTGATCAAATTTCATGCGGCAAGCGGCAGGGGCAACAACCTCTATATCGATAATGTGAATATTGATTTTTTTACGGGCATGGATGAAACGGAACAAACAAAGGAATTCGGGATTTATCCGGTGCCGTCATCAGGCACAGTGACCATCCTTAACAAAAGCAATAAAAAGCTTACCGGACTGACCATTTCCGACCCGGCCGGCAAAACCGTTTACCGCGCAACCTCCTTCCCTGAAAATGCTGAAAATCATCTCCGTCTGGAATTTCTTTCCAATGGCGTTTACCTGGTGGTGATGGAAATGAACGGGTACCGGCAAACCGGCAGGCTGGTAATTTTGCACCATTCCGAAGAACCAAGATAACAGGGGAATTCATGCTGTTTTGACGGAAGAGATTTGTTCGTATCTTTACCCGTCTAAAACCGGAAATTCTCATGAAAAAAATTCCTGTATGCCTTTTCGTTTTCCTGCTTGGCAGTTTTTGTTTTTCGAACATCCAGGCCCAGGATAAGGGTCAAAAGGTGGCTTCAGCCAGGGTTAAAACGCTGGACGGAAAGGTGTTCGATACCGATTCCCTGGTCAATGACGGGAAACCCATGATCATTAGTTTCTGGGCCACCTGGTGCAAACCCTGTGTAAATGAACTGAATACGATTGCCGAGTCTTACAAGGACTGGCAGGATGAAACAGGCGTGAAACTGGTTGCCATTTCCATTGATGATGCCCGTACCTCGGGCAGTGTGAAACCCTTTGTTTCAGGCAAGAACTGGGTATATGACATCTACCTGGACCCAAACGGTGATTTCAAACGGGCCATGAATGTGAATACGGTTCCGCATACCTTTCTGGTGAACAGCAAACGGGAAATTGTCAGCCAGCATACGACCTTTTCTCCCGGTGATGAGGATAAAATCCTGGAAGAAATTAAGGCCATGTCAGGCAAATAGCCATTCCCGTATACAATCCTGTTTTAACTAATCCTATATGATCAGAAGTTTAACAGCCTGTTTATTGGTAACCGGATTCATGATATGTTCCAGTGCTCATGCCCAGCAATTCGGTAATACCAGCGTGCACGGCAATTTTGAACTGAACACGCAGTATTATAATACAGATTCAGCCATTGGGGCTCCTCGGGTACCTGAAAAAATGCTGGCCAACGGGTTCAGCAACATCATCATTACCCATGGTAAATTTTCCGCAGGCCTCCGTTATGAATCGTACCTGAATGCCCTGCAGGGTTTCGATCCCCGTTATACCGGCAACGGCATCACCTATCGATATGCGACCTACAGCAGTGATGAACTGGAAGTAACGGTCGGTAATTTTTACGACCAGTTTGGAAACGGTTTGATTTTCCGAAGCTATGAAGAGCGATCATTGGGTTATGACAATGCCATGGACGGCATACGCGTGAAATACAATCCCATGCCTGGCATTTATTTGAAAGGACTGATCGGAAAGCAGCGTTCCTATTTTTCCACCGGCCCGGGGATTGTCAGGGGAATTGACGGTGAAGTGAATGCCAGCGAACTGCTGAAAAGTCTGGAAGCCTGTAAAACCAAGGTGATCCTGGGTGGAAGCTTCGTTTCCAAGTATCAGAAAGATGAGGATCCCACCCTGAACCTGCCCGAAAATGTAGGCGCCTGGGCAGGACGCATCAGCCTCATAAATGGCGGTTTCAGCCTGAATGGTGAATATTCCTACAAATACAATGATCCTTCCACGGTGAATAACCTGATTTACAAATATGGAGACGCCATTTACATACAGGCCGGTTACGCCGCCAGCGGCCTGGGCATCAGCATCAGCGCGAAGCGGATCGACAACATGAATTTCCGGTCCGACCGCAGCGCCACCATACAGGACCTGAACATTAATTTTCTGCCGGCATTGGCCAAGACCCAGACCTACAGGCTGGCCACCATCTATCCATATGCCACACAGCCGAATGGTGAGGAAGGCCTCAACGGAGAAGTGTTTTATACGTTTAAGCCGGGTTCGGCCCTGGGAGGTAAATACGGAACGGGTATTTCCATGAATGCTTCAGCGATCAACTCCATCTATACCTCACCGGCCTCCAATGATACCCTGGGGTATGAAACGGATTACCTGAAAGTGGGTAAAGAAGTGTATTACCGGGATGTAAATGTGGAAATAACCAAAAAGATCAGTAAAAAATGGAAGGTTATTCTGACCTATCTTTTCCAGGAATACAATAAGGCTATTGTAGAGGGAAAGTTTGGAAATCCGAATGTACACGCTCATATCGGAATTGGCGATATCACCTATAAAATTAATTCCAAAAACAGCATCCGTGCTGAAATCCAGCATTTGTCCACCAGCCAGGATCATAAGAACTGGGTGATGGGATTGCTGGAATACAGCATTTCACCGCACTGGTTTTTTTCGGTGTATGATGAATACAATTACGGGAATGAGGACTCCGGTCAGCGCCTTCATTACCTGAACGGGGCATTGGGATATTCCAGAAAGGCCAACCGGATTACGCTGGGATATGGAAGACAGCGGGAGGGGTTGTTATGCGTCGGTGGTGTCTGCCGCTACGTACCGGCGTCCAATGGCATAACCCTGTCGATTACCAGTAGTTTTTAACCGGTTAATGGCAGTTGAAAAATCAATAAAATACATGTATCATGAAAAAAATTCATTTCTTCCTGGCAGCCATCGCCATTCTTTACCTGCAGGCCTGTGATAAAGTGGAAGCACCTTACGGTGAAGGCGGAGGCACGCCGGCCGGTAATTCCATCAGCATCGATGGGGGAACCATTACGGGAAGTATCCTGGATTACAGCGTCAGCAGTGCAACGGAAAGCGACACGTCCATCCTGTATGCATCCTGGTATTTTACCAGCAGCGGAGATACCTCCTATGCCGCTGTGATCTTTACGTGGAACAATCAGAAATCCGATTCCGTGGTGGCCTATGTTACGCCGGCCGGAGCGGTTCACTTTGATGAAACCTTGTCTATCGCCGCAGGCAGCCCTTTTGGCACGCTGAACTTTCATTACATAGCGGACATCAATGCTTCCGGCTCCGGTGAAGGAACGGTGATTGTTATTATCACCAACGCCCAGGCGGTAAAGAAGCTGGTTTTATTTGATTTCACCGGACATCAATGCGTTTATTGTCCGCGTGCAGCGCGTACGGCCACTACCCTGGAAGGGATTTACGGAGAGCAACTGATCACCATAGCCCTGCATTGCGGCAGCTTTGCCAATGTAAATGCATCCGGTCCGTTTTCATACGATTTCAGAACCCCGGAAGGAACACAATTGCAGGGTGATTTTTTTATCAGCAACTTTCCAAACGGATCCGTTAATTTCATTAAAAAGAACGGCAGCATTCTGATTCCCTATGCAGCCTGGGGCAGCATGGTGGCGAATGAACTTACGAAATCACCGCAGGCGGAGATCAGCATCACCAATTCCTATAACACAACCAGCCGGGAACTGACTGCCACCATCCATACTACTTTTATAAATGCGTTGAGCGGAAATTACAATCTGGTGGTCTACCTGACCGAAGACAGTATTGTCAACTGGCAGAAAGACGCCGATTTCAATCCGCCGGTTTTTGATAATCCCAATTATGTCCACCGTCATGTGTTCCGGACATCCTTCAGCGGAACTTATGGGGAGCCGGTTGTATCCGTTCCGGCTGCCGGATCTTCCGTGGATAAACAATACTCCATCACGCTGAATAGCGGGTTCAACGAAAAGCATTGTGCCGTTGTGGCCTTTATTATGGATGCCTCCACTAAAGAAATTATTCAGGGTCAGCATACCCTTTTGTTTCCCTGATTACCGGATTATTTTGAAGGAAGCCTGATGAAAGCAAGGGGATTAGGAATTGTCCTGGCTTTGACCGGCATGGTACTGGTTAGGTTTACGGCCACGGCTCAGCGTTTCCAGGGAGGCGTATTCCTGGGCCTCAGCACCACGCAGGTTTCCGGCGACCAGCTGGCCGGCTTTAATAAAACCGGCTTTTTGGCCGGGGGCCTGGTTTCAACCGGGTTGGGCAAAAACTTTGATCTGGCCCTGGAAATCATGTACATTGAAAAAGGGAGCCGGAGAAAACCAAACCATGAAAACGACAGTTCTTACCTGTTGAAGCTGACCTATTTTGAAGTGCCCCTCCTGCTGGGATATACTTATAAAAAAAGACTTAAATTGGAAGCCGGACCTTCCTTTGGAAAATTGCTCTCCTCCAGCGAATCCGATCAGAATGGGGAAATCCCCCGGCAGATACCTTTTAAAGACATGGAAATCAGTATCAACGGCGGTATCAGTTACCGCCTCTGGAAGGGCTTGTATGTGCATACCCGGATAGCCACTTCCGTCATACCGATCAGGCCACATGCTTCAGGGGAAACCTATTATTTTAACCGGGGTCAGTATAATACCGTCCTCTTTTTCGATGTCAAATACCTGTTGCCTTTGGGCGGGCCACAGGCCAATGCCCTGCAGGAATGAAACTGAAACTGGTGATAGCCATTACCGGGGCAAGTGGGGCAATATATGGAAAAATATTGCTCCGAAAACTTCAACATATTGAAAATCAGTTGGATGCCGTTGGTGTCGTCATGTCGGATAATGCCCGTTCCGTATGGGAATATGAATTGGGTGACCGTTCCTATGAAAACATGCCGTTTCAGCGGTATGAAAAGGGGGATTTTTTCGCTCCATTTGCCTCCGGATCAGCCCGATACACCTGTATGATCATTTGTCCCTGCTCCATGGGAACCCTGGCCCGTATTGCCTCCGGAATCAGTAATGACCTGACGTCGCGGGCTGCCGATGTAATGCTGAAGGAGAGAAGAAAACTGATTTTGGTGACCCGGGATACGCCTTTAAGTCTCCTACATATTAACAATATGAAAACCGTCACGGAAGCCGGTGGAATCATCTGCCCCGCCTCCCCGTCGTTTTACAGCCGTCCGGCTACCCTGGAAGCGCTTGCGGAAACGGTTGTGGACAGGGTAATAGACCTGGCCGGACTATCCAATAAAACCTTTCGTTGGAATGACCCTGCCTAACCTGTTGATAAAGAATCAAAATAATTTTTATTTTTTTCTTGACGGACAGAACAAATGTGTGTACATTCGGGTTCCCATTAACTAAACCTGTCGCATATGTTTGAATACACCAAAGAAATTTTGATGAAGGTCAGTTTTGACAAGGGATTATTCAGAAAAGAATTAAAAAAAGCGGTAAAATGGTTGAAGAGTGAAGAGCGAAGTATGCTCATGCTCTGGTGTGTAACCACCTTCGGTCACCGGTACATGGATGTAATTACCGAAGTCTTTAAGAAGGTATCGCACTAAATCGATATAACAGTCAGGATATAGGTAAATTAGAACCTTTCCGGGAAAACCGGAAACGGTTTTTGTATGCAGTATTATTTTAAAAAATCAAGGTTTCTTTTCAACCCCCGGTATCCTGTTCTTTTCACCGGGGAGTCGCGGAATAATTTCCGGAATACCTCTTCCGAAATTTCCATCCAGTTTTTTCTGTCCATCTCCAGCAATTGATCGTTGGCTTTTAATTCCGGTTCCCGGTGTGGGGTTGAAAACCGGTTCCAGGGGCATACTTCCTGGCAGATATCACAGCCAAACACCCAATCGTCAAATTTTCCTTTCATGCTTACGGGGATCTGATCTTTCAGTTCAATAGTAAAGTAGGAAATGCATTTGCTCCCGTCCACCACATACGGTTTGATGATGGCACCGGTGGGACAGGCATCGATGCAACGGGTGCAGGTACCGCAATAATCCCTGATAGGAACATCGTATTCCAGTTCCAGGTCGAGGATCAATTCGGCGATAAAGAAAAAGGAGCCTGCTTTGGGATGGATCAGGTTGGTGTTTTTTCCCATCCATCCCAACCCGCTTTTTTTGGCCCAGGCCTTATCGAGCACGGGGGCTGAATCCACGAAAGCCCTTCCGTTAATATCCCCGGCATGCTCCCGGACGACCTGAAGCAGGTTAAAAAGCTTTTCCCTGATAACGGTATGGTAATCTTTTCCATAGGCATACCGTGATAGTTTCGGGGCATCCTGACCGTATTGCTGACGGGACGGAAAATAATTCAGCAGGAGGGAAACCACGCTTTTTGCTCCATCTACCAGCTTGGAAGGGTCCAGTCTTTTATCAAAATGGTTTTCCATGTACAGCATGTTGCCGTGCATGCCCATACGGAGCCATTGTTCCAGGCGTGGAGCTTCCTCTTCCAGGAATGCCGCCTGGGCTATTCCGCAATGGGAAAAGCCGAGGCGGAGCGCTTCCTCCTTCACAAGCCTGGTAAGGAAGGAGCGGTCGGCCATCGTAGCAGGAAAACAACAGGGTGGAGAAGGGTGATTAATTCGCGGGATCGAACAAGGTTCCCCTGGCAGAGGTGTTCAGCTTCCCGAGATGTTTATAAGCCAGGTCCGTTGCTTCCCTTCCCCGGGGGGTGCGGGCCAGGTAACCTTCCTGGATGAGGAAGGGTTCGTATACTTCTTCAATGGTGCCGGCTTCTTCCCCGACCGCCGTGGCAATGGTGGAGATGCCCACAGGGCCGCCTTTGAATTTTTCTATTATGGCCGACAGGATGCGGTTATCCATTTCATCGAGGCCGTGCTGGTCCACATTGAGGGCCGACAAGGCGTACTGGGAAATCTTCATGTCGATTTCGCCCGTACCTTTGATCTGGGCAAAATCGCGCACCCGCCTGAGTAACGCATTGGCTATACGCGGAGTGCCCCGGCTGCGCCTGGCGATTTCAAAGGAAGCTTCATCGCTGACCGGAATTTTAAGGATGTCGGACGAGCGCAGCACGATGAGCTGCAGCAGTTTCGATTCGTAGTATTCAAGCCGGGAATTGATGCCAAAACGGGCGCGCAGCGGGGCGGTAAGCAAACCGGAACGCGTGGTGGCCCCGACCAGGGTGAAGGGATTGATCTTGATCTGAACCGACCGTGCGTTCGGGCCGCTTTCAATCATGATGTCGATTTTGTAATCCTCCATGGCCGAATAAAGGTATTCCTCCACGACCGGGCTCAGGCGGTGGATCTCGTCAATAAACAGCACATCAAACGGTTCGAGGTTGGTAAGCAGACCGGCCAGATCACCGGGCTTGTCGAGCACAGGTCCGGAGGTCACCCGGATCTTCACCTGCAGTTCATTGGCGATGATATTGGCCAGGGTAGTTTTACCCAGTCCCGGCGGGCCATGCAGCAACACGTGGTCCAGGGCTTCTCCCCGTTGTTTGGCTGCCTGTACGAAAATTTTCAGGTTTTCCACGACCTTCTGCTGTCCGGTAAAATCTCCGAATTCAAGCGGCCGCAACACCTTCTCGATGTCCTTGTCAACGCTGTTCATGCGTTCGTCACCCGGATCCAGGTTTGGATTCATCATACTGCACTTTGGATAGATTCACAAAGATACTAAAATCCAGTGACCGGCCCGGAAGAGGAAATCAAAGGCGTCAATGCGTCAGGACCCGGCTATGACAGCATTATCCACCATCACCACCTGGTCCGGCAGCAGCAGGGGTTCACCCCGGAGTCGCAGGAACAACTGGGCGATGGTTACCACATCCTTCTGGCAATAGGTGACGATGCGGGGAAGGTTTTTTTCATTCCAGTAAACCGACCATACCTGGCTGCCGTCAATGTCGTCTTTGGGACTGGGGATTCCGAACAGGTGGGCCAGCAGGTTCAGGGGAGTGAAGTTTTTGTAATCCCCGAACTTCCATAGTTCCATAGTGTCCAGGTGCATTACCTCCCAGGGTTTTTTACTGGAAATGTCAAGGGCGTTCGGCAGCCGGATGCCATGGATCAGCATGCGCCGGCAGAGGTACGGGAAATCAAATTCCTTTCCGTTGTGGGCGCATAGCCGGTGTTCGGGTTTGCCGAAATAGCCGTGGAGCATTTCTGCAAAGCCGGTGAGCACCAGTGTTTCGTCATCACCGGCAAAAGACTTCATGCGGAAGTTTCCATCCCTGCTGAAGAAGCCGGCGGAAATACAGATGATCTTCCCGAATTCGGCATAAATACCGGCTCTCGGGTAAAGCGATGCCGGTGTGTCGTCAGCCGATTTTTTAAGGATGTCGGCTTTTTTGTTCCAGAACTGCTGCCCGGTTTCGCTGAGCAGTTCATAAGCGGGCTGTTGCGGAACGGTTTCAATATCGATAAAGAGAACCTGTTCCTTTTTAATGTTTGCTAACATGATAAAAAGTTTTAGGAGATGAAGGTAGAAAGATTTTTTAATCCGGTCAAATTTTTTTCCGGTTTCGCCAGGAAGGAAAATGACGGTTTTCAAAGGCCTGTTTCCTCCCCGGAGAAGTACCCGATTTTAGGTTCATGTCAGCTTATCCCGGCACCTGCCACTCAGGTTAAATTAAAAAGCGGTGAAGTGATTTTAATAATTATTTTTGCATCTGACTATGGCACTGATAAAACCTGTACGCGGCATACATCCTGTTTTTGGAAAGGACTGTTACCTGGCTGAAAATGCAACCATCGTGGGTGAGGTGGTGATGGGAGATGAATGCAGCGTTTGGTTCAATGCCGTGGTGCGGGGCGATGTACATTCCATCACCATCGGCAGGCGGGTGAACATACAGGACGGGGCCGTCATTCACTGTACGTATCAGAAAGCCAGGACCGTCATCGGAAATCATGTCTCCATCGGCCACCAGGCCATCATACACGGGTGCACGTTACATGATTATGTCCTCATCGGCATGGGCGCCATCGTCATGGATAATGCCGTGGTGGAAGCGCATTCGCTGGTGGCGGCAGGCGCCGTGGTGCTGGAAAACACCATCGTGGAATCGGGTTCCATTTATGCAGGTGTTCCGGCGAAGAAGGTGAAAACCCTCAGCCCGGAACACTTTAAGCAACTCAATGAACGCATTGCCGATAATTATGTGATGTACAAAACCTGGTTTGAATAAACCTGCATCAGCTCAGCTTTTTAATCGTCCCCGCCCCGGAAATTGATTTTTTAATGTCCGGATTACCTTTATAAACCACATCACCGGCTCCTGAAATTTCCACTTCCAGTTCCCTGGATACGTTGACCGTGGCATTTCCGGAACCGGATATTTCAATTTCCGTGGTTTCCGTCAACAGCGCTCCGGCATCCATGTTACCCGACCCTGAAATATCCAGTTTCATTTTGGTGGCGGAGCCTTGCATCACCATTTTAGTGCTGCCGCTGAGGTCTGCTTCCAGGTTGGCGGTATTCAGGTCCAGTTCGATGTCAGCCGAACCGCTCAGGTCAAGTTCCAGGCTGCTCAATTTTAGTGTACCGGCACCTTTCAGCACTATGGCGCCGGAGGAGGTGATGCCGTCCAGGTCTTTAATGGTCAGATAGATTTTCCTCACCGGCTTGTGTATGATTTTTCCTTTGGTGTAAATTTTCAGTTCCCCGTTCTTAACCTCGGTGATGATGTTGGCCATGATTTCCTCATCGGCCTCAATTTTCAGTTGTTCCAGGTTCCCCTGGCTCAGCTCAACGGTAAAACTGCCGCTGATGTCGAGCCGGTGAAAGCCGGAAACAGCCCTGTCTTCCGTTTTGACGGAGCCTTTCGAAAGTTCCGGCAGGCAATATAAGCAGGTGGTCAGCAGTAAACCTGCCAGGCCCGGCAGGGCCATTGGTAAATAAATGTTTTTCATTTGATTTGAATTAAGTTGGATTTAAGGTAAGATGAACAACCGGGCAGGAATGTTACAGGGTGAGGGAAATATTTTTCCGGATGGAGGAGAAGTCGGAATGGTCAGAGGCGGAATGTTCAGAACGGTATGTTGAGTTCAGTTTGAAAATCTTTATAAAAGTTCAATATGACAAACATCAGAAGAATGATCCGGAATAGGTATGCTCCATGAAGTCCTCTTCTTATCTTTATCCCAAAAATTTCTCCCATGAAACGAAGTCTCCTGCTGGTTTTATTTACCGGAATTTCATTTGTTTCTGTTTCCCAGGAATGTATCAACATCATCTCCCAGCCTGAATTTCAACAGAAGCTTTCTAATCTTTCGGGCAAAAGCAGTGATGAGGCCCGCATGGTTACAGCACGAACGATTCTGGCCAACCATTGTTTTACCAGTCACCAGGTCAGGCAAATGGCCATGACTTTTTCGGGCGATGCCTCCCGGCTCCAGTTTGCCAGAATGGCATGGACGGCTACGGCCGACAGGAAAAATTATTATGACGTACTGGATGCCTTTAAATCCTATTCAGCGGCTTTCCGTCTTTATCATTTTATCGATAAAAGGATGGAGCAGCAACCGGAGCCTGATCCTTCAGTTCCTTCGCCATACCCGGCGCTTGCGTATCCGCTTTGCGATACATACGGCGGGCAGAAAGGCTGTGCATTGCCCATGGCAGATCCCGACTTCGATCTGCTGGTGGCGCCCCTGTTTGGCCTGAAGCAGGATGATGCCCGCATGACGGCCGGGCGGGATTTTATTATGAACAACTGCATCTCCATGGCCCAGTTCATGAAAATCACGTCCACCCTCGACCTGGAATCGAACCGTCTCCGTTTTTTAAAAGACCAGTTTATGCGCATCTACGACCTGGAGAATTTTAACTATGCGGCAGTCATCCTCACCAATGGCCCGTATAAAAATGAATGGCTGACGTTTGCGGCTTCCCGGTTGAATAATCCAAACCTGCCACAGCCCCCGCCCTGTACAATCAGTGAAGCCGAGTTCGACCAGATTTTCCAGGTCCTCGATAAGGAAATCAGCGGTCAGACAAGGCTGACCATGGCCAAACAAATCATCAGTGCCAAAAAATGCTTCCTGGTATCCCAGCTGAAAACATTGATGGGACTGATGTCGTTCGAAAGCGGTAAACTCGAACTGGCCAAATACGCCTATGCCTATTGTTCCGATACGGCGAACTACTACCAGCTCACCGAGGCGCTTTCATTCAGCAGCAGCAAAGAGGATTTAATGAATTTCATCAAAGGTAAAAAGTAAACGGACAACGACAGGCTGGTTTTTCTGATGGCCAATACAGTCATGAAAAGAGTGCAACCTGTTTCCGGTTAAACGGGTGGTGATTCAATAATAAAAGCAGCAGGGCCGGCTTCCTGATTCCACCGGTTTGCTTACCGGTCAACACCCAGTTTGGAATACCTCAGCGGGTTGGCATTGGCTTCATCGTATACGGCGCGGTTATGCACAATATCGATGGCCGTATAGATGGCCTGACGGAATGAATCTTCCGAAGCCGTGCCTTTGCCGGCTATATCGTAAGCCGTGCCATGGTCGGGAGAGGTGCGTACGGCCGGTAGTCCGGCGGTGAAATTCACGCCCGAGTCGAAGGCCAGGGTTTTAAAGGGGACCAGGCCCTGGTCGTGGTACATGGTCAGCACCCCGTCAAATTTTCCGATGGCGGAAGAGCCGAAAAAGCCGTCGGCCGGGTATGGGCCATAAACGAGCAGCTTGTTTTCAAACGCTTCGTTTATAGCCGGCGTTATAATTTCATTTTCTTCCGTACCCATCAACCCGTTATCTCCGGCATGCGGGTTCAGCGCCAGAACGGCAATCCTGGGTTTGCGGATGTTGAAATCACGTTGCAGCGAATCGTTTAGCAGCTTCAGGCGGGACAGGATTTTTTCTTTCGTCAGCAAAGATGAAACCTGTTTTACCGGCACATGCCCGGTGACAAAGGCCACCCGCAGGGTCTGGCTGACCAGCAGCATGAGCTGGTCCCCGGCGCCAAAGAGGGAGCCGAAAAATTCCGTATGCCCCGGGAAGGAAAAACCTTCCTGCTGCATCATCTTTTTATTAATGGGTGCCGTTACGATGGCATCAATACGTTCATCCTTCAGGTCAGCGGCGGCAGCCTGGAGGGATTTCAGCGCGTATTTGCCGCCCGTCTCCGTGGGCTGACCCGGCTCGATTTTAATTTCCTCCTCCCAGCAGTTCACCAGGTTTACTTTTTTATCACCTGCGTCGGCACTGCTTCGAACCGTGTTGTAATTAAATTCCTGGCTGTTCAGCATCTTACGGTAAAAGGAAATCACCTTGGAATTTCCGTAAATAACCGGAGTGCATACCTGCAGCATGCGGTTATCGGAAAAGGTCTTGATGATCAGTTCCGGCCCGATGCCGTTGGTATCGCCAAGGGTAATGCCTATTTTGAGTTTGTCTTGTTCCTGCATAATGGTAGTCAGAATTAAACCGGCTTATTATTTTCCCGCTATTGTTTTCAGGTAATCAAATACCAGCCTGACACCCGCGCCAGTTGCATTTTTTCCGCGGTAACTGTCGGGCAGTTTCAGGAAGGAGGGGCCTGCTATATCAAAATGCATGTAGGGGTAGTCGGTAAAATAACTCAGGAAGCGCCCGGCGGTGATGGCGCCGGCAGCAGGACCCCCGATGTTTTTCAGATCGGCTATATCCGATTTCAGCAATTCGTCATATTCGGACCAGAAAGGAAATTCGGCCAGGCGCTCGAAAACGTTATTGCCCGATTTTTTCAATTGTGTTTTCACCCGCTCATGGGCGTCACCCATACAAACGATGCCATACGGCCCGATGGCTGCAGCGGCAGCGCCTGTGAGGGTGGAAAATTCCAGCACCAGTTCCGGGTGAAACTCCCGTGCATAATGAAGGGCATCGGCCAGGATAAGCCTGCCTTCGGCATCGGTATTTAAAACCTCCACGGTCTTTCCGCTGAACATGGTGATCACATCTCCGGGTGTATAAGCATGCCCTCCCGGACGGTTGTCGGTGGAAGGCACCAATCCCATCACATGGACAGGCAGATCAGCTTTGGCAATGGCATACAACACCGACCCCACCAGCGCGCCACCGGCCATGTCGCTTTTCATGAAGTCCATGGAATTGGCTGTGGGTTTCAGGCTCAGGCCACCGGTATCATACACCACCGCTTTTCCTACCAGGATGATGGGATTTTTATTGACTGCCTTTTTCGGCTTCCACTCCATCACGGTAAAGGTAGGGGGTTCCATGCTGCCCTGGTTGACGGCCAGCAGTCCGCCCATATGCAAAGATTTAATTTTGGCTTTGTCGTAAACTTCCGTTTTAAAACCAGCCTCGCGGCCGAGGCG
This sequence comes from uncultured Flavobacteriaceae bacterium, assembly GCA_964458125.1. Lineage (GTDB taxonomy): Bacteria > Bacteroidota > Bacteroidia > AKYH767-A > OLB10 > CAYWHE01. The sequence continues at coordinate 1,992 of CAYWHE010000053.1, read as the reverse complement.
GTGAAACTCCTTTCCAAGCTGGGTGGCCGTGAGGTAGGACTGTGGTTCGTTCACCAGGTCCCGGGCCAGGCAGGTAGCTTCGCTGACGATACCAAGCAAACGAACTTCCTCATCCGCTATTTTTTTTGAGTGAATTTTCACCTGATGCAGGGAGCTTTTTTCCTTGTCCTTTTCGGAGCGGTATTTCAAAAACTGGTAATTGCCCAGTATCATGCCTTCCGCCAGGGCCAGCACCTCTTCGTGAAGACTTTCTTCAAGCAATACAATATTTTCGATGTTCAGCGCTTTGAGACGGACCACCAGTTTTTCGCCCATTTTCCGCGCCGATTCATTCACAAAGTACTGTTCCCGTCCCTCCCTTTCCAGCACGCATAAAAAAACCCAGCGGTTATACTGGTTGATTCCGATCAGCTTTTTATCATTTTTTATTTCAAGCCGTACATAGTCCTGTTCGGCTTTGGAAAGAAAGGTGGTATTGAATTTTGCTTTATCTTTCGTAAACAGAACAAGGTGATCGTTATGGCCAAAAGAAGTCACCTTACGGATTGTTGTGTTCATTAATTTTAGCTATTTTTGAGGGGTTGAAATTACGATAAATAATTGGTATAGAAAGAGTTTTTTCAACCCATCCGGCGGTGGCCTGTTCCCGGTAAATAGCTGAAAAACAAGGTTTGCCTCCATCCCGGCAGGCTGGTTCCCGGTTTGCTGACAGGACAGGTTTTACACCCGGATAAAGGGAACGATTGTTTTCTCTTTGGTCTGTATGATTAAATTTCCCCCATGAATACCGGTACCCTTCTCAAGCGGGCTTTGGCCTTTGACTTCCTCTCTGCAGCGGAGGGTCAGCTGTTATTTGAGCAGGTCCCGCTGGCCGACCTCATGTTTGTGGCCAATGAGCTCCGGATCAAACAAAAGCCCGACGGCCTGGTGACCTGGATCATCGACCGCAACGTGAACACCACCAATGTTTGCATAGCCAACTGCAAGTTTTGCAATTTCTTCCGGGTTCCCGGTCACCCGGAAAGTTATGTAACCTCCATTGATGCATACAAACTCAAGATTGAGGAGACCTTCCGTTACGGAGGGGAGCAGTTGTTGCTGCAGGGGGGGCATCATCCCGATCTCGGCCTTTCCTTTTATACGGGGCTCTTCCGGCAACTCAAATCTCTTTATCCCGGGCTGAAGCTGCATTCCCTCGGCCCTCCGGAGGTGGCGCATATTGCCAGGCTGGAAGGGAAATCACATACGGAGGTGCTGAAGGCCCTGATGGATTCCGGCCTCGACAGTTTGCCGGGTGCCGGCGCCGAAATTCTAAACGACCGGGTTCGCCGGATGATCTCCAAAGGCAAGTGTTCGGGTGGCGAGTGGCTGGAGGTGATGCGTGCCGCCCATCAGCTTGGGCTCACCACCAGCGCCACCATGATGTTCGGCCATGTGGAAACCCTGGAAGAACGATTCGAACACCTCGTGCTGCTCCGTCAGGTGCAGGCCGAAAAACCGGCCGGAGCCAAAGGATTCCTGGCCTTCATTCCCTGGCCCTTCCAGGATGAAAATACGATATTAAAAAATGTTAAGGGCATCCGGAACAGGGTGACGGGTGAGGAATACATCCGCATGATAGCCCTGAGCCGCATTATGCTGCCAAACATTATCAATATACAGGCCTCCTGGCTGACGGTTGGAAAAGCCGTAGCCCAGATCTGCCTGCATGCCGGGGCCAACGACTTCGGGTCCATTATGATTGAAGAAAACGTGGTGTCTGCTGCCGGCGCCCCGCACCGCTTTACTTCTCAAGGCATTCAGGATGCCATCCGGGAAGCCGGTTTCGAACCCCGGTTGCGCAACCAGCAATACGAATACCGCGAACTGCCGGTGATGGAACAGCAGGTCATAACCTGTTAACCTGTTTTTTCGAAACCCACCCCAGGTTTTGAATCAATGAAACTCCTCGCAGCAAGCTGCGAGGTATCAACATGGAAAATTTTATTTGTT
>CAYWHE010000052.1:7452-20682 GCA_964458125.1 uncultured Flavobacteriaceae bacterium | reverse complement strand
CTTCGCGATCGGGCTTCAATGGTATCAGGCCGCAAAACATTAAAATATATGGATAGCCCCTTACAAGTCGCCGAGCCCCTGTCAGGTTCTGTCGAGAGGTGCAATGGAGTTCTGTCGAGGGTTTCTTTCAGAAGTACCGTTGAACCTGACAGGTCGCGGAGCCCCTGTCAGGTTCTGTCGCGAGGTTCAATGGAGTTCTGTCGCGGGGTTCTTTCGGAAGCATGGTTGAACCTGACAGGTCGCGGAGCCCCTGTCAGGTTCTGTCACGAGGTTCAATGGAGTTCTGTCGAGGGTTTCTTTCAGAAGTACCGTTGAACCTGACAGGTCGCGGAGCCCCTGTCAGGTTCTGTCGAGGGGTTCAACCGAGAGTTAGGATCCATTCATTCCATTGCCAAATTCACTTTTCGACTATTACAATAATTAAAATTAGCCAGGTCATCAAACAATTCTATAACATCCTCTCTGCAGACCATCGTTTGGCCAGAACCTGTTATGTCATTATAAGATGAGTATTTCCAATCATCCGGGTTTTTACAGAATCCGGCATTAACAGGGTTTTGATGCATATAGCAAATCAATTGTTGTAAATAATCATCACCTTCGACTAACTTTCTCCTGAATGCTCGTTTAAACAAGGTTCCCTGCCTGTTTTTAAAATTGTTATAATACTTGGCATAGGCATTAAAAAGGTTTGAGTATTGCCTGCTCAAAGCGTAGCTCAGATAATTTTCATTCCATTTAATCAACTCATCAATCGACAGATTTCCTTTTTTATTTTTATTAAAAACAATTTTAAGATCTGCTTCATTTTTTATTCTCACCGCCAAATGAAAATGATTTGGCATCAGACAATAACCCAAAAGATCACTCACCGGCAAAAGGTACTTTTTTGTCTTTCCCAAAAACCAATTGTAATCATCATCACCATCAAACAAATTGTCTTTGCCAATAGCGTGATTGTATATATGATAAATTTTATCGGGCTCTAATGTTATTAATTCTTCTGCCATTCTATAATTGAAAAAATTAACGTAGTGCTTTTTTTGTTGATTTTTGTACCTGACAGGAGCGCGAAAAGCGCGACCTGTGAGGTTCCATTTTAATTTTCCAGGGTAACCAGCTTTTGCAATTCCTTATCGTTCAGATCGCCAATCCATTTCTCTCCGGCGGACATGGTCAGGTTAGCCAGGTTTCGTTTGGAATTCAGCATCTCGTCAATTTTTTCCTCCAAGGTCCCTTTGGTGATCAGTCGGTGTACCATCACATTTTGTTTCTGCCCGATCCGGAAGGCGCGGTCTGTAGCCTGTGCTTCAACCGCCGGATTCCACCACAAATCAAAATGAATGACGTTGGCCGCTGCGGTAAGATTCAATCCTGTCCCACCGGCCTTGATACTCAATATAAAAGTATCCTGCCACTTATTTTGTTGAAAAGCCCGCACCATTTCATCCCGTTCTTTCCGGGAGCACCCTCCGTGCAACTGAAGTGCCTTCTTCCCGAAATGATCAAAAATAATTTGTCGGAGAATCGTACCCATTTCACGGAATTGGGAAAAAATCAGCACTTTTTCATTATTCTCGTAAATGGTTTCCAGCAGTTGAAAAAGCATCATCAGTTTGCCCGATGATTCAGGTTTGGCGACTTCATTTTTCAGGTATTGAGCTGGATGATTACATACCTGTTTCAATGTAATCAGTAATTTCAGTACGAGGCCCCTTCTTTCAATTCCATCGGCTTTTTCAACGCTTTTCATCAGGTCACGGGTGACACTCTGATACAGTGCAGCCTGCTCACGGGAGAGATGACAATACTGGTTGTTTTCGATTTTATCCGGCAAGTCGCTGATGATTTTTTTATCGGTTTTAACCCTGCGCATAATGAATGGAGAAGTTATCGTCTTAAACGTATCCAGCTTATGCCTGTCCTGGTTCAGTTCAATGGGCCTTGAAAAATGATCGTTAAACCAGTTCAGGGTTCCCAGGTATCCCGGATTGGCAAAATCGAAAATGCTCCAGTATTCGTTCAGCCGGTTTTCAACGGGGGTTCCGCTCATGGCTATTTTAATTTTCGATTTTATTTTTTTGACCGCTTTGGTTTGCGACACCTCCGGGTTCTTGATATTCTGAGCTTCGTCAATGACAACAACACCCCATTTCACGGTGTTAATTTTTTTAAAATCCGTCCGGGTCATGCCGTAAGTGGTGATCATCACATCTGCATGTTTAACCGAAAATTTTCTTCCTGTGCCGTGGTAAATGACGGTGCGGAGCGAGGGTGCAAAACGGACGATCTCCGACTGCCAGTTGCTCAGCAGCGTAGTAGGTACAACCACCAGGGCCGGATGTTGTTCCAGTTTTTTTTCTTCCTTCAATTTTAGCAGCGTGGTGATCACCTGCAGGGTTTTGCCAAGTCCCATATCATCGGCCAGCAATGAGCCGAATCCGATCCGGGAATTTTTATACATCCAGTGGAATCCCCGCAACTGGTAAGGCCGAAGTTTGGCCTGCAGGCCGACCGGCAGTTTGATATTATCCTGCTGAAACAACCGATGAAGGGCCCCGGAAAGTGAAGCATCCGTTTTCACCTGTGCGCCTTCAAATTCTCCGCTGAGGGCTGCCTGCAGCAACTGGAATCGGCCTGGTGCAGGCGGATCCTCCAGTTGCCGGATAATTTTGGATACCGCATCCCCGTCCAGCATGACATAATGCTCCCGGATTTTAACAAGTCCGGATGCCTGCCTGCTCAGTCTTGAAAACTCGGCCCGGGTGAGGTGGGTATCTCCAATGGCTACACACCAGTCATAGGTGATCAAATCATCCAGCGAAAAGTACCCCTTGTTTTTTGATACAGTACCCAGTTTCAGTGAAACCTGGGGCCGCAATAGCTTTTGCAGACTACGAGGCAGCATGGCCTTGATGCCAAAAAGCTTTAACGCCGGAAGAATCTGTAGCAGGACAGACGAAAAAGTCTGAGCCGAATAATTCAGCAACTGCCGTCCGCCAGACTCAACAATTTTATTGAGATCAGGAAAATACTCACTCAGCAGGTTTAGGTCCTTTAATACCTGAAAATGACCAGCCGATTGTCTGCCTTCCAAAAAGAGATGGAGCGGATCGAGCCTGGGAATGGAGGACTGCTCGTTTTTAACCAGCACCTCCACTTCAAAACCACCCCTGCTGGCTTCTTCGACACGGATGACAGGTGTCAGTTTTTTATCCGCCAGGTAAAATCTTCTCAGCCAGCGCTGAATGGTGTTGGGAAGTTCCTGCTCCCCGAAACCGGAAAAAGATACCGCCTTGCCGTTGAAAAATAGATCCAGTATTTTCTGATCTTTCTGTGTGACGGAAGCCGGCTTCGCTGGTTTTGCTCCAGCCGCTTCCCGCACCGACTCAGAAATGAAATGCGAACACAGCATCAGCAGCCCCTCCTCCATTTTCAACCGGAATCCAGGCACGTTCCTGTTCATGGCATAATTCAACTCTTGAACCATGAAATCCGGAACGGGAGACAGCAACACGTGGCACAATTCATCCGGCATCCAGGTAAGCAAATCGTCAAAAATTTTTTTTACCGAATCGTTTAATAGCGCCGGCACCCATAACATGCTGTAATAGGTACCACCGGTAAGAAATAACCGGGGCAGGATGGCCTGTCGTTCCACCAGAATATTACAAAAACGAAAGACGCGGTACAGCAGGATGAAGGATGGTGAATAATTTTCAAGATACTTCGACCCGGTTTGGGCCAGCAGGAGACTCAGCGCCTGAAGGGAAATTTTCCTGCTGCGGCTATGCTCATCTGTAACGATGACCTCAACCCCGGCAAGCTGCTGAAATTCCAACTGGTATTGATGATACCGCAAGGCTTCTTCGCCCGCCTGGCTGGAATCTTTTTTTGCCTGGAGGGAACGCGCTTCGTCTCTGGCAGCCAATTTATATAGCAGTTGCAGGCGCTGTTTCATATCACCTGAATAAAACAAGGCGCCCGCTGGAAATAATAAAGGAATCGTGGCAGATAAATCGTCCATCAGCGAAAAGTCAGGGTACACAGGAGACTCTTTCTTCTTCCTTTTCACCGGCCTTCGTCTGACGTCCAAACAATCGGTCCAGGAAAATATTTTCTCCTGTTCATGTTCCGTAATGTCAACTTTTAATTCACCAAGCGATGCCGCCAGATCAAACTGGTGCAGTTTAAAAACCAGAAAGGGATTCTGATCAATTTCATTGGCGACCAGGTAAATGACGGCAGCCAGGTGCTTGCACGGTACGGCCCAGTCCGGACAACTGCAACTGAGTTTCAGATCCTGCCAGGTTTGTGGGAAAATGCGGATGTTATTCGCAGTTCCAATGTCCAGTAACTCACGGGGAAGTTCCCGGTTGAGGAGCCGGGAAAGCATCAGCGGATTTTCACGGATTTTGGAAAGAAAAAGCTTTTTCTCCTTTTCGAAAAATGGCGGAGCCACTATGGTGACTTCATAAGGCTGCCGCATGCTGCCCTGTACCCGTGCATGCACCACATTGCCTTCAATCTGAATGGACTTCACCGATCCGTTGTTGGCGTAACGTCTGCCCCTTTCCAGCCTGTTGCTGAAGTCAATCCGGTTGAGCGCCTGAAGCCATTTCTCCCCCCACCAGGTTTGTCCGAATTTATGCATGATTATTTGTGCCGGTTATCTGAATCAGCAAACATACTTATCCTTTGTGTTTCCAACAAAATATGAATACTGGAGAAGCAAGTGGCTTTAACGGTCAAAGACAACACCCTTCTGGTACCGCACCGTAAACACTTTTGTAATACAGAAGATCAGGACTTTCGCGGTTGAACCTGACAGGGTCGCGAAAAGCGCGACCTGTCAGGTTCTGTCGCAAGGTTCAATGGAGTTCTGTCGCGGGGTTCTTTCGGAAGCATGGTTGAACCTGACAGGGGCACGAAAAGCGCGACCTGTCAGGTTCTGTCGCAAGGTTCAATGGAGTTCTGTCGCGGGGTTCTTTCGGAAGCATGGTTGAACCTGACAGGGGCGCGAAAAGCGCGACCTGTCAGGTTCTGTCGCGAGGTTCAATGGAGTTCTGTCGAGGGTTTCTTTCAGAAGTACGGTTGAACCTGACAGGGGCGCAAAAAGCGCGACCAGCCAGTTTTTTTTTAATTTGCAAAAGTTCATTGTTTACTGAAAAAGAATGCCGAACTTTTCTGCCTTAAACCCTTTTCAAGTTAAACCCAAAAAACAACACCACATGAAAAAATGTACACTTGGTTTGATGGCCATGCTACTGGCTTTTCAAACCCATGCCCAGTATGGGCAGCGAACCTACTTCGTGGATTCCCTGAGCAATGAGTCCTTTGCAAAAGGCATCCGGTCCTACAACCTCTCGGGCGGATCCGTCACCTATGCCGCCACCGGCACGGCCCAGCCTTTCCAGGCCCCCGTGCCGTACCGCGCGCGTTTTGTGCGTATCCACCAGGCCGGCAATCCGCTTTTTAACCGCATGTATAAGGTTTTCAAATCCGGATTTGAAATGCCTAACACCAGCAATGCCATCACCGAATATACCAACCGGTACACCATGGCCGGCTCCGTGCAAGCCAGTCCGGTGGCGAACATTCCGGGCGGAAGCGATGTGCTGCTGATCAAGACCAACCTGAGCGGGGTGGCCACCTCGCCCGTACATCACATCGATATCGGAGGCGGATACGATGAAGCCTATTGTACGAAGAACTCCAAAAAAATCACCAACCGGCTATACACTTGCGGAGAATCGCATGCCAGCAACGGCAGGGCTTTTTTAATGAAACACGATGCCACAGGAGCTGTCGTAAGCTGGGTGCGTTATTTCGACCTGCCCTGCGCAGCCGGTACCACCGGGGATACCCGCGCCAATTACCTGATCGAGGATTCCGCCAGCGGTAACGTTTGCGTGGTCGGCACCATTCAATCGGTGAACGGGTGCAGGCAATCTTTCCTGGCCAAATTCAAAGGCAATGGTACGCTGGTCTGGGTGAACATCTTTGCCGACGCCCCCGGGCTTGGACTTGATTTCAACTCCATCCGGGCCACCGACCAGCCCAATAATTACATCGTTACAGGAACGGTTTACAGCCTGGCTCCGACCAACAACCGTATATTCCTCATGCGGGTCAACACGGCGGGAGCAGCTCCCGTGGTGTTTTTCAGCAATATGCTTTTATCCAACGGTCCATCTCCAAACTACCCTGTAGACAACCAGTATGGTTATGACGCCTGCATGCGTATTCCCCCAACCATCGCCTCCAATAAAGAATTTTACGTCACGGGCATGACTCATTATAATACCGGATCCACCGACGGGCATATTTTCAAATGCGATTCCAACGGCAACCCCTTGGCGGCCTACCTGTACGGTGGTAATTTTAACGATCAGCTCAATGCCATTGACTGGATCAACTCCCTGGGTACACCCGGTGACGGGTTGGCGACCTTTGGAAAATTTCACAACCTGGCCGTTGCCGGCACCCCGCCCAAAGAGCAGAGCTGGTATATCAAATCCTATTTCAACCTGGTATCAGGCTGCAATGAAATTGCCGACAACCCCTTTGTGTCTCCTGTTTCCCTGACCATTTTTCCATTCGTTCCCACCATCCTGAGCAACTTCATCAACGACACGGCAACCATTACGCATGTGAACTGCCTGCAGAAAAAATTATGCTGGGCCACCTCCCTGGCCGGCGGAGCCAACGTCCGGACCGAAGCTGAAGGTTCCGGATGGATGCAGGATCAAATCCTGTTGTATCCCAACCCGGCTTCGGGAAATCAACTGACCGTATCCTTTAATGGGACGGAAAATCAAACGGCTCATTTCATCGTCATCGATCTCACCGGACGGGAGGTGGCCGGTTTTGATGCCGTCCTGATGAAAGGCCTGAACACGCTGGAAGTGGATCTCACCGGTCTGGCCCGCGGAACATATATCCTGCAGATGACTTCCGGAGAAAAGATTTTCCATCAGAAATTTATCAGGCAATAGAACGTTTAATTTCCTCTGCATGAACGATAAGGGTTCCGGTCAACGGACCGGAACCCTTATCGTTTTATAAAAGTACTCCGGAACCGTTCATTTCCCTGCTGTACTTCCAGCAGATAGTATCCCGGAATCAGCCGGGATACATCCAAAGAACTACCGGAAAAGGTCAGGGCGGTTTTCGCTTCCGACAGGAGCAGTCTTCCGGCCAGGTCATATACGTTGATAATACAAGGGCTGTCCGTTTTACCGGCTGAGGGCCATTGTATTTGTAACCGGTCCTGTACCGGATTTGGAGAAAGTTGTATCCCTGCTGCGGCATGATTTTCCGTCAGACCCGATGTACCGGGAAAATCCAGATCATCCACCACAAAATACGAACCGGTAGTGCTTTGACCCCCATTCGGGTTGATCAGGGAAAACACGATGGCGCAGGTGGCGGGCATGCCTCCGGAATTGACGACTGGAACGGTGGCCTGTGTCCATCCGGCAACGGAACTAGAATACGTTACCGACCCGGCGGCCATGATGGTGCCGGTGGAATCAAGAAAGAGCACATCGGCTTCCAGCTCATCCCCGCTTTGAAAAAAGGCCAGGTACCAGAACGTCATGGACGGGTATACCTGCGTGACCGGAAATCCCGTACCACCCACATTGGACACCACCATAGGCGCAATCTGCGCACTGGGGCCAATGCTGACCACCTCTCCCTTGAGGGCCCAGTTTCCGGTATGGCTTGGACTGAAGGGCATGACGGGAAGATCAGGGGGTACGTTGGTGGTAGTCCAGCCATCAGGTTCGGTGCCCGTCCAGAGTTCAAAACCCGGATTGGGAATGGGGTTCTGGGCCTGTAAGAATTGCATCATCAGGCAGGCGGAAATGAAGAACAGTATTTTTTTCATGGTGGAAGAATTTGAAGATTCACTTGAATGCAATCAAAGTCGATTTCAGGATAGCCCTGTGCATCTGAATTGTAAAAATAGTGTTTACCGGGAAACGTTCACTATAAAATATCGTTTTTCGTCAGTCATCCTTTTTACCTGTTCCAGGCTAATCCGCGGTTGAGTGGAGCGTTTTGTTTTCAATAAGTGAAAAAGTACAGAAGAGGAAGTAATCATCGTCATTTCCGGAATCCTGACGGGGTAGTTCTGCACAAATAAAAAACTCAATAAAAAATGATCCTGGTTCTTCCAATCATTTCCTCTATCCTCATTCCTCCAGCGCCCGTTCAATATTCCTGTCTGGTATCAGCCATAGAATGGCTATGGCAATAAAGATACCGGCCGAAATGCCGGCATGAATAAATGCCAGCGGAACGGATGCCATATAACCGGCCAGGGAAATCATGCCTTTTATTTTTTGTTTGTTCATGGCCTCCGTCATTTTAGCGGAAAAGGTATGTCCGCTGATGATGGTTTGCTGCAGGATAAAATAAGCAATGGCGGCAAACACCAGGACGACACCATATAGGGCCACGGGCTGCGTGCTGAAACCGTTCTCACCCATCCACCCCGTCACAAACGGTATCAGCGACAGCCAGAACAACAGGTTCAGGTTGGCCCAGATAATGCCCGGGGTGACCTTTTTCACCACGTGAATCAGGTGGTGGTGGTTGCCCCAGTATATGCCGATGAATACAAAGCTTAACAGGTAACTGAGAAAAACAGGCAACAGGGATAGCAAATGTTCCAGTTTATCCGTATGAGGAATTTTCATTTCCAGCACCATGATGGTAATGATGATGGCGATTACGCCATCACTAAAGGCTTCCAGCCGGGTTTTAGTCATTGGAGTGTAATATGAGTTCGGGTACGAGCATTGGTTGGATACAAAAATAAAAGTAATCCGCATTTATAACGGAATACCTGGTTACTGAATAAAGAAGACAGGGTACGAAAGGCTGAACCAACCCCTAGGGATACCGGAACCACCCTGAACTTATTTTGCAAAACAGGTCTGCCAGCCATCTTGGTTGGGAGATTCGGAAAATCACGGATGGAATCAGGAAGCAACAAAGCTTCCGTTATAAATCAAACCGGATTCCCTGTGCCAATGGCAGTTCGGCGCCGTAGTTGAGCGTATTGGTTTGGCGGCGCATATAGATCTTCCAGGCATCGGAGCCGGATTCGCGTCCCCCTCCGGTTTCCTTTTCGCCACCGAAGGCCCCGCCGATTTCGGCGCCTGAAGTCCCGATGTTGACGTTGGCAATTCCGCAATCGGAACCTTCGTGGGAAAGAAAGCGTTCCGTTTCCAGCAGGTTCCGGGAAAAAATGGACGAAGAAAGTCCCTGGGGTACGGCATTCTGCATGTTGATGGCCTCCTCCAGGGTTTTATACTTCATGAGGTAGAGGATCGGGGCGAAGGTCTCTTCCTGCACCATGTGGTAATGGTTCATGGCTTCCACGATACAGGGAACCACGTAACAGCCCGATTCATAACCCGGGCCCTGGCAAACGGTTCCTCCTGTAATAACCTTGCCGCCTTCCGATTTCACCTTTTCTATGGCGGCGGTGAAATCCTTCACGGCCTGCTGATCGATCAGGGGACCTACCAGCGTATGGGGATCTAACGGATGCCCTATTCGAATCCCCTGGTAGGCGTTGACCAGTTTCTGTTTGAATGTTTCGTAAACGCCTTCCTGGATGATCAACCTGCGGGTGGTGGTGCAGCGCTGACCCGCCGTTCCGACCGCACCGAATAATACGGCCCTGAGGGCCATGTCGAGATCGGCTTCTGCTGTAATAATAATGGCGTTGTTTCCGCCCAGTTCCAGCAGGCTGCGGCCCAGGCGTTCCCCAACTATTTTCCCGACCCTTTTGCCTACACGGGTGGAGCCCGTAGCCGAAATGAGCGGTACCCGCTTATCCGCAAGGAAATTATCCCCGACATAGGCGGAGCCGGCCGCCACCAGGCACAGAACCCCTTCGGGCACCCGGTTTTCTTTCAGCACTTTTTCAATGATATGATGAACGGCAATGGCGCATAACATGGTTTTGGAGCTGGGTTTCCACACCACGCTGTCTCCGCATACCATGGCCAGCATGGCATTCCAGGACCACACGGCTACGGGGAAATTAAAAGCCGAGATCACGCCCACGATGCCCAGCGGGTGATATTGTTCATACATGCGGTGCTGTGGTCTTTCGCTGTGCATGGTGAAGCCGTGCAATTGCCGGGAAAGGCCCACGGCAAAATCACAGATGTCAATCATTTCCTGCACCTCGCCCAGGCCTTCCTGATAAATTTTACCCATCTCATAGGAAACCAGTTTGCCCAAAGGTTCCTTATACTCACGCAAGGCATTGCCGATCTGCCTCACCACCTCTCCCCGTTTGGGCGCCGGCACCAGGCGCCAGGCGTTAAAGCCTTCCTGGGCGGCCTGAATGATTTTTTCATAATCACCGGTGGTGGCCTGTTTGATTTGTCCGATCAGGGAACCGTCAGCGGAAGCATGGGAGGAGATGATTTCACCCGAGGTCTCCAACCAGTTGACTCCCGTGCATGCTCCATTGTTAATGGCCCTGATTCCGAGTTTTTCAAGGGCTTCCATAAGGCCATAGTCGTTGGCAATCGTGGTATTCTTCATAAGGATCTGGTATTATAATTTAGAAATTTCCCCTTCCGGGTACCCTGTTGAGTTTGAATTCATACGGCTAAAACAACTGCTTTGTTTACAATAAACGGCCATTCCGTGAGACAAAGGTATAAAATTTACAGACCCCGCTGAGGAGCCGACAGTTGAAAATACGAAAATGAAGCTGATGCCCGGCTTCAGACCCGTAGCGGCAGTTTTCCATTTCCCATAATACGGCAGGCTGATTTTTTTGATTTATAAATCACCACCGTGAAAACCCGGAGCGGAACGGGTAACGGGTCTTCCTGTCTGGATGAGAAAAACGTTCAGTTGTATATGTTGCAAGGGTAACAAGGGGCACAGAGAGGCACGTTGGCGCCAAAGAAGGATTAAAATAATTCCTTTTCCCCTGCCCTTATGGCGCCGGACAGCCGGAGGGGTTCAGTTATAAATAAATAAACCGCACCCGGGGATGAGTGCGGTTTATTTTTTAATAAATAGTTATCAAAATGCACTTCGTACTCCCCGTCCACCGAGGTTAGGAAGAAAAGATGTGGCAGTCGGAGACAAATATTCACGGAATAAAATCCTTGGATCACCTAATAACCAACCTCCACCTTTTAGTTTCATTGCTGGAAACTGACCGAAACCAAAAGTGCTAAACACATCATTATTTGCTGTACCGTCTCCATGTGTACCCTGAAAAAATCTACCCGTTGTAAAACCTATTGTTACTGTTTGCTCGGCAACATTTCCGCACATTTCCATAATTCCCCAGTAGGTGGCTCCGGCAACCAAACGTGAAGAAGTGCTGGTAGCAAATATGCCGTTCCTTACCGGTCCTATAAAATTTAATTGTGTACAGCAACTTGTGCCTGACCATACACAATTACCTTGTCCGTTAAACTGATTTTGTAGAAGTTCATTGGATTGATTAGAATTTCCAAAAAAATAGGAGCCATTATATATAGTTCCTCCAAAAGGAAAGAGATTCGTCTCACCCGGACCCCTGCATGCTTTTTCATATTCCAGTTCTGTCATGGGTCTAAGACATGCCCAAGAAAGGTATCTTAAAAGCTTACCCTGGTCTAAAAAATTCATTGCTATCCATTCCCCGTCATTAGACTCATCAAAAATTGTATCATTGTCTGCATCGCATCCAAATTCGAATAGTGGTGAGATGCTTTTCAGTTTTATACTATTCCTGTAACTTGAGTTGCTGTCGGGAATATAGAATGCAGGATCTCCGACTGAACCCGAGAAATTCGGATTGTTAATAGTAAATGCACTTGTAATGTAGCCTCCAGTATTCAAGAAATCCCTGTAAGCGCCTTGCGAAATTTCATACTTCATACAGTAGAATGCTTTGTAACCCGTGGGAAAATTAGGATTCTCAAAGCCCGAAGAACCAATAATCGCATCAAGTCCGCTGGTACCGCTTATTCCTACTCCAATGTTTTGCAAAGTATCATCATCTGCTGTCGAATTGAAATGGCATTTTACAGGGGTTACTGTTGAGGTCCCTATAGTAAAACCGAGACCGGCCTTATTAAGACAGTTTGTTCCTGGTACGGTACTGTTGACAGTTGTTTGCGTACCTCCTGCATTAAAACTTCCCTGTGGCACATAAACCATTTCGATAGCAAATATCTTTAAATCAAATGTACCTAACAGGGGAGTGGAGACCACCGGTACCTGTATTCCTGTGATCGAAATATTTCCTGTTACAAAAAGAGTCCTGTAAATCATGATACCTTTTTTATCCGGGTAAACCGTATAGCCACAACCGGAAGGAATTCCAGTAATATTATTAGTTCCGGTAAGATCAAGGTGTTGCCATGCACCATTATTATTATGCTTAAAAAACACCCATACTGCATCCCAATTATTTGTAATGCCGTTTCTCCAGGCATTATCCCAGGCCAGATCAAATTGAACATACACTGTGGAACCGTTGGCAATTACCGTATCATTTGTAACACGGACATTATTTGCCTTAACGGTGAAAGCAAATAAGATAAGTGCAAGCATGAATAGAATCTTATTCAACTGCTTTTTTGCTGATAATAAGTTAAGAATTTTCATTTTTATTTGTTTTTTTAAGTTTGTTCTTATGAATTATTTTTTAGTTTGCTATTCTGATTTTTAATTTTAATTATTGTTGAATTAAAATCCGTATGGTTTCCACAAAGCCTTTTTCATTCATAATGGAAAGCAAATACGTAGCTGAAGGAAAATGACTGAAGTCAACAATTTCCCTTGCTGAATAAACCGGCTGTGAAAACAGTTTTTTTCCCCTTATATCGCAAACAATCATACTCCATTGGATTTCATTTGTAAAGCTGTCTATGGCTACATTCAGTTTATCGTGCGTAGGATTAGGAAAAACGCGGATAGTTTGACCTGTTTCCATGCTATGGACTGTAATTGCCTCCCTCAAACTGACAGAAGATGCAAGGGTCATAGAGAAGCCATCATCATTGCCTCCAAGATAAATGGAAGCGCCTATGGACTGGCTGGATGCAATCAACGAGGAGAAGCCATCATCAATTCCTCCAAGATAAATGGAAGTGCCTATGGACTGATTGGATGCAATCAACGAGGAGAAGCCATCATCATTGCCTCCAAGATAAATGGAAGTGCCTATGGACTGATTGGATGCAA
>CAYWHE010000052.1:0-7352 GCA_964458125.1 uncultured Flavobacteriaceae bacterium | reverse complement strand
TGGATGCAAGTAACGAGGAAAAACCATCATCATTTCCACCAAGATAAATAGAAGCACCTATTGATTGATCAGATGCAAGAAGTGAAGAGAAGCCATCATCAATTCCTCCAAGGTAAATAGAAGCGCCTATGGACTGGTTGGATGCTAGTAACGAGGAAAAACCATCGTCATTTCCACCAAGGTAAATAGAAGCACCTATAGATTGATCAGATGCAAGAAGTGAAGAGAAGCCATCATCATTCCCGCCAAGATAAATGGAAGCTCCTGCGGTTTGACTGGATGCAATCCGTGAACTGAAACCATCATCATTTCCTCCGAGGTAAATGGATGATCCAATTGTTTGATTAAGTGCAGTCTTTGAAGAAAAGCCATCACCCGAACCTCCTGCATAAATATTGGTACTGCAATTATTATCTACAGTTCCATCACAATTATCATCAATGCTGTTACAGATTTCTATTGCACCGGGATGAACAGCTTTGTTTGCATCATTGCAGTCATCATCATTGGAAACAAATCCTGAGGGCTGGGTGCAAGACAAGGTATCATGTGCAGCATCACCATAATTGTCATTATCAGCATCTGCATACCAGAGACTTTGCCCGGTAACAGATGGATCCGCATTGTCGGCGAGTCCATCACAGTCATCATCAAAACCATTGCAGATTTCAGTTGCACCGGGATTTATTTGTGCATTTGCATCATTGCAATCCGTATTATCGGATACGAAACCTGCCGGTTGAGAGCATGATGCAGTATCATGTACCAGGTCTCCGTAACCGTCATTATCTGCATCCGCATAATAGGTCTGTAACGGAATCACAGAAACATCAACGATCGCTGAAGTATCAGAATGGGAACCGCAACTTCTGACAACGCTGTAGTTTCCCGTAGTGTGAGCCACATAGCATGTATCTGTTGCCCCCGGAATAACAACTGCATTTACCAGCCATTGATAATTAAAACCTGTTGTATAACCGGTATATAACTTAACGGAATCATTAACACATAAAATTATTGGACCGGGAGGATTAATTGAAAGTACCTGTTGTCCTATTGTAAAAGTATCACGTTCGATGATACTCCATCTCGAAAATGGATCTTTTCCCCTCACATAACAAAAATGAGTTCCGATAGTTAAGCAGGTTGTTGTGATCGGGAAAACAGCGTTGATATCAGAAGAAGGTGTAATACTCATTGAAGTCCCATTACCGGTTCCCGGATCCGTATCAAAATAGTACTCCATGGCAGTTATTAACTGGGTATTCACAGGGGGCTGAATGTAGAATGTTCTTCTTTCGGGAATGCTCCACTTGCCTGAATTATCCTGTGTGCGGAGGTATAAATTATGAAATCCATCGCTTAAAACGGGCAAAACAATTGCTGCAGTTGAATTGTATGAAGGAGTAGCCGAAATGGGAACAATTGCACCATTACCGGTAACTCCGGCACCAGGATCTGTATCAAAATAATATTGATAAGCAGTGATGGAGAGCGGGGAATACATGCTTTGAATATAAAGTGTTCTCCGTTCTGCCATGCTCCAGTTCCCGTCTTCGTCAACCGCACGGACATAGAGATGATGAAAACCTTCGCCCAATGCGTTCGGTACCGAAAAATTAAATGCCTGATTCATACTGCCTGCCGGTGTTACCGGGATAACCGCTCCGTTTCCGGCAATGCCAGGCCCGGGGTCCGTATCGAAATAATACTGGAATGCCGTGATTAATTGCGATGGACTTTGAGCCCTTGATGAGGCGGCAGCCAAAAGCATAAAAAGGCTGAATTTCAGAAATGGACGGATATTCATCGGGCAGGGGCAATACATAAATAATCAGATTCGCGTCCTTTCAATTATCGTCCGGCTTGGATGCATTAATCTGTACATTGAGCGTGCCGTTGGGAGCCACTGTTGTGTTGTTGATATTTACGGCTCGCATAACGGGAGCAATAAGCACCTCGCCCTGCTCGCTGAAATTGGAAGTACCTCCGTGCACACCCATATCGGTTGCATCGCTGCCGGCGCCGATAGCTGCCGAGCCTGCCTGTAAATGATAATCATGCGTAGTGCTGTAAAACTGCCCAAGTGTGTAAGTGACAAAGTTGGGGTTGGTACTGGCAATATTTCCATTGTTTCCTATTCCGGAAGGAAATCCTCCCAGCCGGGAAATATTGTTGAGATAGGTGTTGTTTCCTGAATTATCGATTTCAATTGTTGCTGTATTCATGAATACGTTATTTTTAATAACCGCATTAACTATATTTCTAAAAGATCCGGTAGTATTAAGAAATATGCAGTGATCAACTGTTAGTGCTAAGTTGGTTGTTGGGTTAGCATTATTGAGAAACCCATTAAAAATACAATTGCTTATGAGTATATTTTGATTTGATGAACCGTTGCCAAAATCAATAACTTGAAAATTCTGCATCGTAAAAATACAGTTCTTCCATACATAATTGCTGCCAGCGTGGTTGCTAAAGGAGAAAGCATCGGTGAAACGGCAGTCTTCGAAATAAAGATCATTAACAGTAGAGATAAGAGAAATGGCGCAGGTAAAACATATTCCATAAAAACGTGATCCGCTCGCTGCGTTTCCAAATGGTGAACCGCCATTGCAAACGTCAATACAACCAATCATGGTAAGCCTTGGGTTTTGTTTCTGTGGATTAAAACCAATTCCTATCACCACCAGGTTTTTATTCCATGGACCGCAATTGGGGTTTGTAAATGTGTAAGGAATGTTTGTGCCCTCCGCCAGTATGGTGTCCTGGCCGCTTATAGCCGCGCTGTATGCTGCAAACAAGGTGGAATAGGTTGCTCCTCCCAGGGGATCGTTGGAGAGCGTGAGTGTGGCTGCATGACTTACTGAAATGGCCGTAGCAAACAGTATAAGGATAAGGCTTTTCATTATCATTTGAATTAAACTTATTTATATACTATGAATGGATTCTAACGTGCAGCCTGCCGGAAACAGTCATATTTTATAGCTTTTATAAAATAATTCAACAATGGAACAGTTGCGGCTTTCCGGAATTCAAATTTCCGGAATATTTTATTTTATCATATCCCCATTTATGGGGATATAAGAGCTTAATAAAGTAAAGAAGCGATACGAAGGATGCCTTGGCTGGGCATACTAAAAGCGAAGGGGTTTAATAAACCGTATCAAATCTGCCCTGCAAAAAAATTGCCCGATATGCCATCTGCCGTTTATTTGCATGATCAGGGCTATGCCTGAAGAAAAAATTCAGATCGTATCTATACTGAATGAAGGCGTAAATAGGGCTTACTGAATAAGTAATGTTCATATATTTATAGGCAACTTTGAGGGAAAAAGGAAAAAGTTGGTGCATGGAAAATTGAATAAATTGCTTAAAAACCTTTCTCTTAAGGTCAAAATAAATTGGCTTGGATTGATTAAAAATTGAAATACATGAACCGGCCTCACTGAAAAAGCGTTATGAAATTTTGACCTGTGGGTCGGGAAAAAAAGAATCGGTGCAAAAAAGTTTAATAATAATCAGTAGACTAAATCCGTTGCAAAGACTATTCTTGAAGGCTCAGGCTCAACTAACTAATTCTTTGCGCGTGGAGGGCAAAATTTTAGCTTTTTCAGTGCAGCCTTGATTTTTTGGTTACTTTTTCATTAAGGAAAAAGTGACAAAATATCAATAGAATTTGAATATTTCTTTTAAAGTTGTACTTTACCAGGGCAATAATGTATCTTCATTACTTTTTCAGTAGACCCTAAATAACCAATCACGGCTTGAACAGTTGCTACACGATTTTCTGCTGAATGGCTTTGGCAACCGCTGCCGTCATGGAGGCAACGTGTAGTTTTTCATAAATGTGACGGATGTGCGTGCGCACGGTTTCAAATGAAATTTCACATTGTGAAGCAATCATTTTATAGCTGAGCCCTTTTGTCATGAGAAAAAGGATTTCTTTTTCGCGGTCAGTAAGGTTGAATTCGTCTTTAGGCAGAGGTTTGACTTTGTTTTCTTCCTTTCCTGCCTGCATAAAAGAAAGTACCTTCCGGGCAATGGGCGGGCTCATGGGAGAGCCGCCATGATAGACATCTTCTATGGCCTCAAGGATTTTGGCTGGAGGGGTGTTTTTTAATATATACCCCGATGCCCCGTTGCAAATGGATTCAAACACCTTATCGTCATCTTCGAAAACGGTTTGCATCATGATGGTAAGCCTGGGGAAAACCGCTTTTAATTCGCGTACTGCCTGTATGCCGCTTACGACGGGCATGTCAATGTCCATCAGCACCACATCAGGTAGGTTTTTTGATATTTTATCTACTGCACCGGTGGCATCCTTATACAGTCCGTTAATAAAAAATCCGGGTGATCCGCCGATGAGCATACCCAGCGAATCCAGAATTTTTATATTGTCGTCAAAAATGGTTACGTGAATAGGCATCGTTTCTCTCTTACAAAGGTTGAATGATTTATTTTAAAATTAATAGCAAATTATGGTGATGGGGTTAGTTTCATGCTTCAGATTTCATATCCATCAATAATTCAATCCGTGTTCCCTGCGTACCGGATGAAATATTCAAATGGGCGTTTATTTCTTCGGCCCGCATGTTCATATTTTTCAATCCGTTTCCGGTTCCATCCTCCCCATTTGAGACGGAGGGTACAGAAAACCCCTTGCCATTATCAGTGATAATCATTTCAATGGTTCCGTTAACTGCCTTTATGCTTACACTGACAGTGTCCGCATCAGCGTATTTTGCAGCATTGTTGACCGCTTCCTTAAAAATTAAAAAAAGTTCCTTTCTGACGCCGGGCTTCAGGGAGAATAATGGCCCCGCATCTTCCGCTTCAAAATTCATTCTTATATTCTTTGCAGACAGCACAGATGAGGCATAGGATTGCATATGATCCGTTAATTTTTGAAATGAATCGTTGGCAGGATTTATGGCCCAGACATAATCGCTCATCACCGAAACCATATCCCGGGAAGCCAAGCTGATCCGCTCCAATAAACTTTTGGTCTCTGCGATATTGGAGTCTTTTAATTTCTCTGCGGCGGCTTCACTGAAAATCGAAATGCTGGTCAGCGTCGCACCTATGTCATCATGCAGGTCGGCACTGATGCGTCTGCGCTCATTTATTATAGCTTGCTGTTTCTCCTGTTCCTTATAAAATAAACCGCGGGAAAGCTGTAATTCTGAATGGGTTTTTTCTTCAATAATATGTTTGATTTTAAGGCTTATTCCTATTGAAAAAAACAAAATCTCGATTAATACCCCCGTCCTGTATAAGAGCATTGACAACCAGGTTCCGTAATTATGGTGCATCAACTGAATCACTGTAGCGCATGCTCCCATAAAGACATAAACAATCAATCCGGCCAAAAAATATTTTCCCGCCAGGCCACAATTCCTCATGGCAATGAGGGCTACCGGAATGGAAAATAGAATAAGCAGCACCCGAAGTGTATTATAACCATAAATGCGCAGCAGCGAAGCGTGATAAAACAGGGAGAGGATAATATCCATTACAAGGTATGCACAAAGAAAAATAATTGCCCCTGTAATGACTTTATGCAGATGGGGAAGCTTTATTTTAATTTCCAGTATTTTCTGCATAAAAAGCAAATTGGCAATAAAGGAGCAGACCGGCGCAGAGGTTATTGACAGATCGTTTAAAGCGATTTGAAGCCTGCTAGTTTGATGAAAAGCAAAGAAATAGCTTGTCAGATTCATGAGGACAAATAACTGGTACAACCCAAGGTATAAATATTCTTTTTGAAGGGAATAAAAATAATGGAGAGAAACATACGCAAACATCATTCCGATGGCTCCAAAGGTCAGCAGGTGCAGTGTATGCATGGTGCGTTTATGAAAGGGCTAAGATATCAAATATTGCATTTGGTACCTGATTTGGCCTGAGTTTATTATTGAACATTGGTTATGTCTCCTTGCCGGCATCGGCCAGTCGTGAATTTCGTTTATAAAAGTATTCCGACGCCGGTCACCGTTGCGGAAAAACAGAGCGCTTTCGTTCCTTTTTATCATATGAAATCAACGGCAGCGTCCGGGGGCAATGAGGTTTCCAAGGCTTCGGCTGAATGAAAAAGACAAATCTGCCTGCTATGGTTTTATATGCTGCTTCCTCAGGAACCAAGCGAATTCCCAATTTGACGGCCATAAGAACGGAACACGGAAATCATTTTGCCTGCTCATGGAATTGACTTTAAAGTATTATCAGGAAGTGTTCCCATAACGGTATTTTTTTCTGTGGCAAATCAATTCCATGAAAAAAAATTAAAGCTGGCAAATGGACATTTTGAAGTATTGATTTAGATTTATCGAACGGCCAGATTTTTTCTCATTAACTCATATGTCCTCAGGAAAAAACAGCCCAAAGCCGGACAGGAATATTTTCATTTTTTATACCTCGGCTGGTACAGTTGCAGGTAAAACCCTCCCGGCACCTGAAACCAGGCCACATGTCCGTAGCTGAAGGTTTCAATTTTGCCTTTGAACTTCACTCCTTTGGCTTTCAGTTCTTCCACCGTTTTTTGAATGTCATCGCAATAAAAGGAAATGTTATGGGTGCCGGTGGTGGCACCTCTCACGCCTTTTTCCGCCGGATGGCAGCCCATATCGGCTTCCGGCAGATCGAAGATCAGCCATCCCCCGCCGATATCCCTGGCCTTGAAGTTTAACTTGTCTTTTAAAAATTTCCTCAGCCCGGCTGCATCGGAGCTGTAAAACATGGTGTGTACGCCTTTGATCATGATGGGTTGGTATTTAAAGAAATTGTTGGGTCTGCCGGATGGGGTCCTTTTCAGTAGCCTTCCATCGATGAACAAACCTTGGAGTTTTTTGCAGTATCAATCACAACCGGTGTGATTTTGATAACAGATATTCAGCGAGGCACCTGCAAAGCTAAATAAATTTAATATTATTTTGCCGGTATTGTCCAACCAAACCTGATGAAATATTCCGGAAGCCCGATAATATATAGACTCTATAGAAGATGCTTTTAATAATTAATCCGGCAGGAATTCCCCATTTGTGTTAATCGAACATTAATGAATGCAGCTGAAAGGGAACGAAATTTTTTAAAATGGCGTCAATGAAAAAGTGTTAGTTCCGTTAAAGTGTATGGCAGGTTTTTAAGTTAATCAAAGGAAAAAACCATGCTTGCACCATATCAGGATGACTTGTGTGTCAGCAAAAAGGGACAAAATATAATTGAGAATTTGTTGTTTGAAAATAAATGCTATTTACCCGAACAACAATGTTATTTTGTTATTTCATATACGATTTGCAAGCCGCGGGGAATTCACCCCGGGAGATAATAAAAAGAGGAAGCAGCCCTGA
>CAYWHE010000051.1:0-21238 GCA_964458125.1 uncultured Flavobacteriaceae bacterium | reverse complement strand
TGGTTTATCCGAAAGTTCATACTCGCTGGCGTAATTCAGGGGAAGGTTTATAAGGAAGGTGGTTCCTACATTAAGTTCACTCTCCACGCTGATGTAACCGCCCTGCAATTCGGTCAGTTTTTTTACAATGCTCAGTCCAAGTCCCGTTCCGCCATATTTTCTGGTAATATCATCACCGGCCTGTGTAAAGCTTTCAAAAATACTGCCCAGCTTTTGTGCCGGGATACCAATGCCTGAATCCTGGATTCTGAAATTGATCACGCAGCTGGAATTGTTTTTTTCCAGGGTCTTGATCTCAAGCCTGACAAATCCATTGTCGGTGAACTTTATGGCATTACTTACCAGGTTATTAATGATCTGGCTGAGCCTGACAGGATCTCCCTTTAGCGTATTCGGAATATGCTCAGATATGTGACAATTCAATTCCAGGTTCTTTTCCGCTGCTTTATGCCTGAAGAGTTCCATGCTCATCTGGATGACTTCCTTGAAATTAAAGGGAGTGTTTTCAAAGGTCATCTTTCCGGAATCTATTTTTGAAAGGTCCAGGATGTCGTTGATGATGACCAGCAGGTTATCGGCCGACCGTTTCACGGCATACAGGTAGGTCTTTTGCTCCTCATTCAGGTTTGTTTTCGACAGGATATCGGCCAGGCTCATGATGCCGTGCACAGGGGTCCGGATTTCATGGCTCATATTGGCCAGGAACTGTTCCTTGATTCGGGCGCTTTCTTCCGAAATGGTTAGGTTTTTTATAAGGACTTCTTCGGTTTGCTTCATCCCCGTAATGTCGGTAGCTACACCCATCATTTCAATCAGGTTCCCGGAATCATCCCGTACCGGGATAAAGTGGACCTCAAAGTGCCGGTCAGCCACTTTCGAAGTAAAGCAGGTTTCCTTTCCCAGACTGGCCGCCAGGTAATCCTGCAGCTGAACCGGCAGCTCCTGGCTGGAATCGAAGATGGATTTGCCGATGATCTGGCCGGCTTGTTGTTCCAGGGCTTTGGTGCCGCTTCCCTTAAAAAGGGTAAAGATGCCTTGTTTGTCAAGTGAAAAGAGAATCAGGGGTGAATTGCTGATAACTGTTTCCAGTCTTTTTTCGGTATTCTGTAACGCTTGTTCTATACGCGAATTGTGGCGGATGGCCTCATGGATTTTCAGGGCATACCGTAAACTTTGCGCGGTTCCTTCAGGCGTGATCAGGCTTTTTGGAATATAATCGCAGGCTCCCTTTTTCATGGCCTGTACGGCCAGTTGCTCGTCTCCAAGTGAGGTGATCATGATGACAGGGGCCTGTCCGTTTACGGCAGTATACCTGTCCAGGAAATCAAAGCCGGTGGCCCCGGGTAAACTGTAATCCAGAAAAATGCAATCCAGGTGATTATGACCGGCAACAGTAAGGCCGGATTCAAGATCACCGGCCAGCAGTATATCGACATTGTACCCGGAGGATTTCAATGCTCTCCGGACCGCCTGTTTATCAACTTCATCATCATCAATGACCAGAACTGTTATTTGTTTATTCAGCATAATCTGTTTTCTAATGGTTGAGCCTGTGTTTTAAATTGGTTGTTCGCATAAGTGCCAGTAATTATTCAGTACAGAAATGGCGCTGACGAATTTTTCAAATGATATTGGTTTTACAATGTAGCCGGCTACATTCATGTTATAGGCCTGGAATTTATCATGGTCATCGTTGGAAGTAGTCATGATAAAAACGCTCAGGGATTTCAGTGTGTCATCATTCCGCAATTCCTTTAAAAATTCTATCCCGTTCATTTTAGGCATATTGATGTCGAGCAGGATAATTTTCGGAATGGGGTCCAGTTTGGCTGTACCCATAGAACCCCGGAGCATATCCAGGGCTTCAATTCCATTTCTGGCAATATGCAGGGGATTTTGAATGTTGTTTTTCCGGAACGCCCGTTGTACATTCATAATATCCACGCTGTCGTCTTCCACAAGCAGAAAATGAATGGTCTTTTCTTCTGTCATTTGTTATGCTTTTTGATAAGTAACTGTTTTGATTTTGGGCCAGGTAAAGACAAACCTTGCGCCCTTACCCTTTTCCGATTCAATCCAGATTTTTCCGCCCTTTTCATCAATGATTTTTTTAACGATGGAAAGACCGATCCCGGTACTTTCGTAAGAGTCCTTTGTTTCAAGCGTCTGGAAAATCATGAAAACCTTCTTCTGGAACTGGGGTTCGATTCCGGGTCCGTTATCCTGAACATAAAACTGGCAGAATTCTTCTGTTTCATAAAATCCAACCTCAATCTTTCCGTCATCCTTGTCATTATATTTGATCGCATTGCTGAGAAGGTTGGAAAATACCTGCTCAAGTTTGACGGTTTCTGTCCGGATAACAGGAAACTGTTCCGCTGCTTTTATAATCCTGATATGAGCGGGTATGGAGAGGGAATCAATGACTTCCTTCAACAGCAATCCCGTATCTGCAATTTCGGTTTCAGTTATAATTTTAGTGGCTTTGGAGTAAGTAAGAATGGCATTGACAAGACTTTCCAGCCGAACTACCCGGTGACGCAATAGCCGCATGTTTTCCTTCACCTGGTTATTCAGCAGGCCGGCCAGATCATCCTCTATCCATTGGGATAAATTGGAAATGGCCCTGAGTGGTGCCTTCAGATCATGGGATACGATATAGGAAAACTGGTCCAGTTCCTTGTTGATGGACTCGAGATCAATTATTTTCCTGGAATGCATCTCCTCTTTCATGCTCATCTGAGCCACTTTTTGTTCAAGCCTGGCAATTGCTCCAAGAAGTTCATCTGTTGCCAACCGGTCAAAACGGTGGTTTTTTTCAGCCGGATTTTCATTTAACAGTTGAGCGATTTTAAGTTGAATGGAACTGAATATGGCCGAAAATTGAATTAATTGCTGTTTGTATTGATCAGCCAGGTCTGAAACGGCTCTGACTTCCCGTGACCAGGCAGCCGATTCCTGCTCATGATTATAATACATGTTGCTTACGCAATCCAGTAAAGCTGTCCAGGCAGGGGAGAGTTCCCCGTGTAGACCGGGACAACTTTCAATTTGCTTTCTAAGCAAGGGGTGAAGCATGTTCCTTTGGTTGTTTATAACCTGCTGATTCCCGAATCTGCAGGCTTTATTTCAGAAATGTTATACCAAAGGGTATCCGCTTTGTTTCACCGTAAAAGGCTTTTGTAAGAAATGCATTCACTTTTTCGGAATGCCTGCAAACGGAAATCTTCACCGTTCGCTCATAATACCTTCACCGTTTGATCATCCGGAGGGGGCTAGTTTTGAGTCCAATGAAGTTTATATAGGATTGTCGTTAATTAGGTTAGGTTTTTTCGAATATTCTGAAAAGAATGTTCAAAGCAAAAGCCCCTGACAAAAGTTCTGTCAGGGGCTTTCTTTTAATGTACTTTACTGGAAATCAATAGTATGTTAACCTGATGACATCGGCCAGGTATTTTGCAAAACGGAGTACCTGCCGGCTGTACCCGTACTCATTATCATACCAGACGTAGATGACGGCATTTTTATTGTCTTTAGAAACAATGGTCGCCGGGCTGTCAACAATGGATGCACATGGATTTCCAACCAGGTCGGTAGATACCAGTTCATTGGAATAGGAATATTGAATCTGCTCGATCAGGTCACCCTGAAGCGCTGCATTCTTAAGGATTTGGTTTATTTCTTCTTTAGTTGCCGGTTTTTTCAGGGCCAGGTTCAGGATTGCCAGTGATACATTGGGGGTAGGTACGCGAACGGCATTTCCTGTTATTTTTCCCGCCAGCTGGGGCAATGCTTTTGAAACAGCTTTATCCGCACCGGTTTCGGTAATGACCATATTCAGGGCAGCGGAGCGTCCCCTTCTGTATTTCTTATGGTAATTATCAAGCAGATTTTGATCATTCGTATAGGAATGGATGGTTTCGAGGTGACCTCGCTCAATACCAAGTGTCCGGTCGATTACCGCCAGTACCGGAACAATGGCATTGGTCGTACAGGAGGCTGCAGATACAATTTTCTCCTCGTTTTTAACATCGGTTTGATTAATCCCATAAACCACATTTGGAATATCTCCTTTTCCGGGCGCTGTCAGGAGTACTTTGGCAATTCCATTGGCGGACAAATGACGTCCCAGTCCTTCCCGGTCACGAGCAATGCCCGTATTATCAATCAAAAGGGCATCCCGGATCCCATAAGCCGTATAATCTATATCCTCCGGATTCCTGGCTGATATCATGTGAACGGCATGCCCATTGATGATTAGGGTTTTATTGGCAAGGTCTTCAATTACCGTTCCCGGGAATGGACCATGAACGGAATCATTTCTTAATAAATCGGCACGCTTGATCAGGTCCTCATCTGACTTATCCCGTGTGACGATGGCCCGGAGACGTAACTGTTCTCCTTTGCCGGACTGGGAAACAAGTTCCCGTGCCAGGATGCGTCCGATACGGCCGAAACCATATAAAACAACATCCTTGGGGACAAGGGCGCGTTTCTCTTTTCCGATGAAATTTTTAAGCTTATCCCGGGTAAAATCAGTTGCATTATTTTTATAGGTCTCCTTCTCGGTAAGCCATTCGGACGTTAATTTTCCCAGGTCGATCCGGGATGGGGCCAAATCCAGTTTCAGCATTTCACTGGCAATCGTCACGGAGTCAATGACAGTGATGGGTTTTTTAACGATCTCCTTGGCATATTGGTGAAGGTTCAGAATTTCACTGGTACTCCGGTCAACCATCTGGTTACGGAAGATGATCAGTTCAACGGATTTATCGAACCAAAGGGTGCCGGTAATATGGATAAGTTCAATGGCTGCCTTTTCAAGCTTAATCCAGTCCTGTAATTCACTTTCATAGGAAATCGAACTGTTGCTGGATTCATTCAGTGTCTGCGTACTCATGGTGGAGAATTGTTGTAGGTAAGTTTCTTGTTTTATGGGGCTTCAAAGGTATTAAAACAAAAAAGTTCAGGCAATGATACCTGAACTTTTTAATTGTTTTTTTGAGAAATCAGCCCAAATAGGCCTTTAAGAGACGACTGCGCGATTTATGACGCAGACGACGAATGGCCTTTTCCTTAATTTGCCTGACGCGTTCACGGGTCAGATCGAACTTGGCGCCGATCTCTTCAAGCGTCAGCCCGTGGTTCATACCGATTCCGAAAAATAATTTGATCACCTCACGCTCCCTTTCCGTAAGGGTATTTAATGAACGTTCAATTTCCTTTTGCAGTGACTCCGACATCAGGAGGTTGTCTGCACGAGGTGAATCACTGTTTTCAAGTACATCGAGCAAACTGTTATCCTCGCCCTGCACAAATGGAGCATCCATGGAAACGTGTTTGCCGGATACTTTCATGGTATCGGCAATTTTTTCGGAAGGCAATTCCAGCAGCTTGGATAACTCTTCGGCAGAAGGTTCCCGTTCAAATTCCTGTTCCAGTTTGGAAAATGCTTTTGAAATTTTATTTAAGGAACCAACCTGGTTGAGCGGTAAGCGGACAATCCTGGACTGTTCGGCCAGGGCCTGAAGGATGCTTTGACGGATCCACCATACCGCATAGGAGATAAATTTAAAACCGCGGGTTTCGTCAAAACGTTTTGCAGCTTTGATCAAACCAAGATTTCCTTCATTGATCAGGTCAGGCAAACTCAAACCCTGGTTTTGGTATTGCTTGGCAACGGAAACCACAAACCTGAGGTTGGCCTTTGTAAGACGGTCCAGGGCATTCTGATCCCCCTCCCTTATTTTTCTGGCTAATCTTACCTCCTCCTCGGCACTGATTAATTCCTCCCGACCGATTTCCTGAAGATATTTTTCAAGCGACTGGCTTTCGCGGTTGGTAATCGATTTGGTTATTTTTAGTTGCCTCATAGTTTTGGTTGTGGTAAAAGCGGATTAAAAAAAATAGAATCTAAAGATTAATTTTAATCGGTGCAAAGGTAGATTTTATTGGGCTAACAAACAAATTAAGATATGAACAAATGGAGAAATACCGAATTTTTTTATGCATAAGAAAACCCCTGTAAATCCTTATTATCATGGTTTACAGGGGGTTTATAATTGTTACTTAATGTTTTTCTGGCAATAATGGGTTAAAGTCCGAAGCCATAATAGGCTTTCATACCATTTGGGTAAATTCCTTCAATCAGGACTCCGCCTCTTTTCGCCCTTAAAATCTCCGCCACATCTTCAGCAGAATTCATTTCCTTGTTATCAATGGAAGTTATAATAAAGCCTTCTTTAATTCCTGCTGATCTTAATTTGCCGGGGGTAAGGGTGATAATTTTAACACCTGATTTGATTCCAAGTTTTTTCAGTTCGGACCCACTTAATGTTTCCATTTGCGCCCCTAAAGCTGAAATCTCATCCGCGGCAGTTTCCCTGACCATACGGGTGTTATTATCCTTATTCCGGAGGGTTACGGCAATAACTTTTGATTCACCGTTTCTATCAACCGTAAAATTTATCTTATCACCTGGTCGGTGTCGCCCGATTTGTTCCAGCAACTGGGGTGTGCTGTTTACCTCCATGGATTCCACCATGGTAATGATGTCGCCGACTTTCATTCCAGCATCTTCCGCAGCACCTCCCTCTGATAACCTGTTGATATATACCCCTTTCAGTGATTTCAAGCCCTTGTCCTCAGCCAGTTTAGCGTCAACATCCTGAATTCCCACGCCGATAAATCCACGTTGAACCGTTCCATACTCCAGGAGGTCATCCATGACTTTTTTAACGATATTCACCGGAATGGCGAAGGAATAGCCGGAATAGGAGCCTGTTGCACTTGCAATTGCCGAATTAATTCCAATCAGGCTTCCATCGGTATTGATAAGTGCCCCGCCGCTGTTTCCGGGATTCACGGCTGCATCGGTCTGGAGGAATGACTCTATCGCTGTTTGTTCGGGCAGTATATTAATATTACGGGCCTTGGCACTGATAATGCCTGCCGTAACCGTACTGGTCAGGTTAAACGGGTTTCCAACAGCCAGAACCCATTCTCCGATCCGGACCTTGTCGGAGTTGCCATAAGGCAAAAAAGGCAGGTCTTTTCCCTCAATTTTAATTAAGGCAAGATCAGTTGTGGGATCGGTTCCGATAACCCTGGCCATATAATCTCTTTTATCATCCAGCGTAACCTCAACTTTATCGGCATTTTCAACCACATGGTTATTGGTCACGATATAGCCATCATCACTGATGATAACACCGCTTCCGCTGCCTTCCTGGGGTCTTTGGTACCCATAGCCCCGGTCTCCGTAAAAGAAATTGCGGAACGGATCAAAGGGGACCGCCTGGTTGACAGGCTGAACGCCATAAAATGTTTTCACATGAACCACTGCCGGAATGGTTTTTTCAGCTGCCATAGTAAAGTCCGGATAAGCCATGCTGCCGGATGATCCTGTAAATACAACAGGTTTGGCAAACTGTTTTTGCTGAATCGAATTGTAGGGTTTTTGCTGATCAAATTGTTTGTAAAAAGTAACTCCTGCAAAGCCTCCCAGGGAAGCAACCAGGAGCAGGCCTGATAATTTTTTGAGTTGGTTTACCATATTTCTGAAATTAAATTGTTACTTTGTATAAACTTTAAAATTTTGCAATGCAAATTTATTACCCCTTGAATGAATGCAATATGAAGTGATCCGTTAAAAATTTGTTAACTCAAACCATCTTCATTGCCCGGATTAAAAACGTGTATTCACCGGATTTGTTTTAATAAACCTTATCCTGATGTTCGTATTTTTTATTTTTCAAAGCGAATACCTGCTGTTTGCAGCAAGGGAAAAAAATCAATGATGCCCAGCCGACTGCCAGGGAAGTACACAATTGCATGGGAAGCCTCAGTTTCCGGTTTGATTTTTAATTTACAGTCTTTTTAAGGAGCAAAAAAAAAGTGATATTAAATCAGCTGATAGAACCGGAAAGCCTGGTGCTGGTTGATGCAGGAGCTAGGGGCGGACTGTTTTCCTTGGGTATTCTGAATCCGTTTATAGAGGCTTACGGTTTCGAACCGCATCCGGGATCCTTCCATGACCTCAGGCAATTGACTGATAACAGGGAATATAAAAAAGTATCCCTTTTCCAGGCCGGTTTGTGGGATAAACCCGGAAAAGCAATTTTTAACATTTCCGCCAATGCCAGTTATAACTCGCTGTTGGTCCCTGACCTGGACAATTATTCCAGGCATATGGGTTTGATGAGGGAATATGCAGGGTGGGAGAAACAAATCAGTACCATTGAAAAAACAACCATTGAAACCCTGACCCTGGATCAGTTCTGCAAATCGGAAAAGCTGGCCCGGATTGATCTTCTGAAACTGGATACACAAGGCTCGGAAATGAGAATACTCCAGGGTGCTGCTGAACTAATCAGGAATGGAAAAATTGGTGTTCTTTTTATGGAAGTGTCCTTTGTAAGGGTGTATCAGGATCAGGCTCTTTTTTCAGACCTGGATCAGTTTCTTCGCATGAATGGATTTCAATTTGTCGATTGCCTGTTTTACCCGGATGCTATTGATCGGAACAGGTCCTTCAAAAATCCTTCACCTGTTCCCGGAATCCATGAATTTCCCAGGTACTGCTCCGGAGGCGATGCCATTTATTTTTTTGATCCAGGCCAGCCAGACAGCCTCGATCCCAGTGACCAATCCCCCTTATTTACAGCACTTGTTTTAGGCCGGTTGGGATATTTCAGCCTCTCCAATCACCTGCTGAAAACCTACACAACATTTTCCAAAGAAACCATTGAAAGCATCCTTTTTCACCTGAATGCAGACAGCAGGCGTAAGAAAATCAAACGGTTCGTGAAAACCCTTATTCCACCTTTACTTTTATCTGGTTTTAAGACCATTAAAAGATGATCCCTGATTAATTACCACATGAAGCGAATGGAAGTGATTTCCACCGTTTCTGGCAGATTCACTTCAATCATTCGCAGGGTCTCATTCATTAAAAAAGCGATTCACTCCGGTTTTTTTCATATAATATAAAATCCGGCACACCGTTTGGTATGCAAAACAGGCCATTTAAATACCAAAAACAGCCGTTTAATAAGTTTAAATTGCTAAACCTTAGTCCTGATAGTATTTTTGAATCATCAAACAAACAGTACCCCACGTTCTTTAAGCGATCAGCGAAACAAAATATAAGGATAGCCCGTAAGCATCCAAAAAGACCCGTAAGTCTTAATATCATACGCGAAGCCCGTAAGTTTCCAAACCAAAAGAGGACCCGTAAGTCCTTACCACCCAAAGACCCGTAAGTCTTTAACAAACCGGAGCCCGTAAGCTTCAAAACACAAAAAGGACCCGTAAGTCCTTCCTCACCCAAAGACCCGTAAGTCTTTAACAAACCGGAGCCCGTAAGTTCCATCCCAAAAGGACCCGTAAGTCCTTACAAATTAAAAGGCCCGTAAGCCTTTTTGCTCTGAAACCATCCGATACCAGGAAAACCCGTAAGTTTTGCCATTCATGAAAGCCTGTAAGTATTGATAATTTTCGAAACCTGAAAGTTTCATCGAAATCCGGACCTGTAAGTCCAATCCAGTAAAAGGCCTGTAAGCCTTCTTAAAAGCAAGTTCTGATATGCATCCGGAGACCCGTAAGTCTTCATTTAATTGGTTAAAAATAAAAAGGAAGCCCGTAAGCTTCCTTTTTTACGTTTCAGACCGGTTCCTGTTATGCGGCAAACATTTGTAAAAGGCTGGAAAGTTTCCTTTTTAGCTCTCTCCTGTCAACGATCAGGTCAAGAAATCCATGATCCAAAACAAACTCAGAGGTTTGAAAACCTTTTGGGAGGTCTTTACCGATCGTTTCTTTCACCACTCTGGGACCGGCAAAACCGATTAAGGCTCCCGGTTCAGCAATATTTAAATCGCCCAACATGGCAAAAGAGGCCGTTACGCCTCCGGTTGTCGGGTCGGTTAAAACAGAAATAAAGGGTATCCTGGCTTCAGAAAGCAGGGCCAGCCTGGCGGCGGTCTTGGCCATTTGCATGAGTGAAAAGGCCGCTTCCATCATCCGAGCTCCGCCCGATTTGGAGATCAGCACAAACGGAACCTTGTTTTTAATGCTGAAATCAATGGCCCTGGAAATTTTTTCGCCCATTACCGAGCCCATTGATCCCCCGATAAAGGAAAAGTCCATGCAGGCAATAACAACGGCACGGCCATCGGATTTACCATGAGCGGTACGGATAGCATCCTTAAGCCCTGTTTTCTTCTGGGTTTCAATCAGCCTTTCGCTGTATTTTTTTGTATCTGTAAATTCGAGGGGATCAGCGGAAGAGAGGTTCTGATCCAGTTCTTTAAACTGGTTGTCATCAAACAGAATATAAAAATATTCGGCTGATCCTATTCGCTCATGAAAACCGCACTTGCCGCAAACAAACAGGTTATCGGCATGCTCCTTGGAGGGCATGATGGTTTTACAGGACGGGCATTTATACCAGAGTCCCTCAGGGGTTTCCTTTTTCTCCTTGGTGGAGGTGGTAATGCCCTCTTTTATCCTTGTAAACCAATTACTCATCGTATGGGGCCTGGAAATCGGATAGTTTGTTGTTTTTCAGGAGTTGTTATCAGGCAATCTGAATGGAAGAATCGAGATATACATCCTGAATGGCATTCAACATGGCTATGCCTTCATTGAACGGTTTTTGAAAGGCCTTGCGTCCGGATATGAGTCCTTGCCCGCCGGCCCTTTTGTTGATAACCGCAGTGGTTACCGCTTCCGCCAGGTCAGAAGCTCCTTTTGATTCACCGCCGGAGTTGATCAATCCGGCCCGGCCCATATAGCAATTGACCACCTGGTACCTGCAGAGATCAATGGGATGGTCAGTAGCAAGTTCTTCGTAGACCTTTTTATGGGTTTTGCCAAAATTCAGGGCCAGGTATCCTCCATTACAGGTTGGTAATTTTTGTTTGATGATATCGGCCTGAATCGTCACACCAAGATGATTTGCCTGGGCAGTGAGGTCGGTAGCGGTATGGTAATCAACGCCATCCTTTTTAAATCCGCTGTTTCTCAAATAACACCAGAGAACGGTAGCCATTCCCAGTTCATGTGCCCGTTCAAAGGCCCTGGCAACTTCTATAATCTGACGGGCCGATTCATTGGAGCCAAAATAAATGGTGGCGCCGACAGCAGCTGCACCCATGTTCCATGCTTCTTCCACCGATCCGAACATGATCTGGTCAAATTTATTCGGATAGGTCAGGAATTCGTTGTGGTTGATTTTAACAATGAAGGGGATTTTATGGGCATATTTCCTGGAAACGGATGCCAGCGCGCCAAAAGTCGATGCTACAGCATTACACCCCCCTTCCATAGCCAAATGAACGATGTTTTCAGGGTCGAAAAAAAGGGGATTCGGCGCAAATGAGGCCCCGGCAGAATGTTCAATGCCCTGGTCGACCGGTAGTATGGAAACATAACCGGTTCCGCCTAAACGCCCATGACTATAAATGGATTGAAGGTTTCGAAGAACCTTGTTGTTTCTGTTGCTTCCTGTTAAAATCCGGTCGACAAAATCAGGTCCCGGCAGATGGAGTTTCGATTTATCGATGGTTTTGCATTCATGATTTAAAAGCGATTCAGCCTGTGTTCCTAATAATTCGGTTAGTTTTTTATGCGACATAATAATTCAGATAGGGCTTTATTAAACTGATTTTCCTAACCGGCAAAACTAAAAAAAAATTTGATTTTCTCTTTCCAAAGATATAAACAAATGGGGCCATACGTCAGATTATTGGCAACGATTTGCCTAAAAATACACGGATGCCAATGCCTGAATTTATTGATTAAATTAAAAATTTAAATAATATCAGATAAAAGCCAATCATTTAAATAATTATAATATGTTTATTAAATTTATAAATACATTAATTTTTTGTCTAAGTGCCGGTGCTCTTAAGCAATATTTTTATCCTTAGAAGGCAGATAACAAGAATCCGGGGCAGGATAATTGGTTTTATCGGAGAAACGTTCGTATCGTTTCCCGGACTGATGAAAAGCGGGTAATGGTGAGCCACAATCCTCTATCCGCCCGGTGTATCGCTGTAACCTCCCATGAGCATGGTTGCCCAATCACCGCGATTTTGCAGGAAGTTTTATCGATGGGCTTCTGATTGGATGTCTTTCTGTACATGGTCTACCTGGCATAAGCTTGAATTAAATCTATTTTACCCTCGTTATAAGCACGTTTTATCAGGTCGTAATCCAATCTTCTGTTAAAAAATAAGGCGCTGTAGTTTCGTTGGATGAGGGTGCCATTAAATAAATAATACTGCAAGCGCAAGATGCCTTTTGGGTCTTGTACCAGGCTTAAAGCATAGTCAATATATCGGGTGTCAGCCAGGGTAGAATTGCTGTTTAAATAACTCATTATAAAGTCAATATCCTTTTCATTTCCACGTTCGGCCCGCTTTATCAATTTCCCGAGAAAGCCGGAAAATTTATAAACAGTCACTTAAAATCGATTTTAGTCTATTGAACTTACCGGCCATAGCCAGAGAAATCCGGCCATAAACGAATTGAACCATTTAGAAAATAGTATTGAATTAAAAATTTAGTAAAATGTATATATAATATTATATAACAATTAAATATGAGTTTTTTAACGTAATTAAGATACAATTAATAATTCAGGATTAGCTTCTCATTCCATATTTGATTATTATTTTTAATCTGAATAAAATATAAGCCTGAAGGCAGTATTGACAGGTCCAGTAACTGCGTAAAACCGATCTGGTATTTCTTTAGAAATTGTCCGTCTGGTTTACGAATTTCAACCGAAACCCGGGAAGCATTTGCAGGGTCTGAAACAATATTCTTCAACCGGATGGTACCGTGAGAGGGGTTTGGATAGATAATTTGCTTTTCATGACAGGATTGAATATCCGGAAATCCTGTTGCTATCAGGTTGGTCATTTGCATCCCATACCCAAAACTGCTCACCCACATTTCATTGGATTGAAAGGGGTTGAAAAAAACTCGTTCCGGCTGCCGGAAGTGATAGGCCTGAACCGGTTGAAAATTGGGGTTAGGCAGATTCATATCGGTGCTGTAAAGGAGGCCGTTTGTTTCCGTGGTGATGAAGGACTGGTTATACATTCCCGGACGAAAGGTAATCGAGTTCACACTTCCCCCGTTATATATTCTGCTCCAGGAGATTCCCCTGTTGGTGGTTCTGTACAAACCACCCAGTCCGTTTGGCGGTCCACCCCATCCGTTAAAAACCCCGGTATACCAGGTGTTCTGCAGAGGATCACCGGGATCTGCAACAATATCCCTGGTCCAGTAATGCTGACCCGGGTCTGAGACATCGGTCCAGGCACCTGACTGGGGGTCATAAATAAATACACCTGAACTGTTGGTAAAGGCTCCGGAGGAATTTCTGCGGCCGGAATAGGTACATACGACCTTGCCATCATTTAGAACCAGAATGCAGGCAGGATGGCCTTCCGTCCGTGGAGGATCGGGTAATTTTATCCAGGTGGAGGCGCTTCCCGACAATAAATTATCGGAACGGTATATTCCTCCCAGTCCCTGGGAATAATTGATCACGCTGACATACATCCGGTTGGAATTGACGGGATCCAGGGCCACCCAAAAAACGGGATGACTGAAGTCATGCATATCGTTCCAGGTGTTTCCCTGATCGGTTGAGAAAATGACTTTTCCATCGGCCGAAGCTGCATCCAGTAAATTATCCTGTAACCGGGTACTTTGATACATATCGTGGACGGTGGAGGTTGCCGCATAGAGATTTCCATTGGGATGTTGTACCAATCTATACATGGTATTCTGGGTATGTCCGCTATAGCTAAAATTCCAGGTTTGTCCGCCATCAGAACTTTTACAACCCCGGATATCCGAAAAACAGGAAAACATTTCATAGGCATTGGTCCAGTGAACCTGCCAGCAGGTGGTGTTTTCCAGGCCAACGCTGTGGTAACTGGCGCCTGATGGGGTATTATTGCCCGGGGCATGCTGATCAGCA
The DNA here is from genome assembly GCA_964458125.1 of uncultured Flavobacteriaceae bacterium. Taxonomy (GTDB): domain Bacteria; phylum Bacteroidota; class Bacteroidia; order AKYH767-A; family OLB10; genus CAYWHE01. The sequence continues at coordinate 7,239 of CAYWHE010000051.1, read as the reverse complement.
ATGGAAACATAAGACTGCAGCCAGGTGCCGCCCCCATTAACCGAACGGTGAATAAAACCGTAGTCGGTAAAAAGCAGGATATCCGGATCATCAGGTGCAACGGCAAAGCCGAATGGGCATTCGGCATAACTCCACTGCCGGTCACCACCGTTGCCGCACCATCCCGTAGCTATATTCTGGTTTGAACCGGTTAAAAACACCTGGATCCAGTTCGAACCGGCATTGGTTGTTTTTAAAATTTCAGGTTCCGAGGAAGTGTTGCTTCCGGCCAGGTAAACCGTATTGATGTCATCGGCTGCCATGGCCACGAACATAGGAAAATCCGTACCCGGAATGATGCCGGTCATTTTTGGTATCCAGGTACCCGAAACGGCATCCATGCTGTACACGCCCTGGTTCAATCCCCAGTAATCGGAACCCGGCAGGCCGGCGTATACGTCTCCGGCATCAGCGGTTAGGCAGAAAAACCGGGTGATCCCGTTTTTCCTGCCGCCGGCAAAGGAATAGATGACCTGCCCGGAGGGTATTCCGGTGGTGGGAAGTTGCGTATAGGTGCTTCCGGAGTTGGATGAAACCAGCAGTCCGTCATTGGTACCGACATAAATATTGCCCGATTCAAAAAATGCTCCACCAGTCAGTACGCCGCTGCCATTATTCACGGCTGTATGAATCAGACTGAAGGAAATGCCTCCGTCATCGGAAAAATAAACGGAGCCGTAGTAGGCGATGATCAGGTGGTCCGGATTGGTGTAATCCGCCTGGATAAAATAGGTTTCTTCCCAGGGATCAGGATTTCCGGGTAAGGGATTCCAGGTGGCACCCTGGTCGTTACTTTTTACCGGAATTACCTGGTTGTTGGAATAGTCAATACAATACCGGACAGCAGGATCGCTCGTAAAACGTACGGTGGAGTTATGGCCGCCCTGGATTTCATTGAAATGAACCACCTCATAAGCTGAACCGGCATTGGTGGTATGAAACAATTCCGACATATCACAGGCCAGGTAAAATTCCTGGTGATTGGCCGGATTGATTGTTGGAGCGAACAACGCACCGCCGCCTCCCACACCCCGGGATGTAAATGTTTGCTGGGCCCATCCGGTGAAACCGGAAAAAACCAATGCGACAATCGAAAACCGAATATGAATTTTCATAGTAACTTCCCTGCCATTATCAAGTAAAATGAAAATTACCGCAATTTAGCGGAATAAATCATAAATTTAAGCCTTCCATTACAAGTGACACAACCAAAAGAAAAGAAAAAGGTAATGGCTCGTTTACCCCAACCGGAAATTTCCGGGGATTATATCATTCCCGGGCAACCCGCCCGCAGGAAAAAAAAAGCAGGTAATAAAGGGGTTTACAGGAGGTTGAGAACGTATATACCTCCTTACCTTTTTTTTATGATGAGCCTGTACCTGGTACAGATGGTCATATTCTTTGGTTTCCGGCTGGTTTTCCTGTTCAGCAACTACCAGAAAATCGATCCCGGGAGTTTTAAATTTCTCAAGCTGGTTCTCTTTTATGGTTTCCGGTTTGACACCATTGTGAGTTGTTCCATTATGCTGGTTCCTTTTATTTTTCTGAGCGTTGATTATTTCTTTGAATGGAACAGACGCTGGTTTTACAAGGTCATCAAAATTTACCTTCGGGTGCTTTTAGTGCTTTCTTTCCTGATCTGTTCAGCCGACATACCCTTTTTCGCATTTTTCAATTCCCGTCTTACATCCTCCGTGCTGTTATGGAAAGATAATGCAGGTGATATGATGCGGTTTGTGCTCACCGATCCGGCCAAGTATCCCTACATGCTAATCCTGTTGCTTTCCTCAGTCGTATTTATTTATGTGTTGGTTCGTCTGCAGGGCCGGTTATTCAATGAAAACATCAATAAAATTCACCATCCGGTAAGACAAAAAACAATAGTGGTGACCGTATTTTCCTGTATGATGATCATCGGACTTCGGGGTGGCATAGCAGAAAACCCGCTCACCCTGACCAATCTCACCACCTCCAACCATTTTTTTATCAACCAGTTGTCCTGGAATCCCATTATCAGTTTCATCGATAGTTTTAACGGGTTTCCGCTCGATTACCTGGAACCGGACCAGGCCGTCAGTCATGCCGGTCGTTTTCTGGGCGGAGAGGATGGGTTTCAATCCCCCATTGCCAGAAAGCGTGAATTTGCGGGAGAACCAGTAAAAGCCAATATTGTACTTGTCATTCTTGAAAGTATGTCTGCCATTAAAATGGGATTATTCGGGAATACCAAAAACCTGACGCCCAACCTGGATACGCTGGCCCGCCGGGGTTTGTTTTTCGATAATTTTTATACTGCAGGGATTCATACCTGTAACGGCATATACGGCACTCTTTTTTCTTTTCCTTCCCTGATGAATGAACATCCGATGAACAACCTGCAGAGTACACACCAGGAATTTGCGGGCATGTACCAGACCCTCTCCCAGCACAACTACCAGACGGCCTTCATCACCACCAACGATGAAAATTTTGATAACATGGGCTATTTTGTCCGGAACAACGGATGTCAATATGTTTACGGAATGAAGGATTTTCCCAAGGATAAAATCGTGAATTCGTGGGGCCCGGCCGATGAGACCCTGTTTGATTTTTCACTTGACAAGATAAACCGGCTTGCCCGGGAGGAGGCCCCGTTTTTTGCCACCCTGGTCACCATCACCACCCATGAGCCTTACACGCTTCCTGCCTGGTCTGAATTTAAATCAGCAAACGTCAACAGCATGGACAGGAGTTATGCTTATTCCGACTGGTGCATCGGCCGGTTTATGGATTCCTGCCGGCAGCAGCCCTGGTTTTCCAATACCCTGTTCGTTTTCCTGGCCGATCACGGAATCAACAGTAAAAGTCCTTTTGAAATTCCGCTTTCCTTTCATCACAGCCCACTCATTATTTACGGTCCAGGACTGGTCAGGGAGCCCCGCACCATCAGCAGCATGTCTATGCAAGCTGATGTGTTTCCAACCCTGATGGGACTGCTGCAACTGCCTTATGTAAACAATACGTTCGGCGTTGATTTGCTTCATGAAAAAAGACCTTATGCCTACTTTACCCATGACGATAAACTGGGATGCCTCGATGAAAAACATTACCTGATTGTGGATAAACAAGGCAAACGTTCACTCTACCCATACACGAATACGGATGCTTCAGACTGCCTGAACGAAAAAAGTGCATTGGCCGACAGCATGCAAATTTATTCCATGAGCATGCTCCAGACCGCTCAATGGATGCTTTTAAACAAAAAGGCGGGTGTCCAGTACAAGCTGAATTAACAACATCCGGTGGTTATTTTCAGGAAAGGGCCTGAAAAGAAACCCATAATTGAGATAAATTCGCAGCATGAGTTATCAACGGATTACTGAAATTATTATCGATTCATTACAATCGGTTTCAGGCGCTGATCATGTGTTGGTTGATACCGGCAGCCTGGAGGAACACAGCCATGATCAGACGGAGGATCTTCGCTTTTTGCCGGAAGTAGTCATTGAGCCCGCCACGGCAGGGGAGATAGCCTCCATATTAAAAATCTGCAATGAGCATCGCATACCGGTTACACCGCGCGGAGCCGGAACCGGGCTGAGCGGTGGGGCATTGCCGGTTTTTGGAGGTGTGGTGCTTTCCACGAAGCGATTAAACAGGATCCTGGATATTGATGAGCGAAACCTGCAGGCTACCGTTGAACCCGGTGTTATCAACCAGGTGTTTCAGGATGCCGTTATGGAGAAGGGGTTGTTTTATCCTCCCGATCCGGCCAGCCGGGGCTCCTGTTTCCTCGGCGGGAACCTGGCCGAATGCGCCGGAGGTCCAAGGGCGGTGAAATATGGCGTTACCAGGGACTATGTCCTGAATATGGAAGTCGTCCTGCCGACCGGTGAGATAATCTGGACCGGAGCGAATGTGCTGAAGAACAGTACGGGTTATAACCTCACCCAATTGATGATTGGCAGCGAGGGGACTTTGGGAATCATCACCAAAATTGTATTTAAAATTATTCCCTTACCCACACAAAATCTACTTATGCTGGTGCCTTTTTTTTCTGCCGAAAAGGCTTGTGAAGCGGTATCGGCGGTCTTCAAAGCCGGCATCACCCCTTCGGCCATGGAATTTATGGAACGGGACGCCATTGACTATGTGATGAGATTCGTGGATGTAAAAATCCCGGTGAAAAAGGAAGTGCAGGCTCACCTGCTGATAGAAGTGGACGGAAACGATAAGGAGGTGTTGTTGAAGGAATGTGAACGTATTTCGGAAGTGATGTACCAATACGAATGCGATGAAGTGCTTTTCGCCGAATCCGCCCAGCAAAAAAGCGATTTATGGAGGATGCGCAGGACGGTGGGGGAGGCTGTGAAATCCCATTCGGTGTATAAGGAGGAAGACACCGTTGTGCCGCGGGCCGAACTGCCGGTTTTGCTGAAAGGCGTTAAAGCTATCGGAAAGAAGTACGGTTTCCGGTCCGTTTGTTACGGTCATGCCGGTGATGGCAATCTTCACGTCAACATCATCCGCGAAAACATGACGGATGAAGCGTGGAACACCGAGGTGCCCAAGGGCATCCGTGAAATTTTTGAATTATGCGTGCGGCTGAAAGGCACCATTTCAGGTGAACACGGCATTGGCCTGGTGCAAAAGAATTACATGGATATTCCTTTTACGCCCGTCATGCTGAACCTGCAAAAGGGCATCAAAAAACTTTTCGACCCGAACGGCATCCTGAACCCGGGCAAATTATTTAACTGATTCCATGCGGGACGAAGGCCAGGTTCGTATAGATAAATGGTTATTTGCCATGAGGCTCTTTAAAACCCGGAGCCAGGCTGCGGAATATTGCGGGCGGGAGCGCGTATGGGTCGGGGAGCAGGCCGTCAAAGCCTCCCGGATGGTCGGAAACGGAGCGGTTATAACCCTGCTCCGGACAGGCTTCAGGCAGGTATATGAAGTATTGCAGGTGACGGATAAACGACTTCCTGCCAGGCTGGTTCCGGATTATTGCAGGGAAATCACCCCACGGGAGGAAATGGAAAAGATGGAACTGATCCGGGCCAGACGGAGTTTTCTCCGGGAGCGGGGAACTGGCCGTCCCACCAAACGCGAAAGAAGGGAACTGGATGAATATACGGATTGGTAAGTTCAGTTAAACAAGGCGCTCAGCCAGATTTCCAGTAGCTTAATGGTTTTTTCAATCTCCACGGTGAGCGCAATCAGGTTTTGCCTTTCACCGGTCAGTTCCTCGATGCCGTCCACGGCATCAAGGAGTGTTTTTTTCCTGACCTCATCGGAATCATCCCTGCTGAAAACCTGTGCAAACTGACGGGAGGTTTCCAGGTCGAATTCATCCAATTTCCGGTTCAGGTAAGAAGAGGACTGTTCGTATTGCATCAGCTGGGTGATCAATTGAGTAAAGGCATAGGACAGGGCTTCATCCTGGAAGGGCAGGCGAAGGTTTTCCAGGTCTGTACTGTATTCGATGCCGGCCTTTGTCATCATGGTTTTCAGGAAACCGGTGCTTTCACGGTAATAGACGGATGTGGCGGATACAAAATTCCGGATGTCGGCTATGTTTTTAAGCAGCGACCTGATTTGCTTTTCATAGGAGGAAGGAATCGTCATGGAGCAGGGGGGAAATAGCAGTTTTTTTTACCCGGGTAACCTTCAGACCGTAACGGAATGCGCATACATTTCTTCGCGCAGGGCCCGGATGCTTTCGCTTTCCAGGTATTCATCATAGCTCATGCGTTTGTCGATCACGCCGACAGGCGTTATTTCAATAATCCGGTTGGCCACCGAATGCACCAGGGTATGATCGTGCGAGGTGAACAGGGCCACGTGCTGCCAGTCTTTTAACGCATCGTTAATGGCGGTGATGGATTCCAGGTCCAGGTGATTGGTGGGTTCATCCAGCACCAGGCAGTTGGCATTGGTCAGCATCATACGGGACAGCATGCACCGCACTTTTTCACCGCCCGAAAGCACATTTGATTTCTTCAGCGTTTCCTCTCCCGAAAACAACATTTTACCGAGAAAACCGCGAATGTAGGTTTCATTTTTTTCGGTTGAAAACTGACGGAGCCAGTCAATGAGGTTTTCACCGGATTTGAAGAAGGCGGAATTATCATTCGGAAGGAAAGACCTGGTGATGGTGCTGCCCCAGGCTACCAGTCCGGAATCGGCCTTACGTTCATTCATCAGGATCTGGAACAGGGTGGTAACTGCAAGGGGCGTCCTGGAAAGGAAGGCTACCTTGTCGCCTTTAGTCAGGTTGAAACTGATGTTGCTGAAAAAAGGAAAGCCGTCGGCCGCATTTTTTGAAAGGTCATCGACCTTCAGGATCTGGTCCCCGCAGTCGCGTTCGGCCCTGAAAATAATGCCGGGATATTTCCGGTTGGATGGCTGAATGTCATCGACAACCAGCTTTTCCAGGAGTTTCTTCCGGCTGGTGGCCTGTCTGGATTTGGAGGCATTGGCACTGAATCGCTCCACGAATTCCTGGAGTTCCTTCCGTTTATCCTCGACCTTTTTGTTCTGTTCGGAACGCTGGCGCAATGCCAGCTGGCTGGATTCATACCAGAAGGTATAGTTGCCGGTAAACAACCTGATCCGGTTAAAATCGATATCGGCCACATGGGTACATACGGCATCCAGGAAATGCCTGTCGTGTGAAACAATGATGACCGTATTTTGAAAGTCTGCCAGGAAGTTTTCCAGCCAGGAAATGGTTTCCACGTCCAGGTCGTTGGTGGGCTCATCCAGCAGCAGGATATCGGGATTTCCGAACAGGGCCTGGGCCAGCAGCACCCGCACCTTTTCCTTTCCGCTCAGTTCCTGCATGAGGCGCTGGTGCTTGTTTTCGGAAATTCCCAGGTCGCTGAGCATATTGGCCGCATCGCTTTCGGCATTCCAGCCTTCCATTTCTGCAAACAGCATTTCCAGGGCGCCGGCTTTTTCGCCATCGGCTTCCGAAAAATCCGGCTTGGCATACAGGGCATCCTTTTCCAGCATCACCTTCCAGAGTTTTTTATTTCCCATCAGAACCGTCTGAAGCACCGTTACCTGGTCGAATTCATGGTGGTCCTGTTTCAGCACGCTCATGCGCTCGCCAGGGGAGACCGCCACTTCACCGGTGGCGGGATCAATTTCCCCGGCCAGGATTTTCAGGAAGGTGGATTTGCCGGCCCCGTTGGCTCCAATAACCCCGTAGCA
>CAYWHE010000050.1:0-21289 GCA_964458125.1 uncultured Flavobacteriaceae bacterium | reverse complement strand
AAATGGTATTCCCCGTTGCGAACTGTACCTGTCTGTGGAAAATATTCAAACTGTGTTTGATCATGCGGTTTCATGTGGTGCAAAGCTCATCAGTCCTTTGCAGGACAGGGACTGGGGTGACCGGGTGTGTTACTTTGCCGATCCCGATGGACATATCATTGCCTTTGCAGAAAAGACCGGATAAGGCCAATGCCTTTACCTGGTAAAGCCATAAACCAGCTAATGGATCGTTTTGCTTATTTCTTTGAAAATTGGCAAGTTTGACTTTATTTGCCGGACTATCACATCAGCCATAATTTATATAAATATATCAAGATCGTTCGGTTCTTTAAAACCATTGGTTATCTTTGTTTCTTAACCAGGATAAACTGACACAAGTTTTAATTCCGAAATATTAAACCCGATGAACCAGGTTGCACCTATCATACTTTCATTTATAACCGGAATGCTCATTTTTCAGTCCTGTGAAAAGGAAAAGGGTGATCCGGCGGCTGATCTTGAACTTTACAATGAAATCAATTCGGGGAATTACAGCTATTATCAAAACGGAACTGTATTGCCGGCAGCAGCTCCAAGTCCCCACGGCCCGTTTAAACTGAAGTTTAATGCTATTGCCCAGGCGGCTTTGGACAGTACCGGTGAATTACCAGCAGGCGGCAGTTTTCCTTCCGGTTCCGTTATTGTAAAGGAAATTCAAAGCAACGGCCAACTCAGCGTGCACGCAGTGATGAAAAAAAGCCCTTCCGCATCCAATTCTGCAAGCGGCTGGATATGGGCGGAGTTTAATGCCGATGGTTCCGTCCTTTACGGTTCAGGAAAAAAAGGTAAGGCATGTACAGGCTGTCACGGTGGTTCTCCAAACAGGGATATGGTCCGGTCGTTTGATTTGCATTGACTGACAGAAGATGTATTTTTGAAAATTAGTGAAAGCAGTTTACGGTTATGATCCCTTCAATGCATTTCCACCTGACATCCAAATGGTCTGTCAACCAGAAACAAATAAGTATAAAAACAACCACCTGACTACAAACCATAAAACCGAAAAAAATGGCAAGAGTAAGCACTTACCTGAACTTCCCCCGCCAGACGGAGGAGGCCTTTAATTTTTATAAATCCGTATTTGGAGGGGAATTTACCAGCGGGGGCATCGCGCGTTTCGCTGACATTCCGGCAACCGATGGCGCTCCACCGATTTCAGAAGCTGATAAAAACCTGGTCATGCACGTGGAACTTCCGCTTATTGGCGGTCATGTCCTGATGGGAACGGACGCTCCTGAATCCATGGGATTCAAAGTGAATTCCGGAAACAATATGTACATAAACCTGGAGCCTGATACCAGGCAGGAAACAAAAAAATTATTTGAAGCCCTGTCGAAGGGAGGAAAAATCACCATGGCATTGCAGGATATGTTTTGGGGCGCCTATTTTGGAAGTCTGACGGATAAATATGGCGTTCAATGGATGTTTAACTGTGCAGAAAAATAAAAAGATGAATCAAATGAACACCAGTGAAAAAATGATGATAACGGTGGAGACCGTTATTCAGGCCCCGGTTGACATGGTATGGAAAAACTGGATTACTCCGGAGGACATTGTAAAATGGAACCATGCATCCGATGACTGGCATACCACCAGGGCAGAAAACGATTTGCGTCCCGGTGGTAAGTTTTTATCAAGGATGGAGGCGAAGGACGGCAGTATGGGATTTGATTTAGCAGGCAGCTATGACAAGGTGATTCAAACCAAATACCTCGCCTATACCCTGGCCGACGGAAGAAAAGTTAAGGTGTCCTTCACCCCGGATCATCAACATACAAAAGTCACCGAGACATTTGAAGCCGAAGGGGAAAATACGCCCGAGCTGCAACGATCGGGTTGGCAGGCTATTCTGGATAACTTTAAAAAATATACGGAATTGAACTGGAAGCAGGGAAACCATCAGCCCTGACACGGGGACTATATTCATTCATGCATGCGGGGTCCGGGTCTTAAATTCGAATCAGTCCTTCGTAAAAATATGGACTACCGGATTTCCTTTCCTGTCGATATAAGCCCGGAACATTCCTTCCGTATTAAAAACCATGGAAATGTTCCCTTTACGATCCAATGCGATGACTCCGCCTTTTCCTTTCGTGCTTTTCAGTTTTTCCATAATTAATGTGTAAGTGGCCTTTGACAGGGGGTATCCTTTATATTCCATCATGGCGGAAATATCATAGGCGGCCACGGCACGGATAAAGTCCTCACCATGCCCGGTACAGGAAACGGCACAGGTGCTGTTATTCGCATAAGTTCCGGAACCGATCAGCGGTGAGTCGCCAATGCGGTTGTACTGTTTATTGACTATGCCTCCGGTGGAGGTTCCGGCGGCAAGGTTTCCAAAATGATCGAGGGCTACGCAGCCCACGGTCCCGAATTTTTCCGGTTGACCGCTTTCTTCCTGAAGGTACCCTGTAGTATCTGGTTTCGGTGTGCTAATGGTGCTGTCTCGGACCCGGAGGAGTTGTTGCCATCGTTCTTCTTCATAGAAATAGGACGGATCAACAATTTCCAGCCCGTTTGCCATAGAAAATTCTTCAGCACCAGCACCGCTAAGAAACACAAAATCGGACCGCTCCATCACGGCTTTTGCTGCGGAGATCGGGTTTTTAATGGTTCTCGTTCCGGCGACTGCCCCGGCCCGGAGTGTGTGGCCATCCATAATGGCAGCATCCATTTCATTCCGGCCATCATGAGTAAAAACAGAACCTTTTCCCGCGTTGAACAACGGGGAATCCTCCAGTTTACGAATTACGGCCTCCACGGCTGCAAGGCTGCTGCTGTCTTTCCTGAGCAAATCATATCCGGCTAACAGGGCCTCCTTCATTTTGTCACGGCAGGCCTGCAACTGAAGCGAATCCAGGTTGCGTTTCAGAATATTTCCCGCCCCCCCGTGCAAGGCAATGGCAATCTTATGTTTGGGTGATCCGGCAGGTATGGCAGGGATGGGTTTCTGTGACATGAGAGGAACTGAAAAGTATGACAAGATAAGAAAAATCAATATCGTTTTTAAAACGGGCATCTTAGAATTTATAATAATAGGCCAGTCCGGTGATAAAGTCCCTTCTTTTGCTTTTCCGGTTGACCTGTTGCTGTATAGCATAAGTTAGTTCCACTTTATGATGCAGGTTCCATTGCCTGCTGAAGCCAGCGGTAGTCCGCCAGGAGGTCAGTTGCCATTCCGGATAAAACCTGGTAAACAATTCTTCGGAAACAAACAGGCTGTAATACCAGTTGATTTTATAACGCAAAGTAAACCTATTCCGGTTAACCACCAACGGGCTTCGTGCATTTTCTGAAAAAAATCCGCCATAGTATTGCCGCTGGTACCGGCTCCGCCAACCCAGTGAGAAAGGGCCAAATCCCTTGCTGAGGGAAAGATCTGCATACCAGCTGTTTCTTTCTTCGTAAAAATTGTCACGGTTCCGGAAGTTATTCAGCCGGTAATTCAGTGAAACGCTGACATGATCATTGTATTTGTATTCCAGTCCCCCGTCGAAAAAAAAATACCCGGTTTCACTGTAATTCTGGTTAAAGGCATACTGGTTGAGGAATCCCAGGGAAAAATGCCGGTTCAGTTTTTTTTCCACGGAAAGGGTAAGCCAGCCTGCGGCATCTTCCTGCTGCGCCTGCATGGCCATGGGGGTCACTGTCAGCGCCAGGAGCCAGTATAGAACCTTGTTTTTTGCCTGCATCAGTATTGGTATGTATACCTGCGGACGGAAATGAGTTCACCCGATTCATTATAAATACTGCGTTCGATCAGTGCGCCGTGTGCATCATAACGGTATTCTGTTTTTCGTTTCTGCCGGGCAAGCGCATCGGTGGTTATTTCAAGGGACTTCAACCCGAAAGAGGTATAATGAAAAGTTGTTTTTTCGAGAACATGTTGGGTGGAGTCGGAAACGACTTCTGCTGATTTGTTACCAAAGTTATCGTATTCAATCCGGGTAATGGCGGTGAGTTTTCCATGTTCATTATAACGGCTGATCTGAACGGGGTTTCCTTTCCTGTCGTAAACGAACTCTTCCATTCTGCGGTAACTGCTGTCCGGGTTGTATTCAATTTCCAGCAACGGGTTACCTTTTTTATCATAGGTGGAAAAAGAACTTTTCTCCGATTCCACGAGACCGTTTTTAAAATCCGTCTGGTGCATTTCAACGGAACGGATTTTCAGATCACGAATGGTTTTCCTGCTCTGGGCGGCAAGAGGGGAATATAATCCCGGGTAAAATATCAGCAGGAATAAACAAATGTTTTTCATATTGTTTATCATTTAAAAACCACCAGGTCGCCAATGTCTGCCTGTTCTTTTCTTCCGCCTATGTTCACCTTTCTTACCACAGCCGAATCAGGTCCGGGGATGGCATTATTGACCATGTAAGCGGAGTCAAGACTGTAGGTGTAAATGGTGTAGTCGCCTTTATACAGGTACTTGAATTCAAATGCCCCCTGGTAGTTGGTTTTGATTCGTTGTCCGTAACTGATATCATCGCCGTAAATAATATACACATAAATATCGGGACCATAATAGGAAGCGATCAGGTTGGAAAAAGTCGAATTATAGTGTTTGACATAAACCTTTCCGGTGATGGAAGCGTCTCCGCCGGTTCCGGGATTTTTTTTGCAGGACAGGGCCGCTGTCAGAAGGATGGCCGGCAGCATGAGATGTATTTTTTTCATGGGTAAGCTAAAATGAATGGATAACGGAATGTAGGTAACTCAGGGAAGTACAACCACCTGGTCATAAGCAAGGCCGGTGGTTTCCTGATGGTCTGCGATCAGAATGGTGCGTTTGGAGCGGAGGCTGTTCAGGAGCCTGATGAAATTTTCCTTTGATCCGGCATCCAGCCCGGAGAAGGGTTCATCGAGGAGAAGAATTTTTTTACGGGTAAGGAGGGCCCTGCTGATCCTCAGTAATTTTTGCTGGCCTGCGGAAAGATTAAGACCCTGTTCCATGACCGGAAGATCAAGATCGGTTTCCGCAGATCCGGCCGAGCTGAATTTTAACTTGCTCAGCATGGCTGCTGCGGGATCCCTTCTTTCTTCTTTCCGGCTGTAGGAAACCGATTCAAAGACTGTTTTGCCCAGCAGGGGAAGATCATCGGAAACCAGCGTCATTTGTTTGCGGAGGTGAAACGGACTCATACACGAAGTGGGAATATCATTCAGTTGTATGGTTCCTTCCTGGGGAAGGTATAAGCCCAGCATGAGTTTAAACAGGGTGCTTTTCCCCGAGCCCTGGCTGCCTTTGATCAGTGTAATTTCGTTTGGCCGGGCCGTGAATGAAAGATTTGAAAATACAGGTCTGTCAGCGCGATAACCAAAGGTGACACCGGAAATGGTAACCCGGCAGGGTTCATTTTTTAGCACCGTATCTCCATGACGGCTTTCTTCGGGGGCATTAAAAATGTTCAGTACTTTCTGAAAGGAAATATCCCCGGCCTGCCAGGTGGTGTTGACACGGATCACACGTTTCAGAACGGGCAGCAGGTTGATGGACATCATCAGAAATATCAGCAGGGTGGAGGCCGGTATGTCGGTGTGTCCGTTCATTTTGATGAAATAAACGTACACCATAAGGATACCGAGTACCAGGTAAAGGGATAAAGGCAATACCGAACTGATGACGGCAAGCCTGTTGTAATACTGCACACCGTATTGAAAGAGCCTGAAAGAATTTCTCTCAAATTTTTTTGATTCCACTTTCTCCCTGTTGAATACCTTAATGGTCTGCAAGGCATGAAGCCGGGAAGCCACGAAGGAAAGATTTTCAGACCTGATGTTTCTTCTTTTAAGAGTCAGCAGTTTCAGCCTGCGGTTCAGCAACATGATGACGCCAAAAAGAAGTATGGATGCAGCAAGCAGGATCAGGGCCATCTGATACTGAAGAAAAAACAGCAGGCAAAACGCCAGCATGATAAACAGCATATCGATGGAAAATGTAATCATCCCCGTTGAAATATAGCGCTGGATGGCATTCAGGTCTCCACTGTAACGCAGGAGGTATTTCCCGACCGGTTTCCGGTTGTGCACATCCATGGTAAATGCCAGTTGCTTGGCCAGCAAATCTTCCCGCAGTTTTCTGGAGAATAATTCACTTCCGTAGCCGGTCAGGTATTTCTGAAAAAACATAAACAGTCCTTTTCCTGCAATCAGCGAAAAGAAGAGGATGAAAAAGGCAACTGCATCCTGTGTTCCCGGGAGCCAGGAGTCAAAATATGCTCCACGCACGGAGTGTACATGCAGGACGACCTGGTAATACTTCCCGATAAATACCGGTATCAGCAACGTTCCGATGCTGTTCAGCAAACCGGCCGTAAAAATGCCGGTGATGAGAATGGAATGGGTTCTTAAAAAATCGAATATCAGTTTTTTCTTAGTGAGCATGGGCATGCACCGGGTTCATATTTTCAAAGAGATGGATATGCTGTCCTGTCATCAGTTCCTCAATCGTCAATACAGGTATTTCGCTTCTGGATTTCACTTCCTCTATCAGGAGCGGGCTCATGGTAAACCTGCCGCTGATGAAGGCCGGCCGGATTCCGATTTTATTGAGCAAATGCAAGCCATGGAAAGCGGCCAGGCTGTCGCCGCAGGAAAAAATCACTCCGTGAACCGTCGCCATAAATCTGGAATCATTTAACAGGAAACCGGTCTCCTGCTGCATCAGCCCGTCGGCAATTTCAATTACGATATAGTCCGGCTGCTCCGGGATCAGCCTGTTCAGAAGAGTCTGGTACAAATCCAGCAAATCCTGTTTTGCACACATATAGGTGGATGGAAAACCTGCATCGGCAAAGTCAATGGTGGCATCTGCACCGCAGTCATAGGCCAGGTCCTTGTCTTTCGTATAGCTGGTACCGGTTAACTTGATAAAGGCGACTTTCTTATGATTGGCTTTCAGCCCGCGGACGAGAAATGCTGCACTCGTTGTTTTACCGCTATCCATGGTTGCACCGACGGACAGTATGATTTTCGCATCATGGGGTACAACACCTGTAAAGACAGCTTTTGGCATGCTGTAATAAATGGTATTAATGACCTTTCCTGTTGCGTTGGTGGCATAGCCGATCAGTTTTATTTTGGTGGGTTCGATGTCCTCCAGGGAAGCATTCTTGGTTTTAACCAGTCCGATCGCTCCTCCTCCGGCCAGTATGTCCAGTATTTCCGTAGGCCGGTCCGGCACATAACCTTCAAACTGCTCGGTGGCATAGCGGTTGCCGAATGCAGCCATGATAATATCTCCGGGGAGGATCAATACATTCCGTTTGGAATCAGACTGAATGGTTTTATGTCTTCCGGGTTTGATGACCTCGAACAGGCCAACATCCCCCTGTTTGGGAATATAGCTCCCGCAAAGGTCCCGGTCAACCCGATAGTGATGGACATCCTTGCACACGATGGATTTTTTAATTCTGGTGGTGGTCGGGACGCCATTGTTTTGAGGGTAATCAGACATAATTTTCATTTTTACAGTATGTTTTAATGGTTATTTTTCAATTATCAACCGGGAGTTTATTACCTTTCCGCTACCCGTGGTAATGTTAATCAGGTAAAGACCGGATGACCAGGATGTACAATCCAGTATGGCCTTTTCAGTGGTCTGGTTTTCAGTCATCGGGTAAGTATCACGGCCCAATACATCCGTGACGCGGATGCTTTTTATGGTTTCTCCTGTTGCAACAACAAAGGCTTTTGTTGATGCCGGCTGAGGAAAGACCAGGAGGGATGTTTCAGGATTCATTTGTTCATTCGTTCCAAGGGCCGTCACATCGTATTTCAGGGTGACCATATCCCTTTGAGATAGCAGGCCATAACTTCCGCCAGCGACATATAAATCATTGTTATGCAACACCAGTGTGTTGGCCACATCGGAGGCATCCAAAGTGCCGTTGTAGACCAGCGTACCCGCCAGCGTACCTGCAGCTGTATATTTCAGCGTGACAAAATCGTAGTTTTGCAAACCGCCGGATCCATGATCGCTTTGCCCGGTTACAAAAATGTTTCCGGTATTATCCGCAACCACCCCTGTGGCGGCATCATTACCGCCTGCATTTCCGTCGTAAAACCTGGCCCATTGCTGAATTCCATTGTTGTCGTAAAGAAGGGTGCAATAATTATTATTCAGGGTGAGAACGGAAGTATCGCTATCCGTATAGCCGGTGACGGCAATCATTCCATTGGCCTCAACGGCAATACTTTTTCCTTCATCATCACCACCGGCCTGCCCGTTAAAAGGTATTGCCCAGGATACCAGACCGGCTGAATTGATTTTAAGCGTGACCAAATCCTTTTTAAAGTTTACAGGGCTGGTACTGTAACCGGTAATGTATATGTTTTCAGCCCCATCCATCGTCATTTCTGCCGGTTCATCATCACCATTGCCGCTGTTATAAACGGCCATCCATTGCTGTTGTCCTGAAGCATCGTAACGGATCACGCAAATGTCCAGGTCGGTTCCGTTGAACGTTTTGCCGCCCACATATACATTCCCGGATAAGGCCACCCGTACTGCATTGGCAGCATCCGGTCCGTTGGCTGGTCCGTTATACCGGACGACCCATTGCAGGTTACCGCCAGAGTTGTATTTTAAGGTCAGGAAATCATCGTTGGCAGTAACCGAGGTGTCCTGGTCACTTCTCCCCGCCACATATACGTTCTGGTTGTTATCAATGGCCAGGGCATAACCGCGGTCCGATTCGTTCGCGGCGGCATAGTTGTAATACCGCACCCAGGCCGTATCACCGCCGGGAAGATATTTTACGGTCGTCACGTCACTGGAAGAGCCGCTGTTTTTTGTATAGCCGGTGGCGTACACATTCCCCTGTACATCAAATGCCACGGCTATTGCATCGTCAGTACTTCCGGGTGATGAACCATTCAAGGTCCTGATCCAGGCCGTATCACCGGCCGGGTTCAGCTTTACCGCGGCAAAATTTCTGTCCTGCCCGTATTCCACCATGTAACCGGCCAGGTATACGTTGTTGTTCTGGTCAACGCCCAGGCTGTGGACATTGTCTCCATTGTCACCGGTGCCGGAATAGAATTTCTGCCAGTTCGGGTTGCCGGAAAAATCATATGCGGTTACGACGGCATCGCGCTGCGGAGGATTGTTTTCAGTGTACCCGGCCACGTAGGAAACACCCGAGGGAGCAACCGTCACGGTTGCTGCGGCATCGTTTCCATTCCCGGTACCGTTATAGATTCTGGTCCATTGCAGCGTTCCGGCTGCATCATATTGGAGCGTTACCATGTCGAATGAAATAACAGTGGCCGACGGGTCCGAATCCGACTGCCCGGTAACCCATACTGTTCCGTTTGACTGCACGGTTAATCCATTCGGTTCGTCATCATTACCGGCTGCTCCGCTGAATGTTTTCACCCATTGCTGGGTGCCGGCTGAATTATACTTGACAGTAACGATGTCATAATTCGTATTTGCTGAAGCATCGGCATCACTTTGGCCCGTGACATAAATATCGTTATTTCCATCCAGTGCAACTTTGCCTGCCCGGTCATCATCCACGAAATCAGAAACTCTGGCCCACTGTTGAACCCCGGAAGCGTTATACTTTACGGTGACATAATCATAGTTGCTGCCGTTGCTGCTCCGGCCGGTAACCACCACGCTGCCGGTACCCGCATTAAGGGCCATATCCGTTGCCCGGTCGGAATGGAGACGGTCGTATAGCTGCGACCACAACAGGGTGCCGGAACCATTGTATTTCATGGTCAGGTAATCATCATCAAAGCCGTTTGATGAACGGCCTGTGATATATACATTGCCTCCGCCATCCGCCTGGATGCGTGAGGGCCTGTCAATGGAGTTTCCGAATCCGTTAAACCGCTGAGCCCAGAGCTGGTTCCCGGCAGCATCATATTTTACGATCACATAATCATCGTTGATGACCGGTCCGGGATCGCTGTCGCTTTGCCCTGCAATAAATACATTCCCTGAAGCATCGACGGTGATGGAATTACTCTGGTCATATTCATTGGCCGGAAAGTTATAGGTTGCTGTCCATAAAACAACCCCGTTGCCATCGTATTTCAGCGTGATAAAATCATTTCCTGTTCCTGACCCTTTCTGAAATCCGGTCACGTAAATAAAGCCGTTGTCCAGAAACAAGGCTAAGGCTTCATCGGCACCGTTTCCGGGCCCGTTGTATACATTCGTCCAAATGGTATCCCCGGTCACGGGGTCGAGTTTCACCACCAGCAGATCCTTATTGTTGCCTGGGTTCATGGTGTATCCGGCCAGTATGAGAAATCCGGAGGCGTCTAACCCACTTACGTTATATTTATCGTTGTAATCGCCGCTGCCTGACAGACGGCTGACCCAGGATTGCGCCTGGCTATTTGCAGACCAGGTGAAACACATGAAAATAAAAATAAGGGAAATGGTTTGTTTCATTGACGGGCTTGAGTCCTAATTGACGACTGCAAGATAGGCTGACACGTTCAGGTTCCTGAAATATTTTCTGCTGAACAGGTAAAAACAACAGTTGAATGGAATTGCCGGAATGAAACCTGAAATGGCGGTGTTGGCGGCCTTCTCTCCTACAGGATTAAAATTTTCAGGTCATTAATCTAAAACATTGATTTAGAATATTATATAAAATTGAATTTCACTTGAAGCCTGCGGATGGGCACCCTGAGAGTGCGGATGAAAACCAGGTAAAAATCCCGATAAAACCAGCGTGGAAAAGCCGGTTAAATTTATTCGGCTTTCAAAACTTTTAAAGTAGCGCTGTATTCGCTGTTGCTGATGGTTAAAAAATAAATGCCGGGATCAAGGTGTTCGGCCGGGAGGTCAAATTGGTTGGTTCCTGCAACAGTTTTGCTTTTCAGAATGGAAAAAATACGTCCCTGCATATCAGAAAGGGAAATTTCCACGGGGATGGGCGACCTGGTATTCAGGCTTAAGATAATCTTCTCGCGGCAGGGATTCCCGGAAAGCCGGCATGGGATCCCGGTTTGGGGTTGGATTAATCCGACGGCTGACGGCGAATTGATCCAGTTGATAATGGCCGTATCCAACGGGTTTACGACGGATGGGAAATGCATGACCCAGTGACCCAGCTCATCGATGCAGAACTTATGAAAATTCCATGTTACGGGGGCATCTGCAACCCCATTGCGACTCTGCAGTTGCAGCCATTTATATACTTCTACCGTATCCGGGGCAGTAATGGATACCTTCGACATCATCATGAAGTCAACGCCGTAATAATTGGTACAAAACCCGTAAATCGTTGAATCATCTCCCGGATCCTGCCCTCCAAAATCGTTGCAAGGAAAACCAATAATGGCAAACCCCGGGCCTCCGTAAAGAGAGTCAAGCGTGACCAGGTCGGCAAACTGAGGCGTGTAGGCACAAAAACTGGCCGTGTTCACCACCAGTACCTTTTTACCTGCATAATCGGAAAATGCTATGGAATCTCCGGAGATATCCATGCCTGTAAAATCATGAAAAGTCTCCGCCGTCTGGGAACGGGAAACCAACACATGGGCAGCCAGGAAAAGCAACAACGTGATTTTTTTCATAGTGCGATACTCAACCGGTTATAAAATGGAGGTTTTAACAAAGATAAGTTATTTTTATAATTCTTACAGCTTTGGAAGGTATGTCAGGTTTAACCGGTTGTTACAGACGTATACATTTTTAAAACGAAAAATGCTATATATATAAAACTGCGGATCACTAACGATTAACCTCTGTACCGGTGCGCTTCCTTGTTTTAAGCCTTGTTTTTTCCAAGCAAATGGGAGATTTCTTTGTTATGGTTTCTTGAAACAGGAACCTGCATATCCGTAAGATCAAAATGCAATTTATATCCCTGGGCATTACCCGTAACGTATTTTACACGGGGCAAATTGACCAGGTAGGTGCGGTGACAGCGAAAAAAGGAAGTGTGCGAACGTAGTTGTTCTTCCGCCCTTTTCAGGCTGCATCGAAAAAGCTGTTTCTTCACGACCTGCTTTTCTTCGTATATGATTTCAATGTAATTATCAGCTGCGGCAAAATAAAGGATGGCCATGGGCGGGGCTGAAAACTGATCCTTTTCATTTTCGGCGGTCAGCAGCACATCTTCCTTTTCCATCTTTTCCTGTTCCGGGATCACCTGCCGGATCTGGTGCGTCAGGGCATTTGCCGTAGCCAGGTTCTTTTTCAGCAGGAGAATCTGCCTGAGCATCACCATGAGGGTAACCGGGATGACTGCTACGCCGAGGGTAATGAACTGGAATTGCAGGAGGTTTTGCAGGGACAAATCAAAAAAACCAAGCCTGAAGCTATACCACAGGTTGACCATGCCAATCACCATGATGATCAGGAGGGTGTGGATGATCTCACGCAAAACCGTCCAGTTTGATTCATTAAAGTAATCCGGAAACAGCAGGGGAAAGACAGCGCCGAGTGCAAAAATGATCAGTGCGGTGATTATTCCGTAACCGGCCAGGATCAGCGCCTGCTCCTCCCGGTTCATTTCCTGAATGCCAAAGGGACGGAATACCCAAAGGAATAGAAATACAAAGCCGCCAAATAATGCTGCAGTTCCCATACCATGCAGGAGGCCGCTGGTTTTGGGATAAGGTTGATGGAGTATTTTCAGCATACGAAGAACAAACGTACCAATTTTTTCAACCCCCTGTCCTGCCTGGGTAAATAAACTGAAAAGTCGGCCGGAATCATATTCAATGGAATACATCAGCTTCTCCGGGATAGCTGTTATGCTGCCCGATGTTCTGCGGCTCCTGTTTTGGACTGAATCAACGCTGCCTGCCGGGACCGGGATTGTTTTCAGTTCCATTGCAAGAAGGGATGGGTTGTTGCACAGGACTGCTCATACAGATTAGGGGATAATTCGTATTTTTACGCTCTCCAACATCAATTTTGTGAATGCTGTTTTTGAAATAGGCCGGTATTGGATCTTTATCAAGGGGCTGCTGATCAAGCCTGAAAAGATATCCGTTTACAGGAGGCAGATCATCATGGAGATGGTGTCGATCGGGAACGGCTCTTTGGGTATTGTGGCGCTGACCTCCGTGTTTATGGGTGCCGTGATCACCATTCAGAGCGCATATAACCTGGTGAACCCGGCAGTGCCTATCAGCGCAGTGGGAATAGTAGCCCGCGATTCGGTGATCCTTGAATTTTCACCCACTATCATTATGCTCGTCCTGGCGGGAAAGGTCGGCTCCAGTATTGCTTCCGAGATAGGAACCATGCGTGTAACGGAACAGATTGACGCCCTTGAAATCATGGGTATCAACTCCTCCGGTTACCTCGTGCTGCCCAAACTCATTGCCGCCATTTTTATACTGCCATTTGTCGTGTTGATCAGCATGTTCCTTGGTATTTTAGGTGGCTGGGTGGCCGGTGACCTGTCCGGAACCGTTCCCAGCCCCGATTTCATCAGGGGCCTGCAGGATCAGTTTATCCCATTCAACATCACCTTTGCCCTGATCAAAACGGTTTGCTTTGCCTACATCATCACCACCGTATCCTCCTATCATGGCTATTTTACAGAAGGAGGAGCGCTGGAAGTCGGACAATCCAGTACGAAGGCCGTAGTATATTCCAGCATCCTCATTCTCATTTTCGACTACATCCTTACCCAGCTTATTCTCGCATGATTGAAGCAAAAAATGTTTCCAAGGGATTTGCCTCCAAGCGGGTGTTGCAGGATGTTTCCTGTTCCTTTGATCCCGGAAAAGTAAACCTCATTATCGGCGGCAGCGGATCGGGTAAAACGGTTTTGATGAAATGCCTGGTCGGGCTGATGGAAGTGGATGAAGGCCGGGTGGAGTATGACGGAAGAAATTTTTCGACGATGAGTTTCAGGGAACGCAAACCCATACGCCAGGAAATCGGCATGGTGTTCCAGGGCGGGGCGCTTTTTGATTCGATGACGGTAGAGCGTAATGTCGGGTTTCCGCTTGGTATGTTCACGACCCTGTCGGCGGAAGAAAAACGCGACCGGGCCAACTTCTGCCTGCACCGGGTCAACCTCGTCAACGTCAACAGGATGTATCCTTCCGAACTCAGCGGGGGTATGAAAAAACGCGTGGCCATTGCCAGGGCCATCGCCATGAATCCCAAATACCTGTTCTGCGATGAACCGAATTCCGGACTCGACCCCAGGACCTCCATTGTCATCGATAAACTGATTGAGGAGATCACCGAGGAATATAAAATGACTACGCTGGTGAATACCCATGACATGAATTCGGTGAGCGAGATTGGCGAGAAGATTATTTTTCTGCACCAGGGAAGGAAGTGGTGGGAAGGATCCTTTCAGGATATCCTGCATTCGGACAATAAGGAACTGAATGATTTTATTTTCGCTTCCCGCATCATGAAGGAATTCCGCAAATCTGGAGCCTGATGATCACCTTAATGGAATGAAACGCATAGTCCTATACGTAAAATTAAGCCTGCTGATGTCCGGGTTGATCCTGGCGGCTTCCTGCAAAAAGGAAAACCGTTGCGACTGTTTTAAAAGCACCGGCAGCGAAACAACGGAATTCCGGAATGTTTCCGGGTTCAGCAAAATCACCCTGCATCATAATGTGGATCTGATTCTTCATCCGGGCAAACCGTTTGAATGCAAGGTCACCGCCGGGGAAAACCTGCTTGACCTCATCACCACGGAGGTGGATCATGGAACGTTGACCATCCGCAATAAAAACAAGTGCAACTGGGTAAGGAGTTTTAAGAACAAATTCACCGTGGAACTTTCCCTTCCGTCCATACAGTATATCTATTACACGGGTTCCGGTAACATCACCTGTTCCGATACCATAAGGGAATCGCTTTTTAATATGGATGGGTGGACCTGCAGCGGATCCATCCGCCTGCTTGTGAATTGCGGCACCACCTGGCTTTCCCTGCACACAGGCACAGCGGATTTGAAGGCATCGGGTTATTCCGGAGTCAGCTACGTTTATAATTCCGGTTCAGGGCCGATGGACTGTAGCGGGCTGCAAACAGGTTACACCTATGTGACCAATGCCAGCACCAACGATACTTACATCAACGTGACTAAGGAACTGGGCGCGAAAATAGTTTTGCAGGGCGACATCTATTATTCCGGAACGCCTTATAAGATAGAGAAGGAAATCCTGGGCGACGGAGCGTTGATCTACAGGTGAGGATAACAGGTGATGCATGAAGACATGGATTAATCCGGGGTCGGCGTCACGCATCCGCCTGAGAACACCAATCAAAGACAGGACTTGCCCAAAAAAGGAAAAGCCACCAAAGGCGGCTTTCAACTGGTAGCGAAGGGGGGAGTCGAACCCCCGACCTCAGGGTTATGAATCCTGCGCTCTAACCATCTGAGCTACCTCGCCGGGATTGCTTCAGGTACCGGAAAATGCGTACTTTTCAGAAGCGGGGTGCAAATATATGATTTTTCATAAAAATCCGGGAAGCGGGCTGTGATTTAAAATTTTTACGTGATCATGTTTTTGATAAAAAGCCTGCCCCGGCCGGTTTTAGGCTGTTTTTCCCTTTGCATGGCCTCGTTTTTCACCGGACATGATTCGGTATTGAGAATAATCCAGGGTCCAAAGCGGGCTTTCCATCCTGTTTTTGAGAATTGATCATGCACGGATATTCTTTGTTCCGGGTCAGTGGTATAACCTGTATGATGTTTACCAAATGCCGGGGAGGATAAAACGCTGGCAAAAAACATGACCAGTGAAATGGAGGAAAATGGAAAGGAATATTACCGGACAGTAAAAAAAATAAAGATGTCTGTGGATCCCCCGTCCGCCCGCCGTCGGATGTGAATCCTGAGCGCTGACCATCGGAGCTGCTTCGCCGGGATTGCTTCAGGTACAGGAAAATACGTACTTTTCAGAAACGGGGTGAAATGATTGATTTTTTCGATCAAAACAAAACGTATGCTTGTTTTTTGGAAAATTCTCAGGACCGGTCTTCTTCCTTCAGCACATTTGTATAATGTTTGAGCGATCGCAACAGCAGCGTTAAAACGCCAAAACCGGCAAGTACATAAAGGTGATTGCTATTGGGCTCAAAGGTGTGAAACAGGGAATAATGACGCAGGACATCAACAAAGACAAAACCAATAACTGTTGCCAGTACCCCGGAATATTCCCTTCTGAGCACACTTTTCAGGGAAAAGGGCACATGGCTAGGTCTGAACCCGGAAAAAGCGGGAACAAAGGCGGGGGCCCGCAGAGACCAGTCCAGGTAAGCTGCTCCGAATTTTTTTTCAAGGAATCGTTCTTCGGCAAACATAATACGTTCGTAATAAAGCCAGTACATCAGGGAAACCACCATGATAAACCAGGGATGCAGGGTATAAATAACGATGCCGATCCACATCAGGAAATTTCCCAAGTATAAGGGATGGCGAACTATGGAATAAATACCCGTGCTGTTCAGAACTTCAGCCACCTGGTTTTCGGTATTTCTCCCCGAAGTGCCTTTGGGTGTGGTGCCGATGGTGTAGGAACGAACCAGCAAGCCAAGGAAGCTGATCAGCACGGCCGTCATGTCGGTTATCTTTTTAACCATCGGTGAAACGGTCGAATAATCATGGAAGAGAATGGCGGGAATGGCCAGGAGGAACAGCACAAGGGGAAGCTGTCCCCTGCGTTTAAAAAGCCAGTTGCCTTCGCTTTCCAAAGAATGGATTAGTGCCATTTTTAAATTTTGGCGAAGATAGCTTATTTTAAATATTAATTTCTATATTGACCCCGTGGAAGATTCGTGCAGGGGAATGAAGCAGACTATAATTGATCATCAGAATGTCTAAAAAGTTTAAGGAAAAGTACCAGGTTGAATTTGAAATCCGTTCATCACCCAAAATACTCTATAGTTTTATCAGCAATGCAAGCGGTCTCTCAGAATGGTTTGCCGATGACGTCACCGAGCGGGACGGTCAATTCATCTTTTCCTGGGATGGTACCCTTTCCAAAGCCAAACTGGTTTCCAGGAAAGATAACCAGTCAATACGCTTTCACTGGCTGGAGGATAAGGAGGATACTTTTTTTGAAATGGAAATTGTTAAGGATGATATCACCGGTGACATTGCACTGATGATCACCGATTTTGCGGTGAACGGTGAACAGGAATCGGGAAAGCGGCTCTGGGAGGCCCAGATCAATACGTTGAGGCAGATCATCGGATCCTGAGAATTCACCCGGGCTCGAAGAGAACGCCTGCAAAATAATCAAAGGCCATTCGCCCGTTTTCGGAAATCCGGTCCCAGTGGCTGAGTTCGAAGGTAAAGGCCAGTTTGATAAATCCCCGTTGAATAATTTCATCCCACTCCTGCCGGCTGCATCCAGCTGCCGGTTTGAAATTCGTTGCACCGAAATGATGTTCCCAGGGATTTTTATTGATGCATATCCACACTTGTTCTGTCTGCAGCAGTGGCAGCAAATCCGGAAGGCTGGCCGGGACGGCTTCCAGGTAACGCCCGCTGATCTGAATCGTATAGCTGAAAAAATTTCCCCACCAGAACATACTGCGGAAAGCAAATACGTTTTGTTTTTCAAAGTTGCGGGGATAATCCAGCACCAGGTATGGAAAACCCCTGTAATTTTCACCCCTGCTTATTTTACCCTGCTGATCCATCACACCTTCAGGCAACAGATTTTTCCAACGTTCCCGTCTTGCTTCCAGAGTTTGTAATAAATGACCCAATAGCCCGTTGATTTTATGCATGACCCGGATTTTTGTTTCAAAAAAACCGGTATTGCTCATGGCCTCCCGTTCACCAGCCGTAAGGACCAAATTTGTATCTTGCATGCCTCAATTCACGACAACTGTTCAATTTTTGCCGGATGTGCAAGTATACCGAATAAGTTTTGAAGAAACTGTATAAGCTCGTTTTATGGTCGTACCTCGGACCATTTGTGATGACTTTTTTCATCGCCCTGTTTGTTTTGCTCATGCAGTTTTTGTGGAAATACATTGACGACCTGGTTGGGAAGGGGCTGGAGTGGTACGTGATTGCGGAATTGTTGCTTTATACGTCTGCTACCTTGGTTCCACTGGCTTTGCCGCTAGCCATACTCGTTTCCAGTATCATGACCTTCGGCAACATGGCCGAACATTATGAGATCGTGGCGGCCAAATCGGCCGGCATTTCACTCCAGAAACTGATGATGCCCCTGGTGCTTGTATCTATCGGGATATGCCTGCTGGCCTTTTATTTTTCCAACTCCATCCTGCCCTTCACCAACCTGAAGATGGGCTCCCTGCTCTACGATGTGCGGCAGCAGAAGCCGGCGCTTTCCATCAGGGAAGGCGTATTTTATAATGGCATCGACAATTACAGCATCAAGGTGGGAAAAAAAGGAGCCGACGGACAGACCCTTTACAACGTCATGATCTATGATCATACCAAGGGACTGGGAAATACCAATGTCATCATAGCCGGTGAAGGTAAAATGGTCATGAGTGATGATGAAAAGTACCTGATCGTAACCCTGTTCAACGGTTATAATTACGAAGAGCAGAACAAATACGACGGGCCGGCCAATTCGCATCCCCTGATCCGTTCCTCATTTACTTCCGACCTCATCCGGTTTGATCTTTCCTCCTTCAAGCTGAGCCGCACGAACGAAGATCTTTTCCGGGACAACTACCAGATGCTCAACCTGCAGCAGCTTACCCATGCCATTGACAGTTTTTCGGAAAGGGAGGACGTACGCAGAAAGGAATTTATTGTTAACCTGAAACCCTATTACTCCTTCATCCGCGATTCGGTTCATACCAGAACCCTGACAACGCCAGGAAAGGAAGGTACGGACATACTCCTTGAGGTTCCTGTTGACGACCGTTCGATGGTCATGGATAATGCGCTGAATCAGTGCAGGAGCATTCGTTCCTATGCGTATTCGCTGGCTGATGAATTGGAGGGCAAACAGCGCACGATTACCCGGTTTAAGGTGGAGTGGCACCGGAAGATCACGCTTTCATTCGCCTGCTTTATTCTTTTCCTGATTGGCGCACCGCTGGGCGCAATTATCCGTAAAGGAGGGCTGGGATTGCCGGTGGTGGTATCCATATGTTTTTTCCTGATCTTTCATATCATTTCCATTTCGGGAGAAAAGCTGGCCAAGGATGGAATGCTTTCACCACTGAATGGCATGTGGATGGCATCAGCCGTATTGCTGCCGGTGGGATTGTTTCTTTCCTATAAGGCCACCAAGGATTCGGCTCTGTTTGACATGGATTCCTACCAGAATTTTTTCAAGAGATTTTTCAAACCAAAGACAGCTTGAACGTTTTGCAATTATGCCTGCGGGTTCCTGATCCGCCTGGTGACGGGGGAACGATTGCCATGCGCGCCATCACCGGTTCACTTATCAGCGCCGGGGCAAAGGTGAAAATCCTGGCCTTTAACACTCAAAAACATTACGTTGATCCGGAAAAAACAGATCCTTCATTCAGACAATCAACGGCTGTTGAAATGGTCTACCTCGATACTACGGTGAAAGTATTACCTGCTTTTTTGAACCTGTTCCGGAAAGACTCTTATCATATACAGCGCTTCATTTCAAAGGATTTTGAAACAAAACTGGTCGAAATCCTGAAAGCGGGATCCTATGATATCGTCCAATTGGAGAGCCTGTTCCTGGCTCCCTATGTGGACACCATCAGGAAACATGCTGCAGCCCGTATTGTACTCCGGGCCCATAATGTTGAATACCGCATCTGGCAGCAACTGGCTTATGCCTGCCGGAACCCGCTTAAAAGGTGGTATTTGTCTCACCTGGCCGCAAAGCTTCGTACTTATGAAATAGCCATGCTGAATCGTTATGATGCCATCCTTCCGATTACTGCCGAAGATGAAAAATTGATGCGTGAAGATGGCTGCCGGCTTCCGGCCTGCATCATACCGCTGGGGCTGGAGATCGGTCGTTATCAGGCTACGGAAATGGAAATCCCTGGGTTTTCCCTCTTTCATCTCGGATCCATGGACTGGATGCCGAATCTCGAGGCCGTGGAATGGTTCCTGAAGAAGGTATGGCCGGAAGTTCAGGCCAGGGATCCCGGCATCAGTTTATACCTGGCCGGAAAAAATATGCCCGAAGCCATTAAAAGGAGGAGGGACGCCGGTCTTATCGTTGAGGATTTCATTTCCGATGCGATCCGGTACATGAGCAATAAGGCAATCATGATTGTTCCCTTATTATCCGGTGGTGGTATGCGGGTCAAGATTATGGAAGGTATGGCTTTGGGAAAAACCATTATCTCCACCCGTATAGGAGCGGAAGGAATTGCCTGTAAGCATGGCGAAAATATCCTGATTGCCGATTCGGCCACCGAATTCATTCATTGGATACTGGAATGCCGGAAAAATCCGGAATTATGCCGGAGGATCGGAGCGGCTGCAGCGCATTTGGCTGCATCGGAATACAATAATGACATCATCGGAAAAAAACTTTATCAATTTTACCTTCAGATTTTAAAGGGATGAAGTAAATTTAGGCCCTCGAAACAACGGAGATCCGGTGTTCCCTGTAGAGGAACCGGTTTAACCGGATAATTTGATCGGACAAAATAAAACCCAGGACACCGGCATTCCTTCCCTTATGAAAATTTTTGTTCTGCTCTCACGCATGCCCTATCCGTTGGAAAAAGGTGATAAGCTCAGAGCTTTTCAGCAGATCAAGGCCTTGTCGGCACACCATGAAATTCATCTTTTTGCCCTGAACCCTGGAAAACTTCATGCCGAAGCGCTTGACAAACTGAAGCCCTGGTGCCGGAGCATACGGGTAGTATCCCTGAGTCGCATGCATATTTTCCTGAACCTGGTCAATACCCTGTTCAGGGGTTTGCCTTTCCAGGTTGGTTATTTTTATTCCCCTTCTATTTTACTCAAGATTGAAGAAAAAATCCGGGCCATTCAGCCCGATATAATCTTTTGCCAGTTGATCCGCATGGCCGAGTATGCCAGGGAACTGAAAGGCATCCCCAAGGTGCTTGACTACCAGGATCTTTTTTCGCGCGGTATGGAACAACGTGCGGCCCGTGCGCCTTTTTATTTAAAACCCTTCTTCCGCTATGAGGAAAAATTGCTGAAGAAATATGAAAACAAGGCCTTCAGCTGGTTTGATGAACGGATGATTATTTCCTCCCAGGACAGGTCCTGCATGACCCATCCGGAAAAGGAAAAAATACGCATCATTCCCAACAGTATCGACCGTTCGGCATTTTGTCCGAAGCAGGATAATAAACAAACAGACCTGCTTTTTG
>CAYWHE010000049.1:0-21534 GCA_964458125.1 uncultured Flavobacteriaceae bacterium | reverse complement strand
TCCGGTACTAATTGCCGGCTGAGCAGCACTATTTTAACCGCCATGGCCTCCTGGTTTTTTTGACTGATGAACGCGATCAGGTTGGAAAAATACACGAACAAATATATGAAAATGTTCCTTTCAGGCCAGTTCATAAATCTTTCCGGGCAGTGATTTCAACACACCATTGAATTCAAGGTTCAGCAGGTTCATGGACACCTTACTCATTGGCAGGGCGCTGTCCAGGCACAAAGCATCTATATGCATGCTTCCGTTTTTTTCCAGCATATCCACCAGGACCTTTTCATCTTCACTGAATTCAATAAACAACTGCCGTTGGGTTTGTTTCCTGGTCTTTTCGGGCTGATCCTCCCATCCCATCATGTATTCAATATCGGCAGCGGATTCAATCAGTACGGCCTTATTGGTTTTTATCAGGTGATTGCAGCCTTCTGACCAGGGATCATTCAGCCTGCCGGGAACCGCAAATACGTCACGGTTATAGGAATCGGCAATATGGGCTGTAATAAGCGCCCCGCCTTTCCTGGCGGCTTCTATGACTAGGACGGCATCACATATCCCGGCAATGATCCGGTTTCGCTGCGGAAAATTTTCCTTGTCCGGTTTTGTTTCGCTGGGATATTCGGTCAGCAGACCTCCGTTCTGCAGCATTTTAGCTGCGGTTGACCGGTGTGAATCAGGGTAAAGCCGGTCTAGGCCGTGGCCCAAAACACCTATTGTTGGTACCTGGAGTTTGACGGCTGTTTTATGAGCGCAAATATCAATACCATAGGCCAGCCCGCTGATGACGGTAATGTTGCGGGCTACCAAACCGGTAATGAGTTCTTCCGTTATTTTCCTGCCATAATCGGTGGCCTTGCGGGTCCCGACCACGGCCAGCATGCGGCTGCTGTTCAGATCGTGGTTTCCGGTGTAATACAGCATCACAGGAGCATCCATGCAATTGCCCAGGCGTTTTGGAAAGTGCTCGTCCAAATAAAACAAAGCCCTGACGTTATGTTGTTCAATAAACCGCATTTCCTGTTCGGCCCGTTCAAAAAAACGGTGACGGGTGATCGAGGCTGCGGTAACCGGTCCGATTTCCGGTATCTTCAACAGGTGCTGCATTTTTTCACTGAATACGCCTTCCACGCTGCCGCAATAACTCACCAGGTTGCGGGCCAGAACCGGGCCCACGCCGGGAATCAGGGTCAGGGCAATGCGGTAAACAAGTTCCTGGCTTCCTTTTTTCATAGCTAAAAAGTGTATATTTCCGAACAAAAATAAAACCTAATTGCTTATGAAGCTAAAAACTTTTTTCTTGTTTTTGGTGATCGTTGTTTCGCATTCTTTTTACGGTTATAGCCAGGATGCCCGGATTTCAGGTGATGTCCGTGATGCCCGGACAGGGGAAACACTGGTCGGGGTTAACATATTGCTGAACGACTCCACCGGTACAACCAGCGATGCCGGCGGAAATTACCTGCTGAGCGTCCCGGCCGGTGAACAAAAAATCCGTTTTAGTTTTA
Organism: uncultured Flavobacteriaceae bacterium; assembly: GCA_964458125.1. Taxonomy (GTDB): domain Bacteria; phylum Bacteroidota; class Bacteroidia; order AKYH767-A; family OLB10; genus CAYWHE01. Next base: position 20,026 of record CAYWHE010000049.1, on the reverse strand, counting down.
TAGGCTATGAAACGCTGTCCAGGGTGGTTCATTTGAAACAGGGTGAAACAGCCCGGCTGCAGGTATCCCTTTCCCCGGCATCAACCACGCTGGGTACCATTGTGGTGACGGCAGGAAAGTACGAACAAAAGATTGAAGAGGTAACGGTATCCATGGCTGTGGTCAAACCGTCCCTGGTTGAAAATACGAATACCGTTACCATGGAAGATGCCATTGAGCAGGTTCCGGGGGTAACGGTGATTGACGGCCAGCCGAATATCCGCGGTGGAAGCGGTTTCAGTTACGGGGCCGGCAGCCGGGTATTGCTGCTGGTGGATGATCTGCCCATCCTGTCGGCCGATGCCGGTGATCCGAAATGGAGTTTTTTACCGGTTGAAAACCTGGAGCAAATTGAAGTGATTAAGGGTGCTTCCTCAGCTCTCTATGGTTCCGCTGCCCTAAACGGCGTAATTAATGTCCGAACCGCCTACCCGAAAGCCAAGCCGGCATCCACCTTTATTCTGTATTCCGGCTTTTACGACCGGCCGAAACGGAAGGAACTGAAATGGTGGGGAGGGAATGCCCAGATGACCAGCGGTTGTAACCTGCATCACAGCCAGCGTTTCGGTCAGCTCGACTTCGTGGCCGGTGCCAGCCTGCTGAAAGAAGACGGTTTCCGGCAGGAGGAAACCGAGGAACGGTACAGGTACAACATGAACCTGCGCTACCGGTCTAAAAAAATGCCAGGGCTGTCGGCCGGTGTAAACCTCAATATACAGCAGGCCAAGGGAGGATTGTTCCTGATCTGGGCCGACGACAGTTCGGGAGCCTACACACCCTTTGGAGGACTCGATTCCGGCACCACGATCAGTAACTATACCACTACACGAACAAATATCGATCCGTACCTGACCTATGCAGGTTCAAAGGGAAACATGCATAAAATCAGGACACGGTACTTTGAAACCAAGAATGCCAACGATACCAGGCAGCAGTCGGTGGCCAAACTTTACTTTGCGCAGTACCTGTTTCAGCGCCAGTTTAATGATCAGTTTACCTGGACACTGGGTGCGGATGAAATGTATTCCGCGGTCTTTAGCGAATTATACGGGAACCGGCAGGCCAACAATGTATCTTTTTTCACCCAGGCCGATTATGCCGTTAACCGGCTTCACATTTCGTTCGGGGCAAGGTGGGAACACAACCGCGTGGATACGGTGAAAAACGGTTTTAAACCGGTTTTCCGTACCGGATTAAATTACAGGATCTTCAAAAACACGCATTTCCGCATGTCCTACGGTCAGGGTATACGTTACCCGTCCATTGCCGAAAAGTTCGTCAGGACCCAGGTAGGCGAAATTGTTATTTACCCCAACGACAGCCTTCAGGCGGAATCGGGCTGGAGTGCGGAAGCCGGCATCAGCCAGGGGCTGAAACTGGCTTCCTGGCAGGGATACTTCGATGTGGCCGCCTTCTGGACGGAATATGAGAATATGATGGAATTTACTTTTGCCCAATATGGAAATCCTTTTGTTGATCCGTATTTTGGTCTGGGTTTTAAATCCCTGAATATCGGGAATACCCGGATCAAGGGCTTTGATATTTCCCTGACCGGGGAAGGTAAACTGGGCCAGGTACCGTTAACTGTCCTGGCCGGTTATACCTATATTGATCCTCAACAGCTTGATTACAACGAGAAGGTGGATACGGCAAAAAATTCTGCCAATTATAATATTCTGAAATACCGGTACAGGCACATGGCCAAAGCTGATGTGGAAGCCACGTTTTTAAAGCATATCGGGGTTGGTGTGAGCATGCGTTACTATAGTTTTATGGAGTCAATTGATAAAATTTTTGAAGTCAGGATACCCGGTGTCAGGCATTACCGCGACCGTCACCATTACGGGGACTGGGTATTTGACTTGAGGGTGGGCTATCAATGGAACGAACAGCTGCGAATTTCCCTGCTGGTGAAGAACCTGTTTAACCATGAATACATGGGCCGGCCGGCCGACATGCAGCCACCGCGAAGTTTTACACTTCAAATGAGCCTTCGGATCTAGGCAGAACGATGAACACATTGAAAAAAGAAAGGGTGCTGGGCATCATACCGGCACGGTATGCTTCAAGCCGCTTTCCGGGAAAGCCGCTTGCCGACATCAAAGGCATGAGTATGATTGAGCGGGTTTACAGGCAGGCCAAAAAAGCGGCATGGCTGGATGAGGTTATTGTAGCAACCGATGACCGGCGAATAGCCGGAGCCGTAGATTCCTTCGGTGGCCAGGCCGTGATGACGTCAGAAGAACATCCAAGCGGAACGGACCGGTGCATGGAAGTGGTCAGCACCACTGCCGGAAACTGGGATGTGGTTATCAACATCCAGGGCGATGAGCCGCTGATTAATCCACTGCAAATTGATCAGTTGGTGCAATGCATGGTAAACGGCAGGCATGGAATCGGAACCCTGGTGAAAGAAATTACCCGGGAAGAAGAAATTCATAATCCGAACGTGGTTAAGGTGGTGATAAACGCTGATATGGAGGCGCTTTATTTCAGCCGGTCGGCCATACCCTATAACCGGAGTGCTGAAGCCGGTCACTGGCTTTCGGCTTCCAGCTATTTTAAACATATTGGTATTTATGGCTATCGTACCGGAACCCTCCGGGCCATCACCACACTTGAACCGTCTGCACTTGAACAAACCGAGGCACTGGAACAACTCCGATGGCTTGAAAACGGTTACAGGATCATGACGGCGGTCAGCAATTTTGAAAATATTGCCGTGGATACACCCGATGACCTTGAAAAAGTGTTAAGACTGGTTGAATAATAAACTGATTTGAAATTATAAAGGAAGTGAATCAGATTAAAACCAATTCTCCGCGTTGTGAAACGGTCGGCCTGTTGTTTGATACCTCAGCGTAAAGTTGTGTATGCTTACCTGTTAAGTTGACAATGGCAGGCATGTAGCCCATTCGGCATGTAATATTTCATTAAAATCCCCTTCGCCTGACAATCATTTATAAAATATCCAGCCTGGAAGAACTTGATGCAACAGCCAGGGAGATCATCCTTGCGGCCAGGGAGTACAAGGTATGGACCTTTTACGGGGAGATGGGAGCAGGCAAAACCACCCTGATCAAATCCATCTGTAAACAGCTGGGCGTCATGGAAACTGTTAGCAGCCCAACGTTTTCCATCGTCAACGAATACCGGTATGCCGGAGAAAAGCAGGTTTTTCATTTTGATTTTTACCGGATACGGTCTGTGCAGGAAGCCTACGACATCGGGTACGAAAATTATTTTTTTTCCGGGCAGCTGTGTCTGGTGGAATGGCCCGAAAAGATTGAATCCCTGCTTGATTTTTCCCATCTGAAGATACACCTAAAGGTGTCGGATCAAAAAAGAATTGTAACTTTACACGCATGAGTTCACCCCTATCCAAAACAGGGTTTTCTGCACTTGCCCAACAGGGAATCCTGATGCCCAAGGAGAGCATGCTGGAAGTCGGAAGAAGCCGAAAGGAACTTTTTATCGGCATACCCAAAGAATCCGCCTTCCAGGAAAACCGTATCGCCCTGGTACCTGAATCGGTTGGGTTGCTGGCGAACAATGGTCACCGTATCATGGTGGAGGCCGGCGCCGGCGCCAATGCCAGTTTTACCGATACCGACTACAGTGATGCAGGCGCACAGATCGTTTATTCGGCTCAGGAGGTTTACCAGGCCGATATCGTACTGAAGGTGGCCCCGCCACTGAATAAGGAACTTGACCTGCTGCAGGACAGACAAACGCTGATCTCGATATTGCAGATCAGTATGCAAAACAAGGAATACATCCCCCGGATGAGTACGAAAAAGATCACGGCCCTGGCGTATGAATACATCAAAGATGAAACGGATATTTATCCCGTCATTCAGGCCATGAGTGAAATTGTTGGCAATACTTCCATCCTCATTGCGGCGGAATACCTCTCCAATGTGACCTCCGGTAAAGGGGAACTGCTGGGTGGTATCACTGGAATTCCGCCTACGGAGGTGGTTATCCTGGGCGCCGGTACGGTTGGCGAATATGCTGCAAAAACGGCTATGGGCCTGGGCGCCAACGTAAAGGTATTTGACAATTCCCTGCATAAACTGCGCCGGCTGCAAAAGAATCTCGGCACCAGGATATACACCTCCCTGATGTCCCCGAGTATACTCTCCAGTGTATTAAAAACCGCCGATGTGGCCGTTGGTGCCATACATGATAAAGAAGGCAGGACACCCTGCGTGGTTACGGAGGAAATGGTGAGCAATATGAAAACAGGTGCCGTCATCATTGATGTGAGCATAGACCAGGGTGGATGTTTTGAAACCTCGGAGGTCACCAATCATTCCCAGCCTGTTTTCCGAAAGTATGGCGTCATTCATTATTGTGTTCCAAACATTGCATCCCGTGTGGCGCGAACCGCATCCTATGCACTGAGCAGCATTTTCACCCCCATCCTGCTGAGTATCGGGGAGGAAGGCGGCCTCGATGAAATGTTGTGGATGGATAAGCATGTACGCAACGGGGTTTACCTGTACAAAGGCACAATTACCAATAAATATGTAAGCGAAGTATGCAAACTTCCCTTCCGTGATCTGAACCTGCTGATGGCGTCCAGGCTTTAATTTTTTCAGGTTTAATTCCAAGCCACCTGAAACAATTAAATAATATACAAAGATGCCCTGCTGCCTGCCGCGAAATGGTTCACTTATGAAGTGCAAATGAATGCCGGCACTCAGGCATCATTTTTGCCAGGCAGCGCGGCTCAACCAATAAAGACTGAAAAATGAAAAATTTAAAACAAAACTCCTTCCTGTTTTTATTCTGTATCACAACCGTATTGCTGCTGAACAGTTGTGAAAAAACCGAAACCGCCACCAAAACACGCATGCAGGGCAACTGGGAACTGACAACCGCAACGGATGACAGTGGGAACGATATCCGGCAAAAAGTGGCTTTCCCGGTAACCGTCATGCAACTGACCGACGACAACGGCATGCTGGGAACCATCGGGCCCATGTTCATGTATGTCGTTTATGGGGACAGCAAATGGGTGAACATCTCTTCCAAAATTGACCAGGTGTTTGATTATGCCAATTTCCGTTTTAATACCGGAGAGTTTTTTTTAGATCCCGGTGTGCAGGAACATTTTACCGTGGAAGCCAAGTTGCAGGCAACAGCACTGGCAGGCGGATTGATCGACCTGCTTACCCTTGCAGGCGTAGATGTGAGCTGGCTTCAGCAAACGGTATATCATAAATTTATCGGGGTAAATGTTTCCTTTGCAGATGATGATCACATGACCTGGGAATTTACTGATGCCGTGCAGCCGGTTTATAATTATAAAGACGGGCAGGGTAATTATGTTTTATGGCAGGGCGTACCGGTAAATACTTTCACCCGTGCAAAATTCACCTTTACGAGGCGTACGCAAACCCTCAATGAAATTGTTGAAATTTATAAGTAAAACCAGCTGCGCGACTTCCAAAGAAAAATTCCGGCATAGCCTGCGAGTTGTTTTTTTTATCTGCCATAATTGGTTTTTAAACAGATTCTCGTTTTTGGCCCCCCGGGAATAAATGGTGGTGAGGTTTCGGGTTGCTGAAATTTCAATTGATCGTGGAGAGGATTAATTCCCTGCTGATCAGGACTCTTTTCCTGGGTCGGATATTTTTTATGCAGCGGTTTGCGTGAAATCATTACTTCGTCAAGGATTGTCTGATTGGATATGTAATTCCGGGAGTTATTCGTCCGCTGATTTACCAAAATGAAACCTGGTATGGCTGAGAGCCATTTCAAAACGCCCCTCTTCAGGACCGGAAATAATTTCATATAATAGTCCCCTGGTGTCCAGCTCTTTTCTGTACAACTCAAAGAAGTAGTCCCTTCGGTGTTCATTCACGCGGACAGGATCGGGAACAAAGGGAATATCCGGACTGGTCAGTAAATACAGGTCGTATGGCCTGTTGCTGATTTGTTCTTCGATCCATGCGGGAGCCGTTTTAAACACATCTTCACTCCAGATTTTTAAATAAATAAGTTCCGTGTCTGAAAACAAAAAATTGCCGGCCCAGGCTGTAGCAGCCCGCTCCAGCATCTGTTGCATGTTTGCAATGTGTTCAATATCGGACAGCGAATAGGAACCCTTCCGGTTCTCCATGTAAATCCTTCCATATTCCGGCACCCACCGGGTATGATAATAACCCGCCAGTTTTTTACACAGGGTGCTTTTCCCGGTCGACTCGGGTCCGATTAATGCAATTCGCTTAATCATGTGCCAAGCCAGTCATTCGTTTTTTCCATTCCCTCCAGCCAAACACTGCCATGACGAGGTAAACAGCAGATAGTAAGGAATACCAGGGAAGGTCCTTCAATAGGTAAAGGATAATATACATGAGGTTGGCGACCACCCAGAGGTACCAGTTTTCGATTTTCTTTCCGGCAATCAGCCATTGTGCAGTAAAGCAAATGATTGTTCCGGTGCTGTCCAGGTATGGATAGGAGGCGTTGCTATAAGTCCTTAACAGGTAACCCAGTGCGGCCGAACTGAACATGATCAGGATTCCGAGGTAAATCAAGGTTATCGGGGAGGAAGCTGTAACAGTATGATCAGCGGTAGAATTGCCTTTTGCCCATTGCACCCATCCGTAAACCAGCAGGATGAAATAAACCAGCTGCTGTAAAACATCCGCATATAACTGTTGATGAAACACCAGCCAGGCCGTAATGCTGACATTGACCAGTCCTACAGGAAAACAAAAAATCTGCCTGCGGATGGTGAGAAAGACACCGGCGATGCCAAAAAGAAACCCGGTTATTTCAAGCGTTTTCATTCCAGTCAATATCCATACAAGAATACACGGTTGATCTCATTATTCAACTGTCACAAATTTGTAAAAAAAGTCAATCAAACAGTAATAATAAATGATTTTACCGGATTTATGTCATGGAATCGATAATTTTGATGGTATATGAATCCATGAGTCTATATTTTCCCCGGATGAAATCAGATAATAATTTTGACCGGATAATTGATTCCCTCCAGGTACGATACTTCAAGGGGAGTTTGAGGGAGGTCATTAAGCCATCATGCCTTTACAAAACCTTTGAACAAAGGGACGTTTTAGTGCAGCATCATTCGGGAAATTTATTTGCCGGTGAATCGTATACCCCATTAAAGGAAAATTCCTTTTATTTTATGCCGGCCGGCCAGGCTATATATTTTAAGCATGGTCAGTCATCCGATTATAAGACTTATACCAGTGAAGGTTTTCCAACCCGTGAGGAACGGGAAGAGTATGTAAAACCCGTCAGTATTCAACAGGGTGCAACGCCAGGAAGGGATGTTTTTTCCATTGTTGGTTTTGATGTCTTGATTTACGGGGCCATTCCATTTTTCAACATCCTTGAACTACCTTGTATTTTCATTCCCTATGATGAAGAGATGAGTTATCTGATGCGGAATATCATCCTGGAGGATGAACTTAACAAAATTGGCCGTCTCAGCCTGATCGAGAACCTTACCCGTGAACTGACCATACACATTTGCCGTCACATTCATGCCAATTCTGAATTTCACAGGAATATTGAGAAGTTAAATTTCCTCCTTGACAGGAGGCTGGTTAATATCATCAGGCATATTCAGGAAAACCTTGAAAAAGACCTTTCAAACGAGATGATTGCTTCCCTGGCTTATGTTTCAAAGGATTATGTGGGGCAGTTTTTTAAGTCCATGACCAGAACCAATTTACAGGATTATATTGAAAATCAAAGACTTGAAAAAGCGCATTACCTGCTGCGCAGTACCCGCGACAGTGTCCAGGAAATAGCGCACCAGGTCGGGTTTAAGGATCCGGCCTATTTCAGCAGACGGTTCAAACTGAAATTTAATGTCAATGCCAACCAACTCAGGCGGTATGAAAATATGGTCAGTTAAACGGCCTGGTGTATGGCATCGGCCAATAAGCGGATCAGGGACTGATCCTTTTCGATGGAATTTCCGGCCACAATAATATCGGCTCCGGCCTTGCAGTTTAGAGCGGCCTTTTCCGGTGTTGTGATGCCTCCGCCGATAATCAGCGGAACGGTCGTTTTTTCCCTGACGGCACGGATCATTTTTTCACTTACGGGAAACTGAGCCCCACTGCCGGCATCCATGAAAATCATTTTCAAACCCAGCATTTCTCCCGCAAGAGCAGTACTGGCCGCAATATCAGGTTTGCCCGACGGGATTGGCAGGGTATTACTCATATATAGCACTGCCGTTGTGTTTCCGCTTTCAATTAGCATATATCCGGTTGGGATAGCTTCTAATTTTTTTTCCTGTATAAGCGGTGCCGAAATCACATGTTTGCCGATCAGCAGGTCCGGGTTCCGGCCGGAAATGAGGGAAAGAAACAGGATAGCATCAGCCTGGGGATCAATTTGCAGGGTGTTGCCGGGAAATAAAATAACCGGAAGGGGTGAATTTTTCCTGATGGCTTCCAGGCAATGATGCAGGCTGCCATTCGTCAGCAGGCTTCCGCCGACAAACAGGAGGTCGGCCCCGTCCCCGGCTGAACGGGCTGCAAGTTCACCGGCCTGTTTGACGGAAAGTTTATCCGGATCCACCAGAATGGCAAAAAGCTTCTTTCCGGCTTTTTTCTTATCCAGAATATACTGATATACCTTTCCCATAATCTCAACCAAGATACGAACCTGTTATTGAAGCGGCAAATATCATTATATTTTTCAGCTTGAACCGATTTTCAGGAGGGTTTTTTGAAAAACCCGGAAAAAAAAGACCTGGAACCTGGATCTCAGCTGAAATAACCAATAGCACATATTTTTCCTTCCGGAAAAGCCTGGCGGGTAAAAAATCTTATTTGAGGATTCCTTTCGGAATTAAGGAAAATGTACTACTTTCGCGCCCGTAAAATAAAAAATCATATTGTAATTCAATCATGGCAAATATCGGTAAAATAGTACAGGTTATCGGTCCGGTCGTTGATGTCAGTTTCGACCAGGCGAATGCAAAACTCCCCAACATTTTGGATGCACTGGAAATATCACGCGAAGGCGGTCATAAACTGGTTCTTGAATGCCAGCAGCACATTGGTGAGGATACCGTACGGGCCATTGCTATGGATTCTACCGACGGGCTTGTCAGGGGAATGGACGTTGTGGCAACCGGTTCGGCGATTAAAATGCCCATCGGGGAGGCCATCAAAGGAAGGCTTTTCAATGTGATTGGTGAAGCCATTGACGGTATCGGTAAAGTTTCCAATGAAAACGGAATGCCGATTCACCGGGAGGCCCCAAAATTTGAAGATCTTTCAACTGAAACCGAAGTACTCTTTACCGGGATCAAGGTCATCGACCTGCTGGAGCCATATGCCAAGGGGGGTAAAATCGGTTTGTTCGGTGGTGCCGGTGTTGGTAAAACGGTATTGATCATGGAATTGGTGAATAACATTGCCAAAGCCTATGCCGGGCTTTCCGTATTTGCCGGAGTAGGGGAGCGCACCCGCGAAGGTAACGATCTGCTCCGCGAGTTCCTTGAATCAGGTGTCATCAGTTACGGAGATGCTTTTAAGCATTCTATGGAGTCCGGAGGATGGGATCTTTCCAATATTGATTATGATAAACTCAGGGAATCCAAAGCCACACTGGTTTTCGGACAAATGAACGAGCCTCCCGGAGCCCGTGCCCGCGTGGCGCTTTCTGGACTTACCGTGGCGGAACACTTTCGTGACGGGGATGAAAAATCAGGAGGCAGGGATATTCTTTTCTTTATTGATAACATTTTCCGTTTCACCCAGGCAGGATCAGAAGTATCGGCCTTGCTGGGACGGATGCCTTCGGCGGTTGGTTATCAACCTACACTGGCCACTGAAATGGGCCTGATGCAGGAACGAATCACCTCAACTAAACGAGGTTCCATTACCTCCGTACAGGCCGTTTATGTACCCGCGGATGACCTGACTGATCCTGCACCGGCAACAACCTTTGCCCACCTGGATGCCACCACGGTGTTGAGCAGGAAAATTGCCGAACTGGGTATTTACCCGGCTGTGGATCCGCTGGATTCTACTTCCCGTATTCTTTCAGCCGCAGTATTGGGCGAAGATCACTACAATACGGCACAGGCGGTGAAGGAAATCCTCCAGCGCTATAAAGAACTTCAGGATATCATTGCCATCCTGGGTATGGATGAACTGAGCGATGAGGACAAACTGGTTGTGCACCGCGCCAGACGTGTTCAGCGGTTCCTATCGCAGCCCTTCCATGTAGCCGAGCAGTTTACAGGGTTGAAAGGAGTACTGGTTCCGATAGAAGAAACCATCAAAGGTTTTAAAATGATCCTGGCCGGTGAGGTGGATGAGTATCCTGAAGCCGCATTTAACCTGGTGGGAACCATTGAAGATGCCATTGAAAAAGGAAAGAAGCTGCTTGCCGAATCCAATTAATCCCATCCCCGATGCATTTAGAAATCATTACACCCGATAAAAGAATATTTTCAGGAGAGGTTACCTCTGTTTCCGTTCCCGGAACTGACGGACGTTTCCAGGTGCTGAATAATCATGCACCCATCATCTCCACCCTTCAGCGTGGACAGGTAAAAATAAAATCAACGGAGGGTGAGAAAACTTTTGATGTCCTGGGCGGAGTGATTGAGGTATTGAAAAATAAAGTGATTGTACTGGCAGAATAATTTCAGCTGTTAGAATAGAAAAGCGCCGGGTAAAATCAGCGCTTTTTTTATTTCCCCGGATGGGCGTAAAAGTTGCTTTCATTTCCGACTTCCTTATTTAATCCGTCTTAAGTCAATCAGCCGGTTCCTGCATTGGCTAAAAAAAAGCATCCAGCCTGATAATACTTAAAACAAAAATCGTCCAATTTAAATTTCAGAATCCCGAATTTCAGGCGTAGGCCCGAAGATCCACTGGAACCACCGTGGTGACGCCTGGTTCAGCCATGGTAATGCCGTAAATGATATCGGTGGCAGCCATGGTTTTTTTGTTGTGCGTGATGATAATAAACTGGGATTCGTTGGAGAATTTCTTAATGATGTTGTTGAATTTATCAATGTTATTGTCATCCAGCGGGGCATCCACCTCATCGAAAATACAGAATGGTGCGGGCTTTAACAGGTAAATGCCGAAAAGCAATGCCGTTGCCGTAAGCGTTTTTTCACCTCCTGAAAGCTGGTGGATGGATAAAGGTTTCTTGCCTTTGGGCTGGGCGATGATGTTGATGTCGGATTCGAGGGGGTTGTTGAGATCGGAGAGGATCAGGTCGCATTTGTCTTCCTCTGAAAAAAGGGAACGGAATACCTTGACGAAGTTATTGCGGACTTCGAAATAAGCATCCATGAATTTTTCCTTTGCTGTGGCGTCAATCTCGGCAATCGTCTGCAATAATGACTCCTTTGCTTTTTTCAGATCATCCTGTTCCTTCATGATGAAATCGTAACGTTCCTTGATCTCCTTGAAAGACTCCAGCGCCATGGGGTTAATGGGACCGAACTCATCGAGTTTTTTCTTCAGCTTTTCGCTGCCTGCCTTCACTTCTTCCTCCACCAGGTTTTCGTCCGGAACGAGGTTGATGATTGCATTGATATCAATGCCGAATTCAATGTGCAGTCTTTCCCTGAGGGAGGTCAGCTGCAATTTGAGGTGGTTGATTTCGTCATGGACAGACTGGATCAGCACCTCGGCTTGTTCTTTCTTTTTCCTGATTTCATGAATGGCTTTATCCTCCTCCTCGATGCTTCCTTTCGCCTGGTAATAAGCTGTTTCATGCTCCTGCAGGAGCGCTTCCTGGATTTTATTCTCCTCGTGAAGCGCAATCAGTTCCTGTCCTTTGTGTTCCAGTTCAGCAGTCAGTTTTTCATGCTGGACCGTAAGGCTGATCAGCTCTTCCTCATTCTGGGCCCTGGTACGGGAAAGATTTTCTACCTGGGTGGATTTATAGCCTATTTCACGAACAACATTCTGGATTTTGTTCTGTTGCTGAAGAAACTGGATGTTCTGCTGATTGTACTGCTGGCTTTTTTCATTCAGCTGAGTCTGCAGTTCATTGGAAGCCTCCTGTTTGTTTTTAAGTTCTTCGGTTACTGCCGTCAGGTTTTGACTCAGTCTGTCCGTCAGTTCCTCCGGTTTATCAATGACTTCTGAATTCCGGGAGTTGATTTCGTTCATCTCGGTCTCCAGTTTCAGGATATTGTTCTTATAAGATTGGGTGCCGTTTAGAATAAAATCCTTATTATTGGTCAGGGAGTTGAGTGCAATCCGGATTTTGGAAAGTTCGGTTTCGGTTTTGCCCTGGTCCTGCTGAAGCCTGTTCAGTTTGTCTTTTAACTGGCGCGAGGTATTTTCCTGGTTCCGGATGGAAATTTTTATGGTGTCGACCTCCCGTTGGTGTTGTTCAATTTGGGATTGAAGCTTCTCCAGGTTTTTAATCTTGCCCGTTCGTTTTCCATCAAATAGCCCGATTGATCCACCTCCAACGGTATATTTCTGTTTCAGGAACGTGCCGTTTTTGGACAGGATGACCAGGGAATTCCGTTCATTCATGTTGATGGACTGTACCTGCCGGGCATCTTCCATGATAAAGACATGACCCAGAAGCAGTTCAAACAATTTCCGGTATTGTGGATCCGGCTCCATTACTTCTAATGCAGGCACACAGCCTTCGGGTTTTTCATAGCGGGGAAGGTTGTAGTTAACCAATGTATCCAGTACAAAGAAATTGGCCCTTCCCTTGGCGGAATCATTCAGCAATTCTATGGCTTCCCAGGCATGATGGGCATTGTCGGCAACAAAGTAACCCAGGAACGGCTCCAGGAAAGTTTCAATGGATATCTTATAGGCTTCATCACAGTTGATGATGTCGGACAGCAAGGGTGTCATTTTGGAATTTGCATGGTTCTTCCGCAAAAACTTAATGGATTCCGGATAGCCGTCCAGTTGATCCAGCATATTTTTGGTCAGTTGGTATTCATTCGTTTTGGAATCCAGTTGCCTGTTGGCTTCCCGGAGAGAAGCATGGAGTTCCTGCAAGGCCTGGTCCGATGTTTTTAATTCCTGCCCGGCACCGGATTGTTCATTTTTTAATTCCGAAAACGACTTTTCAAGATTTTGGAGAACGGGCGTCTGCAGCGTGATATCGTTTTCAATCGAGGACAGCCTGGACTCGTTCTGTAAAATCAGATCGTTGATCCGTTTCATTTCTTCCAGAATGGAATTCAGCCGTGTTTTGCGTACGGCCATCCTGGTTTCATGGTTGTTCAGTTCCTGACGGGCATGGAACAACTGGTTGTTCAGCTCCCGAAGTTCCTGCTGGGACTGGGCGTATGCGGCCTTGATCCCCTCCACCTCCGACTTCAACATCCCAACCCCGCTCTCAATTTCAGCGAGTTTGAGCTCTTCGGCTGCTTTTTCTTCTCCATGCCTGGTCATTTGCTCCTGGTATTCGGCAATGACGGTCTCCGCATCAAAATTCTGGCGGCTGAGTTGTTGTTGTTTCTCGACCAGGAATTTCAGTTTTTCCTGGAGCCCCTTTTCCTCATTTTCAGCCTGGTTCAATTGGAGAACCCGGGCATTAAAGAGTTTCTGGGTTTCGGTCAGTTGTTTTTCCTTTTCCAGCACATCCGTTTTAAATTGCTGTATACCGGCTTCCAAATGGTCAATCTGCACGGAAAGCCGCAATTTTTCATCCTGGCAGGATGTTTCTTTCTGCTGCAGTTCATTCAGGCTGTTTCTGTAGGATTGCAGGGCAAATATGGCGGCCTGCGTACTGACCTGTTTGTATTCCTCCTTCAGCCGGTAATATTTTTCGGCTTTTTTTGCCTGAACTTCAAGTTGTTTCAGGCTTTTTTCAATTTCAAATACCAGGTCATTAACCCGGTTCAGATCGGCATCTGTTTCTTCCAGTTTTTGAAACGTCTGCTTTTTCCGTATTTTATATTTGGAGATGCCCGCTGCTTCCTCGAGCAGGAATTTAATGGTATTGTTCCTGTCATTGAGTATTTCATCCACCATTTTCAGTTCGATGATGGCGTAGGAGTCGCTCCCGATACCGGTATCCAGGAAAAGGTCTGTAATATCTTTTAGCCGGCAGGTCACCCCGTTGAGCAGGTATTCGCTTTCGCCAGTACGGTATAATTTACGGGTAATGCATACATTTGAGAACTCGGTGGGCAGGATGTTTTTGGTATTTTCAAAGGTCAGGCTCACTTCGGCCAGGTTAGCCGGTTTCCGGCTTTTGGTCCCGTTAAAGATGATGTTTTCCATCTTTTCCGAACGAAGCATCCTGGTTTTCTGTTCACCCAGTACCCATCGCATGGCATCGACCACGTTTGACTTGCCGGAACCGTTTGGACCCACTATGCTGGTGACCCCTTTGTCAAAATGAATGGTTACTTTGTCTCCGAAACTTTTAAATCCTTTAATTTCTAATGAGTTGAGGCGCATCTGTCCATAGTGCTGTTAAAAATGAGGGTCAAAAGTACCGAAATGCCTGCATCCTGTCAAGATTTAAGGACTTAAACTATGAACAAAATGAGGCCGGCCTCTTGATAAAAAAATTAGATAAATCTTGTATCGAAACGGTATTTTAATTATAAAATTTGTATTTTTGAGTGAATTTCTAAAAAATACAGGCGCATGAAACATTTCATACGGTTTTGTTATTTCCTTTGCCTTGTTCTTACCGCTGCAAAACCAGTGTTTGCGCAAATACCAACTGTGCAGGATTGCCTGGGGGCCATACCGGTTTGCCAGGACACCTTCGTACAAAGCAATGCCTTTTCGGGGACCGGAAACTACCCGGGTGAAATAGTCTATCCAATCAGCTGCCTGCAATCTGGTGAGAAGAATGACGTATGGTATACCTTTACCGTACAGACCGGTGGGAATCTTGATTTTTCAATAACCCCCAATAATCCGAATGATGACTATGACTGGGCCATTTTTGATATTACCAACCATCTTTGTTCTGATATTGCCACAACCCCCCTCCAGGTGAGCTGTAATTACGCAGGGAATAACGGAGGTGGAGGGGTTACCGGTACCAATGGTGGCACGGTTCAACAGACAAGCCCGGTTTTCGCTGTGATAGCCGGACACACCTATGTGATGAACGTCAGCAATTATTCTTCCACCCAGTCGGGTTATATCCTTGATTTTACGCCTTCAACGGCTCAGATTTATGATAATATCCCGCCCCAGGTTGACAGTACCAACACGGTATTAAGTTGCGGTGACAGTACCCTTACGGTTTATTTTTCCGAGAACATCTATTGCACTTCCGTTCAGCCTACAGACTTTACCTTTGCAGGCCCCGGGGGACCTTACACCGTTAATGCGGTGTCGGGAGCAGCCTGTTTAATCGGCGCGGATTACGGCAGCATTTACACCATTACATTTTCACCCCCGATTGGCTTTGCCGGGGCCTTTACCTTTTCACTGGTGGACACCGTCTTTGACCTCTGTTACAATGCACCCGTATTGCCAGCGAATTACCCGTTATCCATTAATTCACTGGTATTAAATACAGTACAAACAGATGTTTCCTGTTTTGGAGGAAGTAACGGAACCTCCACCGTTCAGCCGGCCGGTTATACCTATTCCTGGAACACCACCCCCGTCCAGACCACGCAGACAGCTACGGGGTTACAGGCCGGAAATTATACGGTTACCGTGACTCCTCCCATCGGTTGCCCGGCTCAGACCAATATTACCATAACAGAACCCACTGCTTTGGCCCAAACCAATGTGACTGTGAATTCCACCAATTGTGGCACATCTAACGGATCGGCATCCGTAACAGTAACCGGGGGAACTGCTCCCTATACCTACCAGTGGTCTCCTTCAGGCGGCACCTCCTCTTCAGCCTCCGGAATTACGGGAGGTGCATATACAGTAACAGTTACTGACCAGAAGGGCTGTACGATGACCATTGGCCTTAATGTTCCTTTTGATGGCATGACAGCAGGGATAACGGCCACCCAGCATGTCAAATGCTTCGGTGGCAATGACGGGTCGGCCACACTTGGAGTAACGGTGGGTTCCGGTACATACAGCTATCAATGGTATGATAATTCTTTTAACGCTTTGCCTGGATCTACAGCAGCGACAGTAAATAACCTGACGGCCGGGACTTACCAGGTCATTGTCAATGATATACAGGGCTGTGCAGATACGGTATCGGTCACCATCAACGAACCCGCAGCTGCTTTATCAGGTCCGCTTTCCACTGTAGGCACATCCTGCGGAGGCAACAACGGTTCCGTTTCCATTGCTGCGGCAGGTGGAACGCCTCCATATGCCTATACCTGGTCCAATTCAGGAACCAATAACTCCATAACCGGTCTGGCTGCCGGGGTGTATACAGTCACCGTTACCGACACGAACGGTTGTACCATTTCGGTAACCGACTCGGTGCAGTCCTCTTCCATTCCTGTAGTCAACCTCAGCGGTGTAAAGGATGTCACCTGTTTTGGAGGAAATGACGGTGCTGCAACTGTAAGCCCTGCCGGCGGGGTTCCTCCATATACAGTGAGCTGGTCAAATGGAAACACCGGGAACAGTGTGAATAATTTTATTGCAGGAGTTTATGTGGTAACGGTATCCGATAACACCGGATGTACGGCAACGGAATCCTTCACCATCAACCAGGCTACGCAATTGGTGTTAAACGCCTCGACCGGGGCGACCATCTGCATCGGTGACAGCGCCAATCTGGCCGTGGTGGCCAACGGTGGCACTGCCCCTTATGTTTACCTGTGGAGCAACGGGTCTGCTTCCAACGGCATCGTCGTGACCCCCGTGACCACCACTACCTATACGGTTACTGTTACCGATTCTATCGGGTGCCCGTCCAGTGTCGCCAGCATTACAGTCACCGTGAGGCCGCCGCTGTCGGTGGTAATTTTTAATGATACCTCTATCTGCAGGGGAAAATCACTGGTGGTTCCTGCTTTGGCTTCAGGTGGTGACCAGACCTATTTCTACAACTGGAACAATGGCCTGGCCAATACCCAATCCATAACCGTTTCACCGGTCGCTGACACAACCCTTACTGTAATAGTTACAGACAACTGCGGTACCCCGTCTGCTACGGCCACCGTCAATATTACCCTCGTGGATGCCCCTGTGGTTGATTTCCTTTACACACCCTTTGAAGGTTGTCAGCCCCTGACGGTTTCCTTTACCGATTCTTCTCAATCCCTGCCTGGCTCATACTATCACTGGAGTTTTGGCGATGGAGGATTTTCCGGCAACCAGCATCCGGTTTACACCTATACAAAATCCGGCTTGTATGATGTCACGCTGACCGTTACGAATTCGTATGGCTGTTCCTCAAGCATCACCAAAACACAGATCATTAATGTGTTTAAAATGCCTGAACCTTCATTTGATTATGATCCCAAGAATCCTACACTTTATAATCCAACCGTTCAGTTTACCGATCATAGTGCCGGTGCCACCATCTGGAGCTGGACTTTCGGTGACAACACTCCCGGCTCCAATGAACCCAACCCCGTTCATACCTATGCGGATACGGGTCACTATACCGTTAAACTGATTGTCAGCAACCTGCAGCAGTGTACGGACAGCATTGAGTTTGTTGTTTATGTGGCCGATGAGTATTCCTTCTATGTCCCCAAAGCCTTTACACCCGACAACAACGGAAAGAATGACATGTTTGATGTCTACTTTGTAGGGGTAGCCAGCTACAAGATCAGTATTTTTAACCGGTGGGGCTCCCTGGTGCACCAGGTCAAGGATAAGCGACCTGTCTGGGATGGAAAGATGGGTGGTACCCTGGCCCCTGAGGGCGTATATGCCTATGAAATCGACCTGGTTGAACAGAATGGCCGCAAACACAGGGTGAAGGGATATGTAACGCTTATCCGGTAAATCTTTTTATGAGCCTTGACGGGCCTGGCCCTTCCGACCGGCATCAACATTCCGATCTGGGTTTATTGCATCGTATTGCTTATGTATTGGCAATCCTGTGCTTTGTCTGCGGAATCCTTTTAAGGAATGATGCTTTCGGACGCTTTATCCTTGATTCAGTTAACGAGCTGCTTTACTTCCGGCCGGATGAGGATTTCCGTTTGGCAGGGCTTGAAATGACCGGTTCCGCCTTGCTGCTATTTGGTTTCCTGCTGATGATTTTTAAACTTTCTGCAGGTTCCGGTAATCTTTTACCACTAAGGTACTATCCGGTATTGACTGTTTCCGTATTGATGGTATTTTACTGGAATTACATTAATGCGCATGCCGTCAACGTCCCCTTAACGGATGATTATTATGCCATTCTTCGTTTTTTAAATGCCTTCATTGCCGCAACTCCGGGTGAACAGGCTTCCCTGGTGTGGACACCGTATGTAGAGACGAGGAATGTTATGTTGAAACTCACCGTGGTAGCTTATCATTTTATGTTTAAGACAATAAATTTCAGAGCGCTCATTTTCCTGGTAAACCTGGCCTTTTGCGCCCTTGTATATTTGGTCTTTCGCGGAATGAAGCACATAAGTTTCGGTGAGGTATTAATGATTCCTTTTTCCCTGATTCTTTTTAATTTTACCTGGTATGATGCGCAACTCTGGTCCACAGCAGGTATGCATATTATTTTCACCATGTTTTTTGCGTCGGCAGCCTTCTTTTTTCTTGAAAAGCGAACCTCCCTCTCCTTTACCCTGGCCCTGTTTTCGGCTTGCCTGTCGTGTTTAAGCTATGGAAATGGCTGGCTGGTTTTTGTTATTGGCCTCCTGATTCTTTTTTGGAAGAAGGACAAAAGGAGGCAATTGGTTTGGTTAGGTGTTTTTATCCTGATGATAATTTTTTATTTCCGGAATTACCAGCCGGTCCGGAGCTGGCAGGAACTGTTGTCAGTGAACCCCCTTCTGGTGGCCGGTTACTGCCTGGTCTTCCTGGGTTCGGCTTTCCAGTTCTTTTACCGGCTGGAATTGCCGGTTTTAGCCGGCACGCTTTTTATTCTTGTTCTCATTTGGCTGATCAGGAAGAAATATTATTTGCTGAATCCGTTTAATTTTTCCATGCTGTTATACGTGGCAGGATCTGCAATCCTAGCTGCCTTTTTCCGTCTGGACACTGCGGATGGAATCAGGCAGGCGCTTGCCATGCGGTATGCAGTTTATTCCTGCCTGGGTATGGTCTGCCTGTTTATCGCACTGGCAGAAATGAACAGTACGGTTTTTAAGAAAAGGATTTTGCCCGGATTAATTGTGGGCAGCGGCCTTTATTTCCTGGCGTCTGCTTTTTGTTTTTACCCTGAAACGGTTTTGCGGAAAAAAAAGCTGGAGGGATTCATTCAAAGTTTCCAAATGCATCAAACCGTAAAAAGTTCACCTCCTGTGATTCCCGTTGATGCAGCTGTTGTTATTGAGCGGGCCGTTCAATCCGGCATCTTTAAGCCCTGATCATGGCCAGCCCGCAACAACCTGCCGCCCGGTCTTCATGGAAATACATCCTGATTTCCGTCATCATGCTTGTTGCGGGTGCTCTGTTATGCACGGACCGGTTTACAGACATTTTGCTGGATTTTTTTTTAAAAATCTTCCACCGGGAACTAAACAGACCTTTCAGGCAGGCCGGGATTTTTTTTGTCGGGGAAATTATCCTGATTACCGGAGTGCTGCTCGGAATGAAGAATTTTTTTTTCTTCAATAAATCACCCGCTGCAATCCGTAAATTTATGCTTTTGACAACCGGTTCTGTTCTGTTGTTGTTTTTCAGCCATTTGCTAACGGATGCCGTAAATGTTCCCATCTGGGATGACTATGCCTCGGTTCTTGATTTCCTTTCCGGTATAAAGGAAGCCGCTTCACTGCAAGAGGGAATCAGCTTATTAGTCCAGCCTTTTTACGAATCCCGGATGGTTCTCCTCCGGCTGTTTAGTACTGCCTGGTTGACAGTGACAGGTGAAATCAATTTCCGGTACCTGGTCCTGGCCGTGAATGCCTGTTACCTGGTTCTTTATTTAGGCTGGCTCCGGCTTATGT